>OZ243037.1:1411376-1764220 GCA_965212015.1 Cenarchaeum sp.
CGTACGTCTTGATTGCGGAAAATATCGCATTAGAGTCGGCGTCCTCCGGATCCTCCAGCGCAAGCCTCTGTGCGGTCTCTATGCATGCGTCCCTTCCCACGACCGGGGTGGCAATCTTTGTCTTTTCACCCACGTCGTTGTCCCTGTCCACGCAGATTACCAGCAGCCTGTTGGCAGTAGAGGAGCTGATGTCTTTTTCCAGCTTTTTGTTGCTTTGGGACATTCCTATTATACCTGCGATATTGCTTTTTAACAATTTCCAACGTTTAAAATTATGATAATTCGGTTTCAGGCGTGACCTACGGCCTGGCGTCGTCCGATGACATGGCCAGTGCCTCTGCCCTGGCCTTTAGCTGGCCTATGGCATCTAGCGCCTCCTCCAGCCTGTCCTGACTGGCGCCGTCTTTTGCCATGTTTGCAAACACTATGGTCTCCCGGATGTGCGAGTTTGACTGCCTGAGGGATTCCATATAGCCGATATAGCTCTGCTCCCACTCCTCAGTCGGGCCGCTGTTGACGACCTTTATGATTTCGGCATTGATCTGCCAGGTGGCCGCCTCTGCCGAATTTATGTACTCTTGGGCATCCACGTCCCCGTCTAGCAGCCCCTGGAATTTTTCGTCCAATTCCGCATTGATTGATTTGTGTATGTTTTTTACCCCGTCCAGGTTGGCCTCAAAGTCGGACACTACAAACACGGTGTCCTGATTGTACGGTATGTTCCACACCAAAAAACTGGCCACCGTGATTGCCCCCAGGATGCCTGCCGTGATCAGGACGCCCCTTTTCGAGGCCATGCCCCCCTTTCTTGACACCATGGTTCCCCCGTGTATGGCGTCCGCTTGTAAATATACCGCCGGTTCCAATTATGGCGTTAAATGCCCGATTTTTGGAAGAAATCGCGCTTCTCTCCGAAATCATAAGATAATTCCAAATTTGCCGCGAAATATTCGCAATCCGTCGGGATTGGGGCACTGAAAAAATCCGTACTGTCTAGTTTATAGTTAAATATTCTTTACAGGCTCTTCCTAAATATGACGCTTCCCGTGTTTTGGTTATAATGGTAGAGGCATACTGTGTAAAATGCAGGGCAAAAAGGGAGATAAAGGATCCCAAAGAGACAAAGTTGAAAAACGGGAGGCCGGCAGTAAAGGGCACATGCCCGAAATGTGGAACCAACGTCTTCCGAATAGGAAAAATCTAGGGTTCCCGGCCACCGGTTCTTTTTTTACAAGCGGTCAGATCCGGTGCATGCGGATTCAAACGTCTCCTTTGGGGGCCCCGCCGTTGCCCTTTTTTTTAAAACAAATCCATATAGGGCGCGTGGTCTGATCTCAGGCATTGACAAAGGCAGAGTATGAAAAGCTCCTCAAGGGGATAAAGGACAGCCTGTCTGACAAAAAGCAGGCCAGCGAGCGCTTTGAGCTTCCGCCAGTCGACGTAATGTGGGAGGGACAAAAGACGTTTTTGCGGAATTTTTCTGACTTTCCAAAGATCCTGAGGCGGGATCCCGACAAGGTGCTGCAGTACCTCTCCAAGGAATTCGCAGTGCCCGCAGAGCGGATGGGCGACAAGGCCATGTTTATCGGAAAAAGGGATCCGGACGACTTTACCAGGCTGTTTCGCATATACGTCAAGGACTATGTCGACTGCCTCACGTGCAACAGCCCGGATACGAAAATAATCAAGGAGAACCGGCTCTCGTTTCTGGTATGCGAGGCCTGCGGCGCCAAATCCACGATGAAAGGCAAGTATGCATGATGCAGTTTTGCGTCAAAACGGCCACATACAGACAAAGCTCCATGCTCAACATCTGTGATGCCGATCTTATCGGACGGGACGTACGGAAGGACGAGCTACAGGTAAGCATCAGCCGGAGCTATTACGGGGATAGGACAGTCGATGCGGCAGAGGCCGAGACACTTCTGCAAAACTCGTCTATAATCAACATGGCCGGCAGGCAGACCGTCTCGCTGTCGATACGTTTGGGAATCGGTTCCAGCGAGGGCGTCAAGAACATAGGCGGCATACCGTTTCTGATTGTGTTCAAAATGTAAAACAGCACTTATATAGAAAAAACTGCGTATTGGCTTGTGGGAAAACGCAAGGTATTAAACGAGAGCGAGCTAAAAAAAATCCGCCTTCCGGAAGAGGGCGAGCTTTTGGGAAGGGTGATAAAACTTTTGGGCAGTGATCAGGTTTTGGTAAAATGTACGGACGACATAACCCGCCGCGGAAGAATACGCGGAAAGCTAAAGCGAAGAATCTGGATACGCGACAACGACATTGTAGTTATTGCGCCGTGGGATTTTAAGAGCGACGAGAGGGGGGACATTGTATGGCGGTTCACCCTGCCGCAGGTCGACTGGCTAAAGAACAACGATCACCTTCCCAGGGACTTTTGAGCGTCATTGCACGGTAAGCTGTCTTGATCATCCACGACGACATTAGCGCAAAGCTCGAGTCAAAGATAAACGACAAGCTGATGCAAAAGGCCAGCCGCGGAAAAATTTTTGACGGGTTCAAGAAAAACAAGGTGGTCAACGAGGTGCTGGACAAGACCACCATGCTTACGCTTTACGACATGATCAACTCGCACGTCATCTCATATGTCAACGGGGTGGTAAGCGCCGGAAAGGAATCCGTCCTGTTTTGGGCCGTGGCAGGAGAGCGGGACGTCGCCCTGAAAATATACCTGGTCACCACGTCGAACTTTAAGCGCCGCCTGCAGTACATACAGGGGGATCCGCGCTTTACAAGGATCAAAAAGGGGACAAGGAACCTGATCGGCCTGTGGGCAAGAAAAGAGTTTGCCAATCTGGAGCAGTGCCTCAGGCGCGGCCTGTCAGTTCCAAGGCCCATACACGTCTCCAAAAACGTGCTTGCCATGGAGTTTATCGGCGAGGGCGGCTCCCCCGCCAAGACGCTTTTAGAGTCACAGGTCGACGAGGGCGACTATAACGAGGCAGTATCCATCATCCGGAGGATGTACCGTGATGCCGGACTGGTCCACGGGGATCTGTCCCCGTACAACATTTTCAAGCACAAGGGCGGGCTGACTGTCTTTGATCTCGGCTCTGCAGTGGACGTGCAGCATCCCGGCGCCGAAGAGTTCCTGAAAAGAGACATTAATAATATCACGAATTTTTTCGTAAAGAGGGGACTGGTGGTGGAAAACCCGTTGGACGTGCTAGAGGCGGTGGTCAGTTGAGCTTTGAAAAAATAGTCAGGATTCCGACTGAGCGAATCGCGGTCCTTATCGGCAAAAACGGTGCGACAAAGGCCAAAATCGAGGATTCGTGCTCTGTGGCCATTGACATTGACAGCCAGAGCGGCGAGACGCTAGTCAGCAGCAGCGGCGGTATGGAGCAGATCAAGCCCTTCAAGGCAGTCGAGATAATCTCGGCCATCGGGCGGGGGTTTTCCCCAGAGACTGCCATGAACCTGCTAGAGCCCGACAAAACGCTGCACGTCATGGATCTGAGAGAGTTTGCCGGCAAGTCGCCGTCACAAATTGAAAGGATAAAAGGGAGAATAATAGGAGAGGGGGGTAAGGCCAGAAAAAACATGGAGAATCTAAGCGGAACAAACATCTCGGTATACGGGAGGACGGTCTCTGTTATCGGCGACGTGACAAGGCTGAGGCTGGCAGTTGATGCGATATCGTCGCTTTCCAGCGGGAGCGTCCACGGCTCGGTTTACAGCAGGCTCGAGTCGGCCAGGCGCCGCGAAAAGGCAGAAAAAATGAGGCTGTGGGAAGATCAGGATGTCTTCTAAGGAACAATTCAACCAGATCTCGCCAAGCGAGTTCTTTTATAGGAACCGCGATCTTGCGGGATTCAGCAACCCCACGCGCTCGCTGTACACGGCAGTCAGGGAGTTTGTGGAAAACGGGCTGGATGCGTGTGATCAGAGCGGCATACTGCCTGACATCCACCTTACAATCAAGGCAGTCGATTCGGAAAGGTCGGATCCAAAACCGTACATGCTGACCGTAAGGGACAACGGCCCGGGAATAGAGTCAAAGCACATTCCGCTTGCGTTTGGAACTGTTTTGTACGGCTCAAAGTTCGGCCTAAAGCAGGCAAGGGGCATGTTCGGATTAGGCGCGACGATGGCAATACTGTACGGACAGATAACCACAAACAAGCCAGTCGCAGTAAAGAGCTCGATGGACGGCCAGACGCAGGAGGAATACGAAATGCTGCTGGACATTCAGAAAAACAAGCCGGTAATACTAAAGCACAAGACGGCAAACACGTCCCGGAGGGGGCTGTCAGTCAGCATCTGCCTTGAGGGCGACTATTCCAAGGCGGGAACCAAGATACGCGATTACGTCTATCAGACCTCGCTGATCACGCCGTATGCGTCGATCACGTTTGATGATCCCAAGGGCGAAAAGACAAAGTACCCCAGGATAATCAGGACAATGCCCCCGCCCCCCACGATAATCCGGCCACACCCGTACGGCGTGGACGTGGAGACGATCCGGCGGATGATGACGGACAGCTCGTTTCAGATTCCACACATTGATGATGCGATACTTGCAAAGGTGCGCCGGGAGCTCGGGGCGGGCAAGACAAATCCGGACTTTGATGAAATGATGAAAAGGGCGGCGAAAAAATGGTCGTCACTTACAAAGCCGGTCCGGGTGATAATCGCCCTTGCGTCGTTCATAAAGGCGGATCTTCAGGATCTTGGCAAAATCCGGATTGACGACATTGACATCTCAAACCAGCGGCTGTCGTACTGGGACTTTGGCAAGTCCGAGTCAGTCGTGATAGAGCTGGACCCGCAGAGCGACTATTACAAGCAGCTGAGCAGCACGGTCCTCGGCGACACCATAGTCACGTTTCTGACAAAGCGCTTCCAGCGGGTGGGCAGGACCACCGCCGAAAAATTTGCAAAATTCGCCAGATTCAAGCCGGAAAAAAGGCTCGGCATGATGACAAACCAGGAGCTAGTCCACCTGAGTGACTCGCTGCAAAAATTCACCGACTTTATGTCGCCTGATCCCAGCTGCCTTGCGCCGCTCGGCGGCGAACCGCTAGAAAAGGGGATCAAAAAGTTCTTCGAGCCTGACTTTGCCGCAGTCATACAGCGGTCCGCATCTGCCTATTCGGGCTTTCCGTTTGTAATCGAGATGGGCGTGGCATACGGCGGAAACATCTCCACTAGGGGCCTCAAGGTGTACAGGTTTGCAAACCGCATTCCGCTGCTGTACGACGAGGGCAGCGACGTGGTCCTAAAGGTGGTAAACGACATTGACTGGAAGAGGTACAGCGTCAACACGGATCCGCCGCTTGTGATAGTCTCGCACATCTGCTCGACCCGGATACCCTACAAGACGGTGGGAAAGGAGAACGTGGCAGACAGGCGCGAGATAGAGCGGGAGCTCAGGCTTGCGCTCCAGTTCATACTGAGAAAGCTTTCCATATACATGAAAAAGAAGGGCAAGGCAGAAATGGCCAAGAAACGGGCGAATCTGTACTCGAAATACGTACCCTTAATTGCCCAGTTCTGCACTGAACTGGCAGGCGAGAAAAAGGAGCCGGATTACAAAAAGATGCTAAAGGAGGAGATTGTGGTTGAAGAAATCAAAAAAACGGGCAAGTAAGGCTAAAGAAAAGCAAAAGAACCTGCTAGAGCTGCTCAAAAGCCAGGGCTCAAAGATATACGGGGACCTTGAAAAGGGCGAGTTTCCAAAGTTTCACATACCCAGCAGGTCTGTCAGCAATATAGTCTATGACGGCAAGACCAGGCAGTACATATTGGGAAGCAACGTCGCCGTGCGCAGCTCAAAGAACACCTCGCAGCTGAGGTCCTTTACGCAGCTGATGTGGCTTGCATTCTTTGCAAACCGGCTGACCAAGGAGAAAAAGTCATCCACGCTGCGGGACGTGTACTATTCGTCGCAGGCCTTTGCGATGGACTTTGAGGACCAGTCAGAGTCTGACAATATTATAGTGGATTTAGAAGCTGTCCTGACAAAGCCGAGGGAGGACTTTCACGTGTTTCCCGAGGAGCGAAGCAGCATATTTGGGGATCTCAACATAGAGTATACGGTCCCCGGATACGAGGGCAAAAAGATGAACCTATCGAACCACCCGGACGGATACGCAATAGGCCCGAGCCTTACCACTGCCGAGCTGGTAGACACCGGCGCGGACATTGTGATTGCGATAGAAAAGGGCGGGCTGTTTACCAGGTTTGTCGAGGAACAGGTGGACAAAAAGTTCAAGGCCATAATAGTTGACACCGGGGGGCAGGCCCCGCGCTCCACCCGTACCCTGCTAAAAAGGCTGCACGACGAGCTAAGCCTTCCGGTGATAATACTCACCGACGGCGACGTGTACGGGGAGCACATTGCAATGGTGATAAAGTCCGGATCCGCAAACGCAGCACACCTGCGCGAGCTTACCGTGCCGGACGCAAAATGGGTCGGCGTATGGGCCAGTGACATTGACAAGTACAAGCTGCCAACCATACCGATGACAGAGTCGGACATCAAGAGGTGCCACGACCTGCGAAAGGATCCCCGGTACCAGAAGGGAATCTGGAAAAAGGAGCTCGACGAGTTTTTAAAAATCAAAAGAAAGGCGGAGCTTGAGGCGTTCTCAAAGTACGGGCTGACAAACATCACCGACAAGTATCTGCCGCACAAGCTAGAGATAGCAAAGACGCTATAGCCTTTTTATGCGCAGGGTCAGCACGCCGTTTCTGTACTTGAAATCGTGAATCTGCATGTCGTTTGAGCCCTCGATGGGAATCTCTTTTGCAAAGTTGTTGCTTGCGCGTATGTACAGGACGCCGTCAATCGACCTTACCGTGATTTTGTCCTCGGGGCCTGGGACCTCGGCCACAAAGACAAACTCCTCCTCGCCCTTTATCAGGTCATAGACCCAGTTTTTCATTTCCTGCTCCCCGGCGGAATACTTTGGCTTTTGCTCCATGGCCATCTTTTTGATGACCCGAATCCAGTAAATCATGGTGGCTGCCGCCCCCCCTATCAGGATAAAGCTGACAAAGCTAGAGTCGGTGCGCTGGGTTATGATGTAAACCACGCCTAAAAACAGTATTACCACTATGGGAAGGGCGAAATTCAGCGATTGCTCGTTTGAATACGTGCCCTTGTAGCTTGCCAACATCGCACGATCCGCCTTTGCCAAATATAAAGTATATTTGATGTACGGCTCGCGCCACGTCCGGATTCTGCCGGAAAAAACCTGTTATATTGAGCGCGGCGCACCGCATAATATGGCCAGGCTGTTTGGAACCAACGGAATACGCGGCGTGTTCGGCGTGGATTTTGACCTAGAGTTCATACACGATATAGCGGTGTCCGTTGCCGCGTTCTTTGGGGCCGGCCCGATTCTTGTAGGGTATGACGGCAGGAGCTCCAATATTGTAGTTACAAAGACTGTCTGCTCTGCGCTAAACTATGCCGGCACCGACTGCCGCCTGGCCGGCCTGGTTCCGACGCCGTGTCTGGAATATGCCACAGAAAAGCTCGGCTATGCTGGGGCGATAATGGTTACTGCGTCCCACAATCCCCCGCAGTACAACGGAATCAAGCCGGTGGCATCTGACGGCGTAGAGATTTCACGCGCAGACGAGCTAGAGATTGAGGAAATTTATTTTAACAGGCGGCCTCCTGCCGCCAAAAAGTTCGGGACCGCCGAAACGGATGACCGAACCATTCCTGCGTACATTGAGGGCATAAAGTCGCAGGTGGACCATTCTGCGATACGCAAAAAAAGACCCGTAATAGTGATTGATGCCGGCAACGGGGCGCAGGCAGTCACCGCACCGGTACTGTGCGAGCAGCTGGGATGCAAGACCGTGCTGATTAATGGTATGATAGACGGCGGGTTTCCCGGACGCGGCCCAGAGCCGCTTCCCGAAAACCTGCACGGGCTGTCTGATGCCGTCCGCAAGCACGGCGCCGATCTCGGAGTCGCATTTGACGGCGACGGGGACAGGAGCATGTTTTGTGATCAAAACGGCGCGATACTCAGCGGTGACCAGTCCGCGCTGCTTCTCTCCGGGTTTATTCTGGAGAAAAACCCCCGTTCCACCATAGTCACGTGCATTAATTCCGGATCCTCGATCGAGTCCCTTGCCAGAAGGTACGATTCCGACGTGATTAGGACCGCCGTGGGAAGCGTCGAGGTCTCAAGAAGGATGGTCTCTGCCGGCGCACTAGTCGGGTTTGAAGAGAATGGCGGCTTTATGTACGGACGGCACAACCAGGTGCGAGACGGCGCGATGGCCCTGGCACTGGCACTCGATCTTTTTGCATCACGCCAGGCCACAATATCCGAGTGTATAGGCGAGCTCCCAGAGTCGTTTACCGCAAAGGACAAGGTTCCGTGCTCGCCGGAAGGCGCACAAAGGATAATGGCCGCCCTAAAGTCCCAAAACCCAGATGCCGACACCACCGACGGAATCAAGATAATCACGGATGAAAAAAACTGGGTCATGGTCAGGCCCAGCGGGACCGAGCCGATAGTCAGGATATACGCAGAAGGCGGCTCGCCTGCAGGACTTGGCGCGCTAATGTCCGGGTATGTTGCAAAAATCAAATCAATTCTTTCCGAATAACACTTTTAAAACCAATCACCGGCATTTATGGAATGGAGATGAACCCCTAGGGTGATACATAATGGGAAAGGCATATTACGTTAAATTCGAAACACCCGAGGATCTCATAAGCCCGATTTTGGAGGCAGTCCGGGTGGCCAAGCAGAGCGGCAAGATCAAAAAGGGCACCAACGAGGTCACAAAGGCCATCGAGCGCTCTACTAGCAAGCTGGTGGTAATTGCAGAGGACGTGGAGCCGCCTGAGGTCGTGGCGCACCTTCCGATACTGTGCGACGAGCAGCAGGCCGCATACGTGTTTGTCCCAAGCAAGCAGGATCTGGGAAAGGCGCTGGGCTTTGACATTACGTCGGCAGCTGCTGCAATCCTGGATGCCGGAGACGCGCAGCACATTGTGGATCAGGTCGTCGACACGGTTTCTAAAATCAAGGGCGGCAAGACTGAATGAGCACAGAGGCAGAAGAGATTACCTCGGCTGAGATAATCCAAATCGTGGGCAGGACCGGCATTGCCGGCGAGGTAATCCAGGTCAGGGTAAAGGTTATGGACGGAAAGGACAAGGGCCGCATTCTTACAAGGAACGTAAAGGGATCCGTCCGGATGGGCGACATTCTGAGGCTTCGCGAGACCGAAAGGGAAGCTAAAAAGATAAAGTAGGTGTGTATGATGAGCCTCCTGGTAAAACCGTGCAGCTTTTGCGACAGGCCCGTGGCCAAGGGCTCCGGAACGCTGTTTGCAAAAAACGACGGAACCGTAATGTGGTTCTGCTCCTCAAAGTGCAAGAAAAACATGCTGGTCTTGAAACGTGATCCAAGAAAGTTCAAATGGACGAAAAAGTACGTAAAGGGCGGAATTAAAAAGTAGAATTGTCCGAAAAATCACTGTTCATCCTAAAGCCAGACGCAGTAGCGCGCAACCTTACGGGTAAGATAATTGCAAGGTTTGAAAGAAAGGGGTTTATTCTGGTAAAGCTGAAAATGTTCCAGTTCTCAAAGCAGCAGGCAGCCGACTTTTACTGCGTCCACAAGGACAAGCCGTTTTTTGGGGATCTCGTGTCGTTTATCACGTCCGGCAGGGTGGTTGCCGCAGTCATTGAGGGAAACAATGCGGTTGCGACGACCAGGATGATGATCGGCGCCACAAAGTCGTTTGAGGCCGCCCCCGGCTCGATCAGGGGGGATTTCGGCCTGGGCTTTACTGACAATATAATACATGCCTCGGATTCCGAGGAGAGCTTTTTGCACGAAGAGGGTGTAGTGTTTCAGTGATAGGAATTGAAGGTAAGACAACCCATTGTGGCAGTACTGGGCCACGTTGATTCAGGCAAGACCTCGCTGCTAGACAAGATCAGGGGTACAGGCGTGCAGCAGAGGGAGGCAGGCGGCATTACACAGCACATTGGCGCAAGCTTTCTTCCGCAGGAGACCATACAAAAAATATGCGGCTCACTATACGACAAGCTGGGCCGCTCAGAGACGCAGATTCCCGGCGTGCTCGTAATCGACACCCCGGGCCACGAGGTCTTTACCAATCTGAGGAACCGCGGGGGCTCGGCGGCGGACATTGCAATACTGGTTATAGACGTAAACCGGGGATTTCAGCCGCAGACGACAGAAAGCCTACAGATACTCAAAAACAGAAAGGTCCCCTTTGTGGTGGCGCTAAACAAGGTGGATCAGATTCCCGGATGGCGCAGCAGCGACGCTGCGCTAGTCTCGCAGGCAATAAAGGCGCAGGACGCCTCGATTCAGGCCGATCTGGACCAAAAGATATACGACGTGGTGGGAACCCTGTCGGTGCTCGGCTACCGCTCAGAGGCGTTCTACCGGGTGCAGGACTTTGGCGAGGAGATATCCATCGTCCCGATGAGCGCCCGCAGCGGGATGGGGATTCCGGAGCTGCTCGCAGTATTGATCGGCCTGACGCAGCAGTATCTTGCAAAAAGGCTGAAACTGGGGGACAAGGACGCGCGGGGAATCGTGCTGGAGGTAAACGACGAGGTGGGAATGGGGCCCACTGCCAATGTAATCCTAATTGACGGCTCGATTGGCAAAAACGACACGATCCTTGTGGCAAAGCGCAACAACATAATTGTCACTCGGCCAAAGACGATACTGCTTCCCAAGCCGCTCGACGAGATGCGCGACCCGCGCGACAGGTTCAAGTCGGTGGATTCTGTGGAGGCCGCCGCCGGAATCAAGATCGCCTCGCCTGACCTGGAGGGCGTGCTGCCCGGCTCCACGGTATATGTGGCAAAAAACGATCCAGAGATTAAAAAATTCAGACAGGAACTCGAGGCAGAGATGGAGTCGGTGTTCATCTCGAGGGAGACTGACGGGCTGACAATAAAATGCGACACGATAGGATCCCTTGAGGCGATAACTGCAATGCTTCAGCGCCAGCAGATTCCAATCGCAAAGGCGGACATTGGCCCGGTTAACAGGCGCGACGTCATCGAGGCCGGGATGATCAAGGGTAATGACAGGCATCTTGGGGTGATACTGGCCTTTAACGTAAAGACGCTTCCGGACGCAGAGTCCGAATCCCTTGAAAACCACGTCCGGATATTTTCCGACCGGGTAATCTATAGCCTGATTGAGGGCTATACGAAATGGGTGCAGGACGACACCATGCACGAGGAGGACGCAGTATTCTCTGAGCTCACCCCGATTGCAAAGTTTACCTTTATGAAGGGATTCGTGTTTAGGAACAACGATCCCGCGGTGTTTGGGATACGGATTGACGCAGGCAGCCTCCGGCAAAAGACGGACTTTATGAACGAGCAGGGCAAAAAGATCGGCCGGGTGCACCAGCTACAGGAGGACAAAAAGACAATCTCTACGGCAAGGACCGGATCCGAGGTTGCGTGCTCGGTTCAGGGCGTCACCATAGGGCGGCAGATACGCGAGGAGGACGTGTTTTACTCGCTGCCGCGGCACCACGAGGCAAAAAAGCTCCTAAAAGAGTTCTCGCACAAGCTGACGCCAGACGAGTTTGAAATGCTCAACCATATCGTGGAGACGCAGCGCAGGATTGATCCTGCCTATGCCTACTGACGCCGGGTCTTACTGGCCTGTAACTACTTCCATCTGGCCGAACTTGCCCTTTGTGAGTGCAACCTCGCCCTTGAAGGAATTCGTATAGCCGTTTGTGATCTTTACCTTGTCACCGTCGTTTATCTTGGGAATGTCCTCTCCCCACAGTGTAAGCTTGATCTCCCCTGCATCGTCTGTAAGATAGGCGTCACAAACATCGATTGTTCCGCCCGCCTTTTTGTTGACCGTTCTTGCTTCGCCCTTTTTGGATATGGTTCCCTCTATATCCACGCCGCTCCGCATGTTTTTGGCCTCTTCGGTATTTACGTTCATGGCTTGACATCAATATGCGGCAATTATAAAGTTTATTGAAACCAAGATTCCGGCCTGAAACGGCATTATGGCAGCCATTATCCGTGATCGTAATTGACAAATACGGGATCTGGAAAATCCCTGTTGCAGGGGTATCGAAGCCCGGTCAACCGAGAAGGACTCAAGATCTCGACGATAGGAAATCCTTTCCCTTAGGGGTTCGTGGGTTCGAATCCCACCTCCTGCATCATTCAAAAAGGGCCAATTTCCGGCTATGCCGTGATTGCCTTTATCCTAGAAACGCTGTGCCCGTTGATCTCTTGGTGCATTCTTGCGTGGGCATCGTCCCTGAAGATCAGGTCGCACCGGTAGCATTTCCAAAGATTATCAGTCACGACATATAAAACACCAATTTTCCTTATAAGGATATTGTACGATTGGTTCATTTTTGCACGAGATATGGCGTGTGATGCTGAAAAGCATGTATTGTTTAGTGATAATCTGCAGTTTTTTAAAATTCTCCGCGTCTGGGGCCGAACATTGGGCATCTGCTATTCCCGTACAGACTAGATGTCCCGGGATTGTAAGGATAACGCGTGTAGTGCGCGACCGGCCCGGATCCCATCGGGGATTATCAGGTGAACCATACAGGACCATTCTACCGGACCGCGCAAGGGTTTAGAATGGCGTGCAATTAACACCGTACATGGCGGATCTCCTCGAGGTGTTTGCAGAGTTTTCGTATTTCGGGATATTTCTGACCCTGATTGCAGTCAATGCGGCGCCGCTTTTCATGCCACCCACGTGGATTATACTCTCGTCGTTTTACGTAATAGATCCGGCCCTGGATCCGGCCGTACTGGCCATAGTCGGGGCGACGGGGGCCACCATAGGAAGGCTGGTACTAAAGCAGGCCAGCGGGTTTTTCAGGCGGTTTGCGGGACGGGAGCAAAAGTCAAACCTGGAGGCAATCGAGGACTATCTGAACAGGAAAAAATTCGGATACGTCCTGATATCCTTTCTTTTTGCCGCAACGCCGCTTCCCAGCAACATGCTTTTTGTGACGTACGGCCTGATGCGGACCAAAAACATCGGAACATACGTGGGGTTCTGGCTCGGCAGGATGATATCGTACTATATAATGATC
This sequence comes from Cenarchaeum sp., assembly GCA_965212015.1. Lineage (GTDB taxonomy): Archaea > Thermoproteota > Nitrososphaeria > Nitrososphaerales > Nitrosopumilaceae > Cenarchaeum. Next base: position 1,424,472 of record OZ243037.1, read on the forward strand.
TCAATTAGCAAGCTGGTGCTCACCCCGTTTTTGCAGCTCTTCGAGGACAGGCTGGTCGGAATCCTGGTTGCAGACGCAGTCGGAATAGGCATAGTCGTTTTCTTTATGACCATTAACTGGAGCCTCTTGCTGACCCAGAAAAGATTAAAGTTCGTCCGGCCGGGAATCTGGAGGTTCTAGCCGGTGCGGCCCGCGCAGCTAGTCAGGAATCATTAAATATTCAACAATCACCCGTGTCTCTTATGAGCAAACCGGCCGACTTGGGATCATTAAAGATCGGCTCGTACATACTGCTTCCCGTAGGTGATCAGGCAACGGGGGAGCCGTGCAGGATTTCAGAGTACGACACCAGCAAGCCGGGAAAGCACGGCGCCGCAAAGGCAAGGATTGTCGGAGTCGGCGTCTTTGACGACCAAAAAAGGCCGCACGTGGGCCCTGTTAGCATGCAGGTTCACGTCCCGCTGATCGACAAAAGGACCGGGCAGATCATATCCATGACGGGCGACATAACCCAGATTATGGACTCTGAAACGTTTGAGACAATCGACGTCTCGCTGGTAGACGAGGAGGTCCAGGGCAAGCTGGAAAACGGGCAGAACGTAGAGTTCTGGAAGGTAATGGACAGGACTAAAATAATGCGGATTAAAAACTAGTCTGATGCTGATGATTAGCGGAAAAGCCGTCTGATTTGTGATGACGATTATGAGTAATGAGGCATCCCACACACATTATGGGACAGGGCCATGAAGCTGGCAGCATTGTTCTCAGGCGGCAAGGACAGCACGTACTGTATGTTCCAGTCGGTACAGGAGGGGCATTCCATAGAATGCCTGCTTACGGTTGCGCCAAAGTCACAAGAGAGCATGCTGCTGCACCACCCGAACATACGGATTACAAAGCTCCAGTCCCGCCTGATGGACATACCGCAGATATATGCAGAGTCAGACTCTGATGAGACTGAGACCGGTCTGCTTGCCCGGATGCTAAAAGAGGCCAAAGAAGACTATGGCATAGAGGGACTGGTGCAGGGCGGGATATCAAGTGAATTTCAGAAAAAAAGATTTGCCGGCCTGTGCGGGCCGCTAGGTTTGGAGCTGGTCTCACCTGTATGGGGGCGGGATCAAAAAAAATACATGCGCGTGCTGCTGGAATCCGGATTCAGATTTATAATTACAAGCGTCAGCGCCGGCGGGCTGGATGACTCCTGGCTTGGCGAGGAGATATGCTGCGAGAACCTGGACAGGCTGGAGCGGAGCTCTGTAAAGTTCGGCTTTAACCTTGCCTTTGAGGGTGGGGAGGCAGAAACGCTGGTTATCGGCTGCCCAATGTTTGCGGGGCATATCAGGATCATCCGGTCAAGGAAGGTGTGGGACGGATACAGAGGAAGGTTTGAAATAGAGGAGGCCGAGCTAGTCCGTAGTGATAGACGATCTAAAAACCAACCTCCGGGCCGCGATTAAAAAAATCGTAAACTCGTCCGGCATTGACGACAAGCTAATAGACGGGCTTGCGCACGACACGCAGATGGCGCTGTTGCTGGCAGACGTCGATCCCGGCCTGGTCAGCGAAATCACCACAAAGCTAAAGACAAGAGCGCATGATGAGACCCCGCCTCCGGGCCTATCCAGAAAGGATCACATTGTAAAGATTCTGTACGACGAGCTGGCAAAGCTTCTTGGGGGCGAGACAGAGTTCCAGTTTCACGCCGGAAGGACGGACAGGATTCTGATGCTGGGAATACAGGGAAGCGGCAAGACCACTATAACATCAAAGCTTGCAAGGCTCTTTACAAAGCAGGGCCTAAAGGTGGGCGTGATCGGGGCCGACACGCACAGGCCCGGCGCGCTAGTGCAGCTGGATACAATGTGTGCAAAGTCCGGAGTCGAGGTGTTTGGGGACAAAAACGACAAGGACTCGCTGCAGATAATCCGCAAGGGGCTGCATCACTTTGAGGATTCCACACCGGATGTGGTGCTGATTGACACTGCCGGCAGGCACAAGGAGGAGGGCGACCTGCTCGAGGAGATGAGGCAGGTCGGACAAGAGGTAAAGCCGGACCTGACCCTGTTGGTAATTGACGGCACCATAGGAAACCAGTGCTTCAAGCAGGCCAAGGCGTTTCACGAGACCATTCCCGTCGGCGGTATAGTGGTTACAAAGCTTGACAGCTCTGCGCGCGGCGGAGGCGCCATTGCGGCATCAGCCGCCACCGGGGCGCAGGTGATGTATGTCGGAACGGGGGAGCGAATCGACGACATTGAGCAGTTCTCCCCCACGCGCTTTGTCGGCAGGCTGCTCGGGATGGGCGACATTAAGGCGATTTTGGATCTTGCAAAGCGGCTCGAGGACGAGGGAGACGAGGTCCGGCTAAAGAGGATATCGGGCGGCAAGATGAACATGGATGACTTTTACTATCAGCTCGAAGAGGTCAGCAAGATGGGATCGCTGCGGGGATTCCTGGACAACCTTCCGGGGTTTTCCGGTGCGATAAAGGAGGATCAGCTCGACCAGATGGAGGACAAGATGCAGAGGTGGCGCTACATAATACAGAGCATGACCAAGGCAGAAAAGGACGATCCCGGCCTTATCAACTCGTCGAGGACCACGCGCATTGCAAGGGGCTCGGGATGGCAGGAGCACGACGTAAAGCAGCTGCTAAAAAACTACAAAAACTCAAAGAACGTAATGAAGGCCTCAAAGGGAAGGCAGATGCAGGGAAGCCTCAAGCGCATGGGCCTGGGCTAGGCTCAAATGTGGCAGGCGCCCGTGAAAAAACATGAGGCCTACAATACAACAGGTAATGCAGGACGCATCGCGCATTCAAGGTGACTATTCCCTGTGCGATTCGTGTCTGGGACGGCTATATGCAAAGAGGCTGTCGCTGTCATCCAACAGGCTGCTTGGAAAAAGAATCCGCAGGGGGGTGCGCCGCACAAAGTGCTACATATGCCGGGATATGATTGACAACCTGGATTTGTTCCATCTGGCAATAGCCGACAGGACAAAAGACCACCAGTTTGCCTCCTTTATGATGGGGGTGATTCTAAGGCCGTCGGTAATGGAGCGCGACGATCTCGTGCGCTCTAGATACAAGCTAATGGGAATCGACAGCGTAAAGACCGACATTTCAAGGCAGCTGGCAAAGAGACTTGCACAAAGGACGAAATCAAAAATAGACCACGCAGAGCCCGAGCTGATAGTTACAGTTGATCTCAAAAACGAGTCAGTCGAGCTGCACTCAAAGTCCGTGATACTGGCCGGACGGTACACGAAAAGCTCCCGGGGGCTGCCGCAAAAGCAAAAGCCGTGTGCGGACTGTTGGGGAAAGGGCTGTACAAGGTGTAGCTATCACGGAATATCCGGCTTTGAGAGCATTGAGGGAAGAATATCGGAATTTCTGTATGAAAAATTCCGCGCAAGACAGACAAAAGTCACGTGGATAGGGGGCGAGGACAAGACCAGTCTGGTGCGCGGTACGGGAAGGCCGTTTTTTGTGCGGGTTATCAATCCGCAGAAAAGAAGGGCGCGCCTGCCAAAAAAGATAGACCTGGACGAGGTCTGCCTCCTTGGGCTAAGGCGGGTGCCGTCAGTAAGGTCCCCGGTAAGGTTCCGCTCCAAAATAAGCCTGTCTGTGGATACGGATGGTGCGTGCCCCCCGCTTGGGGCACTGGCCTCACTCAGGAATTCGCGGCTGGCAATATACCAGGATTCAAAGAGGACCGAAAAGTCGGTATATTCCGTGCGGTATAGAAAGACCTCTGCCAGCTCGTTTGTACTGTCCTTTGAGGCAGACGGGGGGGTGCCGATCAGACGGTTTGTCGGCGGGGATACGGTCTTTCCCAACCTCTCTGACCTGCTGGAGGTAAGGTGCATCTGCCGGCACTTTGACTTTGATCAGATTTTGATCCAATAACTACAAATAACTAGCGTAAATTTACGAATCTGACCATGCCGGCAAGAAAAAAGAACAAGCACAACAGACGCGCCGACAACAATGCCGCACGAAGAAAGAAAAAGACCGCAAAAAGGTCAAAGCCGAAAAGACGCTAGCCTCTTTGTGATAAAGAACATTTTTACACCTACTGCCGTCGATCTGACCCTATGGATCCCTTGTTTGGGGTGGAAAAATCGTTCAAGCAGGGCTTGATCTCCGGGGACGCCTTTTCCCTGATAAAGAAAAGATTCCCCCTGGTGGTGTCGGGAATCGACCGCATAGAGAGGGCGTCGGGAATAAACTATCCCGTGGCGTATGTAGAGCCGTCCGTAATAGTATCGCAGTCCGATCCCGGCTCCTTTCAGTACGGGATTCTCTTTGCCAGGACCATTCCGCTGACCATAGACGGCAAGCTCCAGGTGGTAATCCAGATTTCGGCACCGCTGGTATCCTATGGCCTCAAGGGAACGATACACGCGATACTGGCCCACGAGTTTCTGCACTATTTGGAGCTAATCCGCCGCGTATCGAGGATGGAGATGCTATCTGACGAGATATCCGGCAGCATCTTTGGGAACGTGTATGCCGATGAGGCAAGGCTCTTTGAGCCCAGGGCGGTCTTTGATGACAAGACCCTGCTGTCGCACATTACGAAAAAATTTCCGGCCGGGTTCCGGGACTACAAACTGGAGGATAAGACCCTAAAGTACTGGATTGAGAAAAAGCTGCCAAAGACCAACATTTCCCTTGACACCAACATTACAAAACTCTCGCCGCAGACGCTTGCATCAATACAGCTGAACCCCGGATTCCTCTCGCGGCTAGACGAGATGGAGCAAAAAAGCGCCAAAATCAAGAGGCGAAAGACTCACTGATTGAATTCCGTAAGGTTGCATCTTCCGCAGGCGCGCCTGTCCTTGTGATCCGACATAAAGACGCCCTTGCCGCATCTTGAGCAGATTTTTTTTAGCCTTGTAATCTTTTCGCCCTCTACCTTGTAATAGCCAGAAACCTTTGGACTGGATCCCTTTTTGCCCGCCATCATGCCTTCTCCTTTGCGTCGGCCGAATCATCCTTGGCAGGCGTCTCTGCGGGGTTTTCGGTTTTTGCGTCTGACTCTATCTTTGTATCGTTAGTTTTTGCAGAATCATCCTTTGGTGCGTCAGCCGAATCATCCTTTGCAGGCGTCTCTGTTTTTTCAGAACTCTCCTTGGGTGCGTCTGTTTTCTCGGAATCCTCCTTTGCGTCAGGCTTTGCGGAATCATCCTTGGGCGCGTCTGCCGGCTTTGCGTCTGTTTTCTCGGAATCCTCCTTTGCCGCGTTTGCCTTTTCTTCTGCTGATTTTTTTGCCTTTTCCAGCCGATTGAATATTGTGGGATTGACGTGGGACTTTGCCAGAACCTCGTCCTCATAGACGAAAAACGTACCCGTGACTGTCGACTTGCCGACGTGGTTTTTGAGCCTCATTGGAATCACCATCTTTCCGTCCAGCTTGAACTCTTTGGTAACCATGTCTATTGCGTCCAGCTTGCCCAGCTTTCCCCCCATGCCTGCAAAATTGCAGGTAATCTCCCTTCTAGACAGAAACGTGTTGTCTGTGTCGTTTATGGCCTCGATAACTGACATGCGTATCCACAACCATCCGAGTTGTTCATATAAACCTTAATTGGCCCTAACGAAGAAATTTAAGAAATAGCACGGGATATACTAGATATGGAAAGATACATGATTCACCTGAAAAACAACGGATACGGGCCGAGGGACTCGCGCGATATAGTCCACAGGGCCCGGTTTCTCTGCGCCAATCTGGCCTCAGTAAGGATAGCCCGCGTGGCCAGCAACTTTATCGAGCTTGACGTGTCTGTCGAGCCAGAAGGGCTTGACGGAATAGTGGACAAGCTCGGCCCCATAGGGGGGCTTGACAATATACGCCATGTGGTGGAGGAAAAGATTGAAAAGGACGACGGAATCCGAGACGGCATTTTTTATTTCAACAATGAGCGGTTCTGGGAGGCGCACGAGGCGTGGGAGGGCGCATGGAAGCAGTGTACCGGCGATGAAAAGTCGCTGGTCCAGGGAATAATCCTGGTGGCAGTAGCGTTTGCACACTCGCAAAAAAACGACAGCCCCATAGGACTCAACATGTTTGGGCGGGCGCTAGAAAAGATGGGGGACTTTGCCGGCCTGTACCATAATATAGACATTGGCCGAATCCGAAAAAAGATAACCGAAATGAAAAGCGCACGCGAGATGATTCTCTTCAAGATCTGATCTGCTCAATTACGGTTTTCAGAACATATGCGCCCTCCAGCATTCCAAGCCTTCCCCTTTTGGCATCATTCTCCGTGTACCTGGACGTTCCATCGGGCTTTATGCTGCCGCCTGAGATCAGAATCGGGACGGGATCATCGCTGTGGCCCTTGTTTATGCACGGAGTGGAGTGGTCCGCCGAGATTACCACCGTCTTGTCATCGCCAATGTTCTCAAGTAATGTGCCAAAGAACCTCCTGTCAATCTCTTCAATGTTTTTTGTCTTTCCTGCGGCATCGCCGTCGTGGCCGAACTCGTCTGGCCCCTTTAGGTGTACATAGATTGCGTTTTGCGTCTCCATTGACTTTGCAGCCACTCTTGCCTTTTGCTCATAGTCTGTCAGCTCTCCTGCCTCAAAGGCCCTCATCTTTAGCACCTTTGAGATTCCAAGCTCGACGGGCATGTCCACTATACATGAAAAGTTCATAGAGTATTTTTCATTAATCGGCGTTACATCCGGATACTTGTTTCCCGCATCGCGCAAAATTATACATCCGAGCCGCTTTTTGTCGCGTGTGGCGCGCTCTATATTGGTTATACTGTCCTTTAGGATGGAGATCGACTGTGCGGTGAATTCGTTTACCAGGTCTGCTGCAAGCCTTGATGAGGCATGCTCGTCTAGCGGCAGGCACTTGTCTATCTTTAAAAAGTCCCCCACCGCCTTTGCTATTCCCATCCCATCTATCCTGCCGTACGCGGGATCCGTGTTTGTTATGTTCGATGAGAGCCCCTCATCCGATCTTATCCTTACCGTTACCCGGTGGCCTATTGTGGGCGAGACCGATACTGAGGTGTTTGGGTGCGAAAAGCGTATGCCCTTTTCTAGCTCTGCTGCCACTGCGCCTGCATCCTCCTTTTCAATGTGCCTTCCTGCCCTCCTGTCGGTGATTATCCCCCCATCTAGGGTGGCAAAGTTTCCCCGCAGTGCCAAGTCGCCGTCCTTAAAGTCGACTCCTATCCCTATGGCCTCAATTACGCCTCGGCCGGCATAGTCTGCGTGCCGGAACCTGTATCCGAGCATGTTAAAGACTGCGATATCGGACTCTGGGGCGATCCCCCGTCCTACGGATATCACCTCGCCCATGACACCTTTTTTTGCCAGCCGGTCCATGTTGGGGGTGTGTGCAGCCTGGAGCGGGGTCTTGCCGTCTAGATCGGGATGCGGCAGATCGCCCACGCCGTCTAGCAGGACATAGATTATGTGGATATCAGAATTATCCAAAATAGATAGGCTCCGTTCCTGCAAAAAGTCGCGGATGCTTTAAGTCTTTCACCGGTTGATCACAATGCGGCGATCAGAGAGTCGCGCGCGTCTTACAAGTCCGATGCAATGTGAAATAGTTTTAACACGCCTTATCTGTCCCTATGTGATGGGCGACATGCGCAAGGATTACGTTTCTGAACGTTTCATGATTGTAACCAAAAAGGACGACGAGGTTGCCGATCCCGCAAAGTCACCCCTTGCCCCGGGAAACGAGTCAAAGACCAATCCGTCGGTTCTGTCCCTTGTGGCACGGGACGGAATGCTGCAGAGGCTGCAGGATAACGAGGATGAGCGGGTAAAGGACTGGATAATACGCGTCTTTGAGGCCAAAAACCCGGCAGTATCGATAGAGTCGGCAAACACGTACAGCGACAGGCCGCACTATAGCGAGCCGGCATACGGGTACCATTACATCGTGGTGGCCTCGCCGAATCCGACTGACACATTTGCCACAATTGACGTGGAGCAGTGGTCGAATATTCTGGTGGTGGTGCAGGACCGCCTGCGCTGGCTGTACACCCAAAAGGGCGTGACGTATGTCTCGATTTATGCAAATTACGGCAGGGACGCCGGATGCTCGGATCCATACCCGCATCTAAACATGGTGACCTTTTCTACTATACCACCTGTAATCGAGTCCGAGGTAGACGCATCACACAAGATTCTCAACGAAAAGGGCGTGTGTCCAATGTGTCAGACAGTCAATACCGAGATTGGCGGGCCGAGGCAGGTTTTGCAGACAGAAGGCTTTATGGCCCTGTGCCCGTGGGCCCCGTCGCATCCGTACGAGTTCTGGATATGTCCCAAAAAGCACGCCACCAGTTTTTCTAAAATAACCCAAAAGGAGATAAACGACCTGTCGCTGATTCTGCGCGCGACACTCGGCGGAATCACAAAGTCGATAAAAAACCTCTCATACAACATGGTGTTCCATTTATCGCCTGAAAAAAAGAACAGCCGGCAGATTCACTGGCATATCGAGGTGTATCCCGTGACCAATTCCTGGTCCGGCCTGGAGCGCGGATACGGGGTGTTTCTGAACAACATATCGCCAGAGGATACTGCAGAAAAGCTGGGCGCCGCATGCAGAAAAGAGCTGGCAAATCTGGTGGGAATTAGCTGATTTTTGTAATGGTTTATTTATCAAAATCCAGGTTATAGTGGTATGGCGGTAGAAAAGTACATTGCGGCAGCCGGTCTGGGGCTGTTTATAATGTTTTCAGGCGAGATAATATCCATCTATAACTTTATGCAGGCAGTGCCCGGCGAGACCACCTTTATCCTGGAGCCTGATCCCAAGATACTGCAGTTTATTTCGATCGGGGCCGCCCCTGCCGTAATCATGGCGGCAATCTCGTTTATCATGGTGAGGAGGTACGGCTCGAGGCCTATTGGCGCCATGATAATTGCAGGCGGGGCAATAATGCTGACAGGAATGATTGTTGCGCATTCCCTGATAGACGGAATTGATCCCGTGTACGAGAGCAAGTTTATCCCGGTATTAACGCCGCTGTTCATGATAGTGTCGATACCGGTAATGATAGTTGGTTCCAGGCTGCTTGTTACCAAAAAGCGCACGCCAAAAAAGGAATTCGTCTAGTGGTCGAATCTCATTGCGTCTGAATGTCTTTTGAATCCGAGCTTTTCATAGAACGGTTTTATACTGTCTGAGCATTCCAGAATGGTTTTGTAGCATCCGGCGTCCTTTGCGTATTCCAGGGATTTTAGGACCAGCCTTTTTCCTATATTTTGTCCCTGAAAGTCCTTTTTGACAGAGACATCCTCTATGTGGCCGACCATTCCCCCGTTGTGGATGAACTTTGGCTCGATTAATAAGGTGAGGGTGCCTACTATGCCGCCGGCGGCAGCAACTAGGATTACGTGGTTTGGATTTGCTCTTATTTTGTCATATACCTCCTCTGCCTTTGCGGGACTGATGTCGCTTGTCTTTCTTAACGAGTCTAGCGAGTCCAGAAATCCGCAAAACAGATCCGTTCTTTTCAGTTTGCGGATGGTAATGTCAATCATTACAGCTTTCCCAGCTTTTCGAGAAAATGCCTGTACGCCTTTTGATAGGATTCCTTGTCCCCGATGTCCATGAACCCCTTTTTGGTGTAAAAACTGTCAACTGGCATTCCCTTTGAGATTGCCTTGCGTATCAGGTCGTCCATTCCGTACTGTCTGTTTTTTGGGATATGGTCCATGATTTCCGGCTCCATTATGTAGCAGCCCATGTTGATGTTTGCTTTTATTTCCGGCTTTTCGTTCCACTTTTTGATGCGCCCGTTTTTTGCAGTCTCGATTATACCGTACGGGAGGTTTGTCTTGTATTCGGATATGCTCATGGTGACAAATGACTTTTTTTGTCTGTGCTGTTTTGCCATGTTTCTGAGGCCAAAGTCGAATATGGAATCCCCGTACATGCACACAAACGTCTCGTCTACTAGATCACCTGCAGTCTTTAGCTGCCCTGCCGTGGCAAGCGGTCTGTCTGATATAGCATACTGTATGTCGACTCCGAATCTCTTTCCGTCCTCGAAATAGTCCTCGATGGTCTTTCGCAGATAGCTCACACATAAAATTAGGGATTTTATTCCGTTTTTTTTGTTCCAGTCGACCAGGTGTTCCAGTATCGGCTTTTCGCCGAGTGGCAGCATTGGCTTTGGAAGAAACATGGTGTACGGCTGGAGTCTGGTGCCCAGGCCTCCGGCCAGGATTACTGCCTTCATGGGTTTGTGTCCGGGTGATGGGTATTTATTTTGAGGCGGATATGGGGGGATTTTTTGTGGGCAGGCAGGACCTCCATACCGCATGATCAATGATTATCCGATAGATCGTAGATTTTGGGGAGATTATAACTGTGCCTTCCACTAGTTAAGTTAACAGACCAAATACACACATTTTAATAATTGCCACGAATTGATATTGGTATTGATACAAGGCGGGCTAGAAGAGATTATTTTAAAGCAAGATAATTCACTTTTTAGTATATTTGAGCAAAAACGCTCTGATTCGAAATGGATTAAAAAACGCGAAGAACGCCACGAGTTATTCTCGAAACTATTATCAAAGGAGAATATATTGTCTCTATTGGAATCTGATTTTAGAAAAATAATTAAAAATCTTTGGGCGTTTAACGGTTGGAATAACAAAGATTATCTTGTTGATCAAATTCTTGCAAAAAATGATCTGACAAAAATCAGAGAATCATTAAATGATCTGTTATATGGTTCTGATAATTTAGAGCTTAGGTTTGATAATTTTAAAATCAAAAATCTTGGAACTGCCTCAATTACTGAAATAATGTCATTTGTAAACCCAGATCAATATGCATTGTGGAATGATAAACCCCGTAAAGTTTTCCACATTTTAGGAATTGATCAAATCCCTGACAAAGTCTTCAAATATTCACAAATATCAGGATCAAATTATGTCAAATGCAATCAAATCATGAAAGATATTCGTACAATTCTGACAAATAAAGGTTTTATAGATATTGATCTACTTGATGTGGATCTTTTTATTCATACGATCTTCGATGATAAACGAGAAAGACATACACCAAAAAATGGAAAAATTACTAACAATCCACCTCCCGAAACACAAGATATGACTCATTGGGATGCAATTGGATTGATTACAGAATTGGGCAATACTCTGGGATTTGACACCTATGTTGCAGATCCTACACGAAAATATAAAAACAAACCACTTGGTAACATTGCTTCCTCCAAAGATGTTCCAGAACAATGTAAAACAATCCCTGGCATTACTCTTATCGATGTAATTTGGTCTAGACCAAACCCACCATTTTATATGTTTGAGGTAGAAGACAAGGGAACTATGAGGGATGCACTTCTTCGTTTATATCAGGCACGAGTTTTTGATACAAAGTTTCTAGTTGTCTGTCCATCTACAAATCGTGATAAATTTAAGAAATATGTGACAATGGATCCTTATAATGCAATAAAAGATCGATATTTGTTTAGATCTTTTGATGAACTTTATGAAATATATAAATCAGTAATGAGCAATACAAAAATAAAAAATCAATTTTTTGGTGATTAGATTTTCAATCTACAAGAATTAGATGTGATGCATAATCGATCAACTCATGACGTCTTTGCAGAACCGGTACATGATCAACACGCGTTAAAGTTACAAAATATGACAAAGTATAGTCTGTAACACACAAAAAACATACAATTTCACAAAATCATGCGCAAAAATACAGCGCTTCAGGCGCCCTGTGTTATGTGATCAAAACCCGTACTTGAGACGTTCCCGTCGTTCATCCCACAGCAGATCAAAGTTTGCAAGACCCGTCACCACTTGTAAATCCCTGTAAAATTCCGCATCAGTGCCGACATACAGATGAATCAGTATTTTGTACAGCTTTAGAAGCCTTATGGCGTGTTCTACTTTTATTCTAATGTTGCTGATCCTTCTGTTTTTATTTTTTTGTGCACCGTCCAGCTCGGCATTTTTCGGTTTTTTGGTGGGTTTTTGTACGTTGGCACCGGGTAGATCCTTCTCGATGGCCTGGTATCCCTTGTCCACGTATACCGTAACTTTGTCCTTTTTTACCGCATTCTTATCTTTCATGCTCTTGCTCAACGGTCCGAGATTGATGTTGTTATATTGGAGCATCTTGAGATCTTGCATCGATCCCGGCACAGGTTTTCCTGTCGTAATAACCAGCTTGTCGCGATTAGCCACTATGGTGGTGTTTAGCGTGTGCTTTTTTTTCCTCCCTATATAGTAGACTTCACTTGCGGCAGGATCGGACGGCCGCTCTATGGCTATGTGCGTGCCGTCTATGTACAGCTCGCCTCCGTTGCTGCCCGGAACCAGATGTTTTATCTCCTCGATACTTTTTGCATTCTGTATTTCTTCGGAGATATTTTCCGCAGTAGGCAGAATCTCCAACAATATTGTTCTGGCAAATTCTAGATATCGCGATATCGTGCTCTGATCCACCCCGAATATCGGCATGAGCTCGTACTAGGATATGCCAAGCTTTTCTTTCATCATTATCAACAGCAGTACGTGCCGTATGTGCAGCTTGCACCTGTTTCCGAGTTGGAATCTGTCATCTGAAAACAGGGGGGCGTCCGGATCGGCCTTGACCTTGCGCGTGAATTTTTCCAGGATGTAATTGAACTGTTTGGGATTCTTTTTTGTAGTGTGATATAGCATGGTTGGATTGGCGATAAACTCGTCAAGCAACTCGCACCTGTGCATGATTTTTGACTTTTTCGGCTTGTTACGCCTGTCCGCGTTCTCGTCAACATACCACAGATCGTCTTCCTTGTAGAGTTTTTTCTCCAGACTTTTGATCTCCTACTGTTGCCTGTATATGATCTGATCCTTGGATTCTGTCATCAGATATGTGCGGCATACACATGCGATCTAAAGTTGTCGGTTGAATATAGTTTTAAATTTAGTCAATTATGCATCACCTCTATTGTATATTGGGTTGTATGTCCTTCTGCATGTCAATTCAGGTCAAATCTAGAAAGATTCTGGTGTGTTAACAGATATTAGTCACAAATGCCGATCGCTTCAGACATTCTTCCTATCATGTTTTTTGATCTCTATAATTCGTGTCATCTCCGAGTGTGTGGATGTGATGATCTTGACGGCGATCCGACCGGATTTTGGGATGGCAAACGGCGCGGATTTTAGTGTAAGCATAGAGTCCCAGAGATCCTGATCTATATGTTTTTGAAGATTCTTGTAGAACCCTTTTACCTGTGCATCATTTTTTGCCCCCGGAAAATGCACCTTCCGAGCAAAGAACGACCGACCGTCATATTTGGTGTCTATCATCCAGCAGTAAACGTCCTGCTTGGTTCCCTGCCGCGTGTTGCCGGTGGCCGGATCAAAAGTATCATATCCCTGTATCTCTACGATCATCTTATCTTCGCTCAGTTCTGTCCTGATGTCGGGCTCTCCGACCAGTACGAATGCTACATCGTCTTTATTGTCCTTTAGGTTTCCCATCTGTAGATCCTGATTTGCCATAAATCTATAGATATCCATGCGGCCCCTTTGCTCGTTTTCGACCGATGCTTCATAGGCAAACGCCACTATGATCAGGACGCTTACGCTCGGCATTTTTGATGCCTCCTCTACGGCATGATCCACCATTATCGGGGGGACTGTGCAGTCATCGTTGGCCACCAGTATGCACGCTTTTTTTCCATCAAACGTGGCTCTGTGGGTTATTACATTGCCCGGATATTCCTCAATGTCTGACAACGTGATGTTGGAACCGTCAAATGTTATGCCGGTATCGCGCAGCGCAGATATGATGTTTTGATGTGTGCTTGTGGGTCGTTCTCCTACAGATTGATTTGGATTTACGTATCGATAAGGCGAAAGGCTCTCTATGGTAAATGGAGAACTGACCCGTATTTTTTTCACGTCCTTCTCAAGCCTGTCTACCATGTAATCAATAGATGGCTCAAGATCCGGATATGCAAGAAACTTTGCACTTACGTGAGGCATGCGTTCGCACACAAACCCACATGACGGATCTTCGGCGTATTGATTCTTCATAGGCAGAAACGCTTGTTGTGCTTCTTTTCGCAGCTCGTTTTCCCTCCGTAAACCGTTCTCGGAATCAAGCAAGGTAAACCACGGAAATATTCCAGTTATGATCCTCTGACGAGTCAGATTTATGGCCACGAGGCTCGCATCAGACGTGATCCATCTTCGACCCCATTTCTCCGCTACAAATGCGGTCGTACCAGAGCCACATGTAGGATCAAATACAAGATCTCCGGGATCGGTGGTCATCAAGATACATTTTTTTATGGTGGATTCCGATGTTTCTACAACATAATGTTTGTCTGAGGCAGATTCTTGTTTGTTCCAAATATTGTTTATTCTGCGACCTGGTATTTCGTCTTCATATTTTTTCCAATTTAGACTGCGGCTACCTACAAGTCGATTTTTTTCAGCCATTTTGTCAAGACCATCATAGCTGACACCCCAATGTTTGTCCATTGGACACTTCCAAATCTTATTGTTCCATTTGTAATCTTTAGAACGTGTTTTGCTATATCCTTGTGAGTGTAATGGCATTTGTCTGAAAAGTCTTGCATCTTTTGGTAGATTCTTGTCAGGATCAATCTTTTCCTCAGGTTTTAGATTTCTTATGGTTCCATCTTTTAGTTCTACTAATGCGGCATAACTCATTAGATCTAGCATATCCTTTCTTGTAGACGTAGGCTCATACAATTGATGATATTTTACGGATTTTGTGTTCTTTGCATACCATAGCAAATAATCCGTCACGTCCGGAAGGCCACTACTAGACGATGCACCTGATTTTGCAAACGGTATCATGCCCATGCGATTCTCTGCCCCAAACACTTCGTCTAAAACTATCCCTATCCTGTTTGCATTTGCCGATCCGATCTGTAGGAAAAAACTGCCGGTCTCATTGAGTAGCTCCTGTGCGTGGGATGCAATCTGATATATGTTGTCCAGATAGGAATGGATACCGTTCTTGTACGTGTCCCTGAACGTTTGCAATGCTACGGTGTCATTAGGAATATCACCCGAGTCTTTGTTCTTGTTTATATTGGCTTGCAAAATATTCTTAAAGTTGATCCCGTAAGGCGGATCAAAGTAGATCATCTGAACTTTTCCTGCCATACCTTCCTTGGCTAACATGGATGACATTACATGGCGGCTCTCGCCCCTGACTATTCTGTTCTGCCAGTGTCCGCTATACTTGTACCATTGGAACTCGGCACCTTCCGGCAGGCCATCATACTGCTGGCCAAAAAAATCAAGACCAACCACATAGTGCTTTTTCAGTGATTCTGCAAAGGCAGCAGGATGAATTTTCTCATGTATGTATAGAGGACTGGCAGAGGTCGAATCGGGCATCTCTTTTTCCCACTGTAGGTGTGGCGGATACAGATCCTTGGGGATTCGGCTCTTTATCTTGTCGGGAAGTTTGTAAGGAACGGGCCGTACGTCCGTTGGCTTCATTATACGCGCAGTCTGATCAGTGGGAAGATTCTTTCTGACATTGCGGTGGCGATAAGTGCCCACTGATTTATTTTTTGCCTTGCTGCCGGACCCGGCCTTTTTCGTTATCTTGCGCCCGGATCGTCTAGTCTTTTTTACAGTAGTCCTTTTCTTACGCCCATTTCCAGAATCTTGTGTCTTGAGGGTACTTTGTGTTTTGAAGGTCATTCTTGGGCCTCCGTATAGGACAGCATTTCTGTGATGGCATCGTCAAGATCTTTGCCGATTCGTGCAGGTGTGTCAAGGTATACGTATTTCCATTTACCGGCACATGCAAGGTCTTCAGAGTTGTTTACCGCTGGGATCCATTTTTCCTCAGTTGTCTTCTTTTTAACCTGTGCATCGTGGGTGTCCTGTCCCTTGTATTCTATTACAAGGTGGCATTTGCCACCATTTATCCGCGCTACAAAATCTGGCTTGTATTCCCTCCATCCCCCCACCTTCGGATCAATATATGGTATGCTCCAGCCGATCCTCTCATTTCTTATCCACGCTTCGATTCCATCATGTGCGTCCAGTATTTCGGCTACCCTCACCTCATCAGTACTGTCACATGCCGCCGCACTGATTTCCGATTTTGCCGGAATCCCGCCGCTTGGGGGATATTTGTTAATTAACGTCGTGTCAAAATCCACACCCTCCGTGGTAAACTCGTGCTCCTGAGACGAATCTTTCTCGTCGGCAAATATGGGTAGGATCGGGGGCTTGTCGGTATTTGTAACGGATGCCTCATAGACAGCCTCTGCGGCCGTCTCGAGATTTGGGTTGTACGACACCATTATGGGGTCATTGCATTCTACGTTGGGATGATCAAGCCATTCGTGGACGGCCAAAAGGGCGGATTTAAAGAACGGTGTCTTTCCAACACCGGGCCCGCCATATCTTCTGGTGACATGCTCGGCAAGCTGATAGATAGCCGTCTGAGCACGTTTTGAATCGCGCATGACATCTTCTTCTCCGGTAGGACCCATGACGGTTGTGTGTCCGGGCCTGTCGGAAAGTTTTTCAGGTTTGTATGGTCTTACTTTGTCCTTGTCTAGGATCAGAGTAACATCCTCAGGATTGATCTCGTAGGAATATACATTGGGAAACGTCATGCGAAATTGTTCCCTTCCCTCCAATGTCTTAACATTCCATGATAGCGATCCGTTTTCCCCATTCTCGCCGGAGCCCAGCATAAAGCTAAATGGAATGCCGAATATGCCTGCATATTCGGGCGGTAGAAGTTCTCCGGGTTTGAGGCCGGCCGCAGGCAGGTTACTCCTGCGCAGGGCTCTGCCTGCCACTTGTTCGCACAAGAGATCGCTCTTGAACGCGCGGTATCCAAATATGTGAGTCACAGTTCTGGCATCCCACCCCTCCGTGAGCATGTTTACCGAGACCACGCATCTGATGTTCTCCCCAGGCTTGCCTTTTTGGCCGACCGTCTGAAAGACATCCCTGATGTGATTGGCCCGTTCCTTGGCGTTCATCCCTTTGGGCGAGAATGTCTTCCAGTCGATCATCAGCTCCTTCCAGTCTCTGTCGTCTAGATCGTCCATCTCCGAGGTAACTAGTAGAGTGTTCGGAGAGACAACTGGCTTGCCGTCCTTGATGTTGGAGAACATCTCATACCCTCCCTTCCAAGTTTCGCCGTCCTTGTAGCCTGCAAGATGTTTAAAGATGGCTTTTGCGTTCTCAATCGGATATGCCACAACGATCATGACCGGGATCTTGTTGTTCTTTGCGTATCGTTCCGTCTCTATCTTGTACTTGGTCTCAAGGCGTACCAAGAGATCCTTTACGTCCTCGTTCATATCGTCATGACGGAGCTTTCGATCGGCCTTTCTGATATACTGGAATATGTTTCGGAATTTGGGCTCGTCAAACCCAGTAAGATCCTCCACCGGGACCCGCGGTATCTTGACAAGTCCAGCCTCTATGGCGTCGATCAGCGGATAGTCAGAAACTGCCCAGGGGAACAGCTCAGTGTCTGTCTTGCTGGCACTCGATATGAACATGGGGGTAGCCGACATGTCAAACACCATACCGAGCCTGCCCACATCCGAGAGGTACGACAGCGTGGAAAACCACAGAGCCGCATCCTTGGGATTGACAACCTCGGCTTTGTTCGCCTTGGCATCAGGATCGTCCGGACGATAACAGTGGTGAGCCTCGTCGTTGATTACGATGATCTCGTCAGCTCCCTTGTGCGAGGAGAGTACGCGATCCAGCATTACGACGGGAGTCTCCTTCCAGTGACTTGGCTCCCCTTGGCCTGCCGTGATGAGGCGGCGGGTCTTGGCATCCACGCTCTCCTCAGGATTCACCCCCAAGGATGATCTAAGCTGAAATGCCTGATAGTTTACTATGCTTACCTTGATGTCTTCTGGGAGTTTTTGGTTACGCGGCAGTATGTCCTTGTACATGTTGTCCGGTTCGTTTGGAATAAGTACTTGGAGTCGATCCTTGACCGTTAGATTTGGCACCATGATGAGTATGTCGGTCCTGCCCTGTTTGCGCATGGCCTGCCACACGATCAGCATTGCCATTACCATCGTTTTTCCCGTCCCAGTGGCCATCTTTGTTGCATAACGCAAAATGTCATCGCCATTGTGCTTCTGGCACGCCTCGGATATCTCCCGCCGTATGTTGGAAAGCAAGGGATCGGTGGACTCATCCCCATCACACAGCCATATGATCGTCTCGATTGCCACGATCTGGCAGAAGAACGGCCGTATCTTGTACTGTTCTTCCCCACGCCAGTAATTCAATAGCTTGATAATGTTTGGTTTTATGCCTGGATAGCCGTCCTGCCTCCATGCCTCTACACGGTCTCGTATCAGGTTGATACGGCGGTGCATGTCCTTGTCAGAGTCGGTTATCTTACGTGTCTGTACTCCGGTCTGGGGAACGGTCGGATAGGGGGCACTTGGCCTGCGTCCTTTGAGAAGATTCGCGGTGGCTCTTCCTTTACTATCCAGCTCCCAGTACTCGGTAGGAAACTCATATGGGTTGTTAAGGACGGGATTCCGTTCGGGAGTGCGGTCTTTTGGTTTGCAATCCTCTAAGTATGGCCCCTTGATTGTTCTATCATGGATGAGAGGGGATGAGAGGGGATGAGAGGGGATGAGAGGGGAAATACGGTCTATACCGTGGGGTTTATTTTCAGACTTCATTTTAATCTACTTCTTTCCGATTCTTTTATTTGATCATTTTACTTAAATATCTTTTCAATACTTTTAGTTCACTAATCTCAAAATCCAATGCTTTTTGTCTTAAAATTAGAGTTTCAGCTATCTGATCAAGGTGGATGGCCAGAACAAATGGGTTATCTTGATTCATAATGTCAACCTATACAGGATTTCTGAGTAATTTTTTTTATCGTGATTACACCACTACAGGTTTACAGAACCTCAGATCCATCGGTTTTAATACGACTATAATCACTGCATATTGATGAGCGTACGTTTGGGAAAATGCGGTGTGTGTAACAAACAGGGCATAGAGCTGGAAGAACATCACGTAGTGGAATATCTGGATGAGCAAAAAAGAACCCCAAAGATATTTCTGTGCAAGGAATGCCATGAAATGCATGAAAAATACAGAAATTATCTAAAAAATGACTGCAAGATTGATATCAATATAAGGAATACAGGCAGTTCTGATCCGGCTAAATAAAATACTGTATAGCTGGAGCATGCCGTATACACTGAAACCCAAATGATCTCAAACCGTATGGTTGAGGACATTCCAGGATATTTATAAGATACCAGAGGCATTGATCAGTGTTGTTAAAGACAGATCCGGAAAGGACTCAAAATATAATGAAAATCCTCCTGGAATGGTATCCGAAAAGGACCGGCATATTTGAGGGCGCCGAACTACCCGAAAGCCGGCCGCCAGCCCGTGCCGCACCCGGAAGCTATGAGCGTGTAATGTTTTACACCCTTACCGTGGCAATAGACTATCAGCGCAAAGCAAGTGATCTGTGGGATTCTGCAAGAAAGACGATGGACGACGAGAGTGTACAGTGGGTGTTTCATCCCGGTACTGTATCCAAAAAAACCCCGCAAGAGCTAGTAGAGGCTCTCTCAAAGCACAAGCTGAGCAAAAAGACAAACAAGGACGCAGACATATGGAGGACCATCTGCCTGTCGTTTCTGGAGCTGTTTGATGGCGATCCGCGCAAGCTGTTTGAAAAATACGACCATGATGCACGCCAGATATTTGACGTTATGAGGAACAAATACGGGAAAAAATTCCCGTATCTGGCGGGCTCTACCGGAACATCAAAGATACTCTCGCTGTGGATCCGCATCATGCACAAGGAGGCACAAATTCCGTTCAAAAGACTCGAGCTTGTCCCCATTCCAATAGACATTCACACCGCAAGGGCGACGATAACTAGCGGCTGCATTGCAGGCGATTTTGAGGGAAGCTTTGTCGAGCTGGCAGAGATTGCAAAAAAGGCGTGGATGGAGGCATGTGATAATTCCGGATATTATCCGCTCCAGTTGGACGAGGCGCTGTGGAATTTAGGACGGTTTGGCTGCTCCAACATAGCGGACGGAGAGAAATGCCCGGAACGCTCCAGGTGCGAGCTGGCAGAATACTGTACCGCAAACAACAAGGGCTCTTGTATCGCAATAGTGCAAAATAAAGCCATCAAAATCTCTACGAGCTGTCAAAAATGAAAATAGCGATAATTACCGCGTGTGGGAACAAAAAAGAACCCATCCCGCTTCCCGCCCACAAACTGTACAAATCCCCGCGGATCAAGACGATATACAACAGGAGGCAGGGCCACGACATGTTTATTCTAAGTGCAGAGCACGGCCTCATTCCGGCAGACAAGATAATTCGGCCATACAACAGGCTGATGGACGAGCAAAGATGCGATGAGCTGATTCCACATGTGGCCGAATCACTGCAAAAGTATGACGTGGTCATCTATTTCAGAGGCGGTTCCGGATTACCGTATAAGAGATGTGTGACTGAGGCCTGTGATCTGGCAGGGGTAGAACTAGACGCCTTTGGGAGTCGAATGATGGAGGGAATAAGGGATCTGTCTGAAAAGATACGACGTGCAGAACAATCGTGATGAAAAGATAAAACATTTCAATTACTTTGTAATATTTTGAAAATTCTAGACTTTACCATATTAACTGCCATATTCGGCAAAATTAACATGTCCTATATCGTCGACAGGATGGCAATTCCTATATGCTATTGTAAAAAGGATTCACACGCAAAAAGATTCGATTGGGAAGGAAATCAGCGTTACCCTTGCCACGAAAAAACCATGATCCAAATTTAAATACTCAAGATGGCAACAGGACACAATGGATAACGACCGAGACACAGAGGAAAAAAAGGCAGCAGAGGCCAAAAAGAAAAGCGACGAGCAGGAAAATATCTTGGATATCGAGACTAGTAAACACACGGAATCGGCCACCAAGGATCTCGAGGAGGAACTTGATAATGCAGAGCAATCCACGGCAAAAGAGGCAAACAGGCAGACCAGCTAGATTCTGCATGTAAATCGGATATTGTAATCGATCACGTCCCTCTCGGATCCAACTTGTCACTCCGTGTATCTTTGTACGCTATAAAGACAAGATTAAATCCAATGCCATATTCTAATTTGTGTGATCTTTCCAGAAAGTGGCCGAGTAAAGCGTCTAATCTTGCAGTATCTGGCAGATAGGGTAGAACACAATATTGACGGGATATATCATATAATAATGTTAGAGTTTGATCTGGATATACACATATCTGATAAATCCCTAAAAACCAGAAAATTCAAAGCAAATTGCAGGGCCAAGATAATAGAGCTGCGCAAACTGGAATTGTTGGAAAGTGACAGTCCCGGCGTTTATCGAATTACCAAAGACGGCATGTCAAAGCTGAGCAAGCGGATATTTGGCAGAACTGAACAGATAAACGAGGATATCTTGTTTGACGAGGACGAATCAGTAACTTTTAACAAAAAGATACCATACAAGATAAACAAGATACGCAGGCGAAACATAAAGGCTGTAAAAAAGCTAAAAAAGCTGTACAAAAACAAATGCCAGATTAGCAACTATGACTATACATTCAAAAAAGAGGATGGCAAATGGTATACCGAGGGGCATCATATTGTCCCTCTGGGAAAAAAAGGCGCAGACTCTGTCCGCAATATCGTTGTTTTGAGCCCTCTCATTCACAGAATGCTGCATCATGGAAAAATCGAAGGTCTTTGCATTAAAAACATTAAAAACAACAAACTTACCTTCAAAATCAATGGCAAAAAGCATACTATAACTTATTTGCCAAATCATGGAAAAATAGTAAGGGATGCGGCACGGGACAAATACGACGATTCTGATCTATTATATGATTTAGACGAAGGCAGTACCGTCCTTGATGATCTGCGCGGGTATACTCTTTGCATACCTCCCAATTATGATGAAGAATGGCACAGATTTCCATGGTAAGACTTTCAAAATGAGGATTTGTGAGCAACCGGGAATTCCAATCCTGATAGATGAGCAGAGGTGCGATGAGATGTATAATTGAAGCGTGTGATCGAGCAGGAATAAAGTTGGATGCCTTTGGAGATAAGATCATGCAGAACCATTGTATGAATAGTGTGCCCCATGAAGCGCGCAATAGGTTTTATAGTTCAAGAGGAATTATCTGGATCCGTAGGCACCGGATCTAACCGATTACTGAAGCGCTAGAACGGAGGATTATTAGGCCCAGATCTGTAATACTGGCTTCAAATTATATATTTCATGTTACCTTTCTCTCTTTAAAAGAGAGAAAATATGCATAAATTATATATATTTCATGTAACTAAATCTAGAGGGTTGGCACAAGACATACGACTGGGACCACAAGAAAACAAGTTGTTGTTCAGTCTGGAAATGAAGAAAATGAGCGTCTTTACTTACAGCGATGCAAAAAGCATCCTAGAGGGGACTGATTCTGCGGTGTGGAACGTGATCGAAGGGTTGAAAAAAAAGAAGCGACTACAGGAGATAAAAAACGGGATATATCTTTTGGTGCCTGCCAGGGCGGGACCTGAAGGATATTGGTCAGAGGATCCATGGCTGATCGTACCTAAATTGATTGATGAATATTATGTTGGGTTTTGGACAGCAATGAGTTTCTGGGACATGACAGAGCAGATACCATACACGGTATTTGTCGCAACCACCAAACGGAGGAAAAACCGCATTTTAAAATTCGGAAAGCAGAAATTCCAATTTGTCACAGTATCAAAAAAAAAGTTTTTTGGATACATAGAGTACAAAATAAAGGATAATTATTTCAACATATCCTCAAAAGAAAAGACAATCATTGATGGGTTGGCTCATCCGGAATACTGTGGTGGAATGGTGGAAATGACAAAAGCAATGTGGAATATGAGAAAGGAGCTCGATTGGGATGCAGTGTATGGATTGGCAAAAAAAATAGGGATCAATGTGGTGTTGCGCCGATTGGGATATCTGTTAAACATTCTGAATATGGAAGAGAATCTGAGTAGAAAAATAAAGGCAGAAATAACCCCATATCCATATAGCTTTCTTGATCCTATCACTGCAAAAACAAGAATTGCATATTCAAAGGAATATGGGTTAGTAATTAACAGAACCAAAGACGAGATGCTTGATTGGATGGAATCTTAGAAATGAATATTGATGTAATGAAATCATTAGGAGGAAAATATGGTGTCTTTACAGAAACCATTCAAAAAGATTATGCAGCAACAATTTTATTATTTATAATTTCTGAATTTGATAAAATATCAGAAATGATATTTAAAGGCGGAACAGCATTAAAAAAGATATATTTTCCAAATGGTAGATTCTCAGAAGATCTTGATTTTACTTGCTCTACTGATATTTCCAACGAATTAGAAACCTTGTTAAATGTAAAAATCCAAGAATGTGATATAAATTTTACCAAAATTGAAAAAATCAAAACTGGCAGGACAAGCAAAAAATTTTCCGTCAAATATTTGAATTATAACAATTATCCTATGTCTGTCAAGATCGATCTCAGTCACAGAGAAAAAGTGTTAAAGACGGTCGAAACTCTTCCAATACAGCATTTCTATGATTTGAAAAACAACAATTTTTCAATCCCAAGTATGAATATTGAAGAGATATTTGCGGAAAAAATTCGGGCATTAATATATGCACAAAAATCACGTCATTTGTATGATATTTGGTATTTATTTCAACATAGAATTCAATTAAACATGGATCTAGTAGATTCTAAATTAGTTTTCTATGATGAGGATTTTTCCCTAGATAAGATAAAAATTGCGATAAATAAAATGAAAACCGAATGGGATAAAGATCTCGGTTCCTTACTTCCATCGGTTCCGTCAATTGACGAAATATCTAGGAATGTTATTCATAATATTGATATTGCTACAAAATCATAAAATTAATGCACATTTACACATCATTGCCAAAACCAATATCTAGTCATGGCGCATAAGTGCAGTAAAATTTGACCTTAAATTATCGACATCTATGGATTTTCTGTCAACCTCAATGGGCTCTAACAAATTTTTATCTGCAGCAACATCACGTAAAATTCCTGTCTGATCAAGAATTTTGTCGATTGATGCGGTAGAAATATCGCTTGATTCCAGCAAATCAAGTGTTTTGTCAAACTGAGGCAAAAGTGCAAGCGCATCATCGGCTACAACGGATCTGTCTTTTGTTTTTCCTGCATCTTCAAATCTGGCATACATTTGATCTGCGATCAACTCCATGTTATAGGCAGCCTGATAGAAGTAAAAACCATCATTATTTGGATTTTCCAACCACCGAGTTTTGATTTTGTTCAGATAATGCTTGAATTCAAGTATGTGGTCTAAAAACCCCAAATCTACTTTGCCGGCATCTTTCATCCTGTTTAACTCCAAACCCATTTTTCTAAATATTTGATTTTTCATTGGATACATCACGTGATTTTCTGCATTACGCTGGTTATTATTAGTTATGAACAATATTCGATATCCCGTCCATTCCGTCACATTTTATGGATGACCAGAATAGTCCAGAATCGATCAGGCAATCCCGTCCAAAACCCACAAACCTATGCCAGAATACCTAACATTTAAAAAACGGAATATCACAAACACAACACGGTTCCGTTGGTGTAATGCTAACTATGAGACATCCGCTCCGGATGAGCTCAGGATCCGCCTTTATTCAACCACAAAAATCTGACCCAATATCGGAAATTCCGGACTCGTACCCCTAAACCCATGCGGAAATTTTTCTTACCACATCATCCGGCTCTTTACCAAAAACAATTATCATCGGCTCTTTTCCAAAATCCCCCTCGTGATACACGGCATCGGGAGGATGCGCCATATTTTTTATAACACTTTTAATCCCCCAGGAAACCGACGAGCCCTCCCTTGATTTTACAGATTCCGGCTCGCCCTTTCTGTCATAGCGTGCCACTGTTAGGCCTTTTTTGCGGATTCTCTGTATAGTGTCCGCACTATACCTTATGTTGACCCCGGATCTAATGCCGGGAAATTTTTTGCTCATCTCTAGTACGGCTGCTGCAACGTGCCTTGATCCGCCAAATATTATACCGCCTGCAACGATTACCTTTTTTCCGGCCCTGATGATTCTGCCGTCCAGACCGAGTATATCCTTTGTGGATTTCGGGTTTTTTCTGGCAAATACAAAATTTGTCTGACACTCCGGTATGTGGTTCCATATTTTTTTCTGTGCGGTAAAGTCACTTATCGCCTTTTTCAATTTTAGAGCATCCCCGCTCTGCATATATTTTGTAATTGCAATCCCGCTACCAAGTGATACCGCGTTTTTGATGGAATTGCGCGCGAATTTTTTTGCAATTATAGCGGACTCCATTATACTATTCCCTCCTGCGATTGCACAAGCTAATGCCGCAGAATAGTCGCATCCGCTGCCGTGGTTCGTTATGGCAATCTTTTTGCCTGACATTACCCTTTGCTCATTCCCAGAGAAAACATAATCATACACCATTCCGCCTGACTCTAAACCCGTAACGATTACATTTTTTGCACCCAATTCCATCAGTGTATTGGCCGCAGGCGCAATACTATTTCCCCCTCTGACCACTCTGCCCGAGAGTATCCCCAGCTCGCGCACATTGGGCGTAATTATACTGGCCATCGGAATTATAAATTTTTTAAAGCCGCCCAGCGCATTTTTCTCCAGCAGAATCCCGCCGGTAGTTGATTTTATCACGGGATCGACTATAACGGGAACGCCCAGCCCTGCAATTTTCCTGTAAATCGCCCGTATATTCCGCATATTCAGCACCATGCCAATCTTTACCGAATTGACCTCAAAATCAGACAGTATGGAATCAATCTGCGATTCCAGCATTGCACCCGACACCGATTCCGCCCCGGAAAAACCCGACGTGTTCTGCCCCGTCACTGCCGTAATGGCCGTAAAGGCGTGGCAACCCAGGGCGGAGGCGGCCATGACGTCGCTTTGTATTCCCGCTCCAGACGACGGATCCGAGCCCCCTATACACAGCACATTCAAGCGTATATTCCACCATTCCTCATTCTAATTATTATTGCGAAATCCGCCATATGCCTGAAAATACCCGATTATGACGTCTCTTGGACGCATTTAAACGAGCAAAACTCGTCCGTACCGCCCTGAAACTCCCTGCCGCAGTGCCTGCATTCCCTTATCATTCTCACCATCAATCACACCAGTTACGCCAATCTCGCATATAACCCTGATCCGGAATTCTGCGATCAGGCGCCATCATGACTGTTTAAATTTGGCCTATGCGTTTGATGTGGCGTGGCTACGCAGATTAGCTCCGCACGAAGGGGGGTGGCAACCGATCAGATGAGGCAGGTTGCAAAGGACGAGGACGTTACGCTAGAGTGGCTTTTGCCAAAGATGGCAAAGGGATCCATAATCATCCCCAGCAACAATACGAGGCCGCAAAAAATCCACAACGTGGGAATCGGCCGGGGCCTAAAAACCAAGGTAAACGTAAACATTGGCACCTCCACGCTAAACGTCAACCTGGACGAGGAGATAGAAAAGGCAAAGGTCGCCGTAAAGTACCACGCCGACACCATAATGGATCTCAGCGACGGGGGCGATATCGGGGGGATACGCAGGTCTCTTCTTGAGGCCGCCCCTATAACATTTGGAACGGTTCCAATCTATGAGGCATATAATAGGGCAGTAACCGTACACAAGGACCCGCTCAACCTTACCGAAGACGATTTCATAAACGCCTTTGAGAACAATATTAAAGACGGCGTAGACTATACCACGATTCACGCCGGAATCACCAAACACATTGCAAAGCGCATCCTCAAGGTGCAGAGGTACGGCGGCGTGGTAAGCAAGGGCGGCACAATAACTGCCGCATGGATGCTCAGACACGACAAGGAAAACCCGTACCATTCCAATTTTGACTATCTGATAGAGCTTGCAGCAAAGTACGACGTTACATTCAGTCTGGGCGACGCACTGCGTCCGGGATCCATTCTTGACTCGCACGACGAGCTGCAGGTACAGGAAATGATCAACGTTGCCCAGCTCACAAAGAGGGCCAATGAAAAGGACATACAGGTGATGGTCGAGGGCCCCGGCCACGTCCCGCTCAACGAGATTGCCGCAAACGTCAGGCTTGCAAAGTCCATGATAGGCGAGGTCCCGTACTATGTACTCGGCCCGCTTGTGACAGATGTCGCATCCGGCCACGATCATATCGCCAGCGCCATAGGGGCGGCAATTTCCGCAAGCGAGGGAGTCGACCTATTATGCTATCTGACCCCGTCAGAGCATTTGGCGCTGCCTGATGCCTCTGAGGTAAAGGCGGGGCTGATTGCGTACCGTATTGCCGCACACGCAGGCGATCTTGTAAAGATCAGGGACAAGGCCATAAAGTGGGATCTCAAAATGACGCAGGCCAGGCGCACGCTTGACTGGGAGGCGCAGCTTGCGCTGTCAATCGACCCCGAAGAGGCTGCGCGAATCCACAGCAGGACCGGCCAGCATCCGGGAAACAATGTTCCGTGTACAATGTGCGGCGGCGCCTGCGTGTACATTATGCTGCCACAGCAGAGAAAGTACGAAAAGCAGGACCTAGAGCAGGCCAGCCAGCACCCTTGAGAGGTTGGGCACCGTATCATAGTCAGATATCTGGCTTTTTTCCACCCACGTGTAATCCGAATTCTCCCAGTTCAGCCTTATTCTGGTGCAAGACGTTGAAAACAAAAACGGCCAGATTATCCACTCGTGGTTTTTGTACTGCGGCGAGCTGGCCCTGGTGGCCTTTGAGGATTTTACGAGGCAAATATCAGAGCTGCCGATTCCCACCTCCTCGTAAATCTCTATCTTTGCTCTATCTAGGGGCTGCTCGCCTTTTTCTATTATGCCGCTTACTGCCGCCCACAGCCCCTTCATCGACCTTACCTGCTGGCTCCTTTTAAGAAGCAAAAACTTGCCGTCCCTGGTGATAAAGGACGTCACTATCTCTGTGGAATGCATGGCTATTTTCTGTCTATAACGTTTACCATCGTTGTGAGCTTTTTGTAGGAATCCTCCAGGTCTGTATTCTTTGAAAGCCTCTCCTGGCATGCCTTGATATAGTTTATGATCTCCTCTGTCTTTCCCTCCTGGACTGATGTGAGCAGCCTTCCAATGTCCTTCCAGAATTCCTCGGCATACTTTCTGATCTCGGGGTTTGAGATTATGGTCTCGATTAGCTCTGGTGACTCTGTCAGTATGCTTGCTGCCAGTATCTTTTGCGCCCTGAACGTGGTTCCGGACATTTTTTCAGTCAGCGTGCTTTTCTCGTCCTTTGAGATTACGCTTGCATAGACCAAATTCACCAGATGGGTCAGGCCAAGAATCACCGCTATTTTTTTGTCGTGCTCGCTTGCGTCTATGGTGACAAAATTCGCCCCCTCGAACAAATCCTTGATTACTGCGAGCTCTTTTTTTGCGTCCTTTACGGGGATTGCAATTATGTTCTGGTTTTTTATCTTTCTTGTGCCGGGTCCGAACATTGGGTGTATGCATATGGGGTTTATCTTTGGGGGAATCTTTGAGAGGGCCGACATTGTCTTTGACTTTTGCGACGAGATCTCTATCAGATATGTTCCGCGCTTCATCTCTTTTGCGATCAGCCTGATTATTTCTGGCGTCCTGCGGGTCGGCGTACAGAGCACCACATAGTCGGCCTGCAGGATTGCACCCACCAGGGATTCGGACTTTATTATCGCCTTGCCTGCGAGCTTGTTTTCGGAGTCATATCCGGTCACCTTGTAGCCCTTTTCGAGGAAAAACTTTGCAAACCATCTGCCCATCTTGCCGCCTGCCCCTATGATTGTGATATTTTTGCCCATTATTTGCCCCCTAGCACGTCGCCGAGTATACCCATGCCCTCCATTAGTTTCTTTTCGTCCTGGCATGCAGAAATCCTGATAAAATCCCTATATTCTCCAAATCCTTCCCCCGATACTACTGCCAACCCGTGCTCTAAAAGACTATTGGCCATCCGGACGCCATCTGGGCACTTTTTTGCCCTTGCAAACAGGTACATCGCCCCATCCGGCCTTGCAAATTCCAGGCCGAGGCCCTCTGCCATACTAGAGAGCATTTTGAGCCTTTTTTGAATCGTACCGGAATTCGCCGAGATATCCGCCCCTAAGGCCTCTATGGCGGAGTACTGGATTGGTTCTGCCACGCTGGTAAGGCACAGTGCCTGCAGCCTCACCATCCTGTCTATAACGTCCCTTTTTGCTATTGCGTATCCAATCCTGAATCCCGTCATTGCGTGCGACTTTGAGAACGACTGCGTAATTATGCTCTTGTCGTATCCGTACTTTAGGACGCTGTTCCAGTCCTTGAAAGAGTATTCGGAGTAAATCTCATCACTCAAAACGTACAGGTCGTTGCGCCGCGCAAGCGACATTATTCCGTCCTGAATGTCAGCGTTTAGAATCTTTCCGGTGGGATTGTTCGGATAATTCAGCACTATCATGCGGGTGTTTGCATTTATTGCGTCTTTAATCTCGCCAATATCCGGCTCCCATTTTCCCTCAAGCGTGGTCCCTATGCTTTGTACCTTTATTCCCGCATTTATCGCACAGTCCTTGTATGCGGGCCACGACGGATCTATTATGATAATCTCATCACCAGGATTCAACAAAGTGGTGATTGCAAGAAACACGCAAAACCTTGCGCCGGGACTCACCAGTATGTTATCCTGCTCTATTCCGGGGTGGAACTTTTCTGATGCGTACTGTGCCAGCGCGTAGCGCAATTGTGGCAGGCCGCCTGCCGGGCCGTACTTTGTGAATCCCTTCTCGCACGCCTCGCCGAGTGCGCGCCTTGCGTCCGGCGGCGGCATAAAGTCCGGCTCGCCTATCTCCATGTGGATTATTTTTTTTCCCTGCGCCTCTAGCGCCTTTGCCCGGTGAAACATAGAGAGGTGCGTCTGCTTTGCTGACTGTACCTTGATTGACTCGTTGATTAGAAAATTCAAAAACTTTGTGGCAATGGACTCGTCCAGTCCTATTATACCGCACAGCTCAACCACACTCCGGCGGAGGCTGTTCTCCCTCTGCCTGTCAGTCACCTGCATGCCGGCGTTTTTTTTAATCTCGCCTATCTGCCTTACCGTGTCGGTCCTGTCCTTGAGCAGCCTTATCATCTCTAGCGTGGTCGCATCAATCTTGTTGCGCAGGGTCTCTATATCGGACATGGCTATAATACCGGCTTTATGAACCCGCCCTGCAAGGCGTGATCGGCTATAACAAGTGAGACTAGCGCATCCACCACCGGCGGGGCCCGCGGCACCACGCAGGGGTCGTGCCTTCCCTCGACTAGCAGCCGCGCAGGCTTTTTGGTGTCAATGTCTACTGTGTCCTGCTCCTGGGCGATTGACGATGCGGGCTTGAATGCGACTCTCATTGTAATGGGCATCCCGTTTGAGATTCCGCCCAGGATGCCGCCGGCATTGTTGGTCCTTGTGGTTATTTTGCCGCCCTCGACCTGATACAGGTCGTTGTTCTGCGAGCCGAGCTTGGAGGATCCCTCAAAGCCGGAGCCAAACTCTATCCCCTTTACCGACGGAATCGAGTATACCGCCCTGCTAATGTCTGATTCCAGCGAGCCAAAGACGGGATCGCCGAGTCCTACCGGCAGGCCGGTCACCACCGACTCTATTATCCCGCCAAGCGAGTCCTTTTCCTTTCTCGCAGAAACAATGGCGTCCCTCATCTTTTCGGCAGTCTTGGAATCAGGACACCTGACATCGTTTGAATAGATTGATTCCGGCCTTCCCTGTATTCCAGAATTTGCCTTTATCTTTCCAATCTGTACGGTATAGGAATTGACCTCTATGCCGAGCGTCTCTCTGATCAGCTTTCTTGCTATTGCGCCGCCCATTACGTGGGTTGCGGTAAGCCGTCCCGAAAAGCGGCCGCCGCCGCGATAGTCGTTGAACTTTTTGTACTTTATCATTGCCGGATAGTCGGCGTGTCCGGGGCGCAGCTTTGTTTGTAGTCCCTCGTACGCCTCTGATCTCTGAT
The DNA here is from genome assembly GCA_965212015.1 of Cenarchaeum sp. Taxonomy (GTDB): domain Archaea; phylum Thermoproteota; class Nitrososphaeria; order Nitrososphaerales; family Nitrosopumilaceae; genus Cenarchaeum. The sequence continues at coordinate 1,455,603 of OZ243037.1, forward strand.
CCTTGTTCCATATTATCATCGTAATTGGGGCCCCCGTGGTGCGGTTTTTAAAGACGCCCGAGATTATGTCGACTGTATCGTCCTCCTTTCTCTGCGTGGTTATTCCGGACTGGCCGGGCCTTCTCTGGTTCAGCATTCCCTGTATGTCGTTTTCCTCGAGCTTCATGCCGGCCGGACATCCGTCCAATACGGCGCCGACGCATCTTCCGTGACTCTCGCCAAAGCTCGTCAGAACGAGCCTCTTTCCTATTGAGCTACCAGACAATAATTACAGCTAGTCACCGGATGCTTATAATTCCTATGCAAGGGTTATGCGCCCGCCGGCCCGGTTGATATCGCCGACAAAGTCAGGATATGACACGGCTGCGGATTCGATATCAGAGACTGTGCACTCTCCGATGTATATGCCGGCTATGCAAAACGCCATAGCCAGCCTGTGGTCATTATGGGAATCAAAGTCGGCCCTGGCAGGCTCTCCGGGCTTTATGACCATCCCGTCGGGTCTCTCTTGTATGTCCAGTCCCGCCTTTGCCAGCTCGTCACACAGTATTTTTATCCGGTCAGTCTCCTTGAGCCGCGCGTGGCCCACATTGTAAATCTCAATCGGGTTTTTTGACTTTAGCGCCAGAATGGCAAGCGCCGGCAGGAGATCCGGCGTATTGTTCAAATCAAACCTTCCCCCGTTCAGTTTTTCGGGGGATTTTGTGACTAGCACGCCATCCTTTTCAGCTACCATAACTCCCAGCTTGCCCAGTATGTCCAAAAACGCGTCATCGCCCTGTGGCAGACTAGTGGTTTTGATCCCAATTGACAGCCCGTCGCCTACCAGTACGGCTGCCGACAGCAGCAGGGCCAGATTTGAGGCATCTGACGGCACGACAAAGTCAGTGCCGCTGTACGGCTGGGGCGGAATGGAGTATTTTTTGTACACTTTGATTGTATCGACTGTTGCGCCAAATTTTTCCATCGTGGCAATTGTAGCATCAAGGTACGGCCTTGATACCAGATGACCGCCTATCTCCAGTGTAATGCCCTTTTCTGTGAGGGGTGCTGCCAGCATTAGCGCAGAGACAAACTGGCTTGATACGTCCCCTGAAATGCCCACCTGGCCGCCTGCAATTATCCCGCTAATGGTAACCGGGGGATTTCCACCGTCTGATGTGCATTTTGCACCCATTGATTCCAAGGCGGCAAGCAGCGGCATCATTGGCCTTTTTCTCAAGCTGCCATCCCCCGTAAGGGAAGATTCTCCATCACCCAGCCCCGCGATGGCCGCCGCAATTCTTATCGTGGTCCCCGAGTTTGCCGCATCAATCCTGGCAGGCAGTATGGGGCCGCCGCCTTTTACCATAAGGGTAGAGTCCTCCCAGTGAATTTTCGCGCCAAACCCCCGGCACGCCCGTATTGTGGATTCCACATCCTCTGATTTCAATACGTCCTGTATCCTGCTAGTAGTGCGCGACAGCGCAGCAGCAAAGACGGCCCTGTGCGAATAGCTCTTGCTGGACGGACATGCAATTCTCCCGTCTAGCATTCCCCTTGTGGTTCTACAGGACATGTACCTCTGCCTTTTTGTTGTTTACGCGCGACGTGATTATGCGCCCGTCGAGTGCGGAGAATACTTTTTTTATCCCGTTAATGTTTGCCTTTTTTGTCACGGCCGCTATGGCAGGACCATTCCCGGACACTGATGCGCCAAGGGCGCCCCTTCCCATCAGGTCGGCAATTATGCCGGGACTGGAGTCCAGTATTGCCGACGTGGCAAGCCCGTTTAGCACCATTGCGTTCCAATAGTCTGACTTTCTGGCAAGGCTCCACGCCCTTTCAAACACGGGCGTGAGTGACTTTAATTTTTTTATGTTTCCGCGCTTTCTTGACTTGGGGACGAGTATCACCGCAAACAGATCCTTTGGGCTTTTTTGCGAGTGGACTATTCTCCGCCTGTGATTGTCAGTCACCACAAACCCGCCGTAATAGCACGCACATGCGTCGTCATATGCTCCCGTCACGCTGACCCGGGTCTCGATGGACGCATTCACGCCGGCAAGCAGCACCTGCGAGTCATCCACTCTTCCCCGGAACAGTCTGGTGCACGCAAGGGCAACGGATGACGAGATTGCACTGGAGCTCTTTAGCCCGTATCCCACCGGAATGTCCGACTCTAGCACCACGCGCACCCTGTTTTTTTCCAGCTCTTTTTTCGGAACCACCCTTTGGATGGTCTTGGTTATCAGCCGGGAGCTGATGCTGCGCGTCTCTGACTCTATGGCTATGCCGCTTCCCCGGGACGTCTCGACTCTTGCGCGCACCCCGAGGTCTATTCCCAGTGTGGCCCCCCGTCCTGTGGCTATTGCGTTTACTATGGATACGGCGCCGTGGATGCCGGCCCGCGCTATCATTAGAAACCACCCAGCACTGCCTTTTTCATTGCCTCGTACGGGGCCTTTTTTTTGTGCCATATCTCAAAGGACCTGCATGCCTGTCCCAGAAGCATTTCGTATCCGTAGATTGTGGTGGCGCCTGCTTTTTTGGATTTTTTTATCAGATCCGTGTTCATCGGCATGTACACTATATCGTATATGACGGAGCTCTTGGGGACTGACCGAATCGGGCTCTGCTCGCCCCTCAGCCCAATCGGGGTGGCATTCACTATGAACTTGTATCTTCCGGCGATCCCGTCTGCGTCCTCGAGTCTCGTCGAGTCTGAATTGAGGCCCAGGTTTATTGCAAGCCACGCCAGCTCGCCTGCTTTTTGCAGATTCCTGCTTGCGATTGTAATGCTGCCTGCCTTTTCTTTTGCAAATGCGGCAGTTATGGCCCTTGCGGCCCCGCCCGAGCCTAGCAGCAGCACGCTGGCATCCCTTACCTGTATGTTCCTCTTTTTGATGGGATCCATGAATCCGTCCATGTCCGTATTGTACCCCTTTAGAACCCCGTCCGCATGCGTCACGGTATTGGCAGCACCGATCACGCTGCAGTCCTCGTCCATCCTGTCAAGGTACTTTATCATCCCGATTTTGTGGGGGACTGTAACGTTGAATCCGGCAATGTTTATTTTTTTGAGCGACTCTATGCCCTCCTCTAGCTCGTCCTTTGGAATCCTGTACGCGATATAGGTGCACTCGAGGCCCGTCTCCTTGAATGCCGCATTGTGTATGTTCGGCGAGAGGGAGTGGTCTATCGGATCGCCGATTACCGCGTATGTGGCCGCCATAATTTTTTCACGGGCATGATTCATTTAAACTAAATTGTTCGGGGTCTGGTCTGCGGATCCGCCGGATTTTGCAAAAAACCAATCCGTTACGGGTTTACACTGCCGGCATTCCGGGTAACAGGCTAGGTTCCGTACCTGCGGATCCAAACATCCCTCTTGAACCTAACCGGTTACCATTCCGGGTACGGGGTCCTGGCCGGCCTAGATGATCCTTTTGATCTGCCTCAGGCTGAACTGTCCCGGTGCCACCGGCCTTCCCAGCGAGACATAGGTAAACGGGCTTCCCATGTACAGGCACAGAATCCTTGAAATCCTGCCCAGATCCCCCATTGCAAACGCAACCAGGCTGGTGTCCTTGGCGCAGGCATACAGCGCAAGCACGTATGATGCGTCATGGATTTTTTTTGCACTCGTTACGATTTTCACGTATCTGGAGTACCGCCTCATCTCGGCAAGACGCCTCTGTAGCACCCCGATTCCAGGCGTCCTGCGAAAATCGTGCCACGAGACGAGCATGTCAGTACCGGTCTTTTTTATGAATGCCGCAAGCGCCCTGTCCTTTTTTATGGCGTTAAACTCGACATCAATCAGAAACGGATCATAGCTGGCAATCAGCCTAAGAATTGATCTGCGCTCCTTTTCTGTCCCCGAAAACCGCCCGCCCTCTGACTTTGGCCTCAGCGTGCAGACGGTCCGGCCAAGGTGCCTCCCTGCGAGGTTTAGCGCCTCTGGAACCTGCGACGGATTAAGAAAGTCAAGGCGCAGCTCTGCAAAGTCGGACTCTTTTAGCGCCCGCCTGAGGACGGAACAGAGTTTTTTCGGGCTATTTTCTGCAATGGATACGCACGTCTTGTACTTCATTATTTCTCAACGATATACTCGTCAGAGACCTCCATTCCGAAATGCCTTCCGGTTGCAGGTGTGCAGTGGACCAGCACGGTGTCGCCCTTTTTGAGGTGCGTGACTGAGACCAGGCGGCCGTTTGGCTTTACAAACCGTATCGTCTCTGCGTCCTGCGCGATTATTCCGCCTATCTCGCCTCCGATCTTTGCCTTTATCATCAGCATCGGCCTCCGCTCCACCTTTGATCTTCCGACAGTCGCCCGCCTTGCCTTTCCCTTGGAATCCAGTATGAGCACCTCTGTTCCGGTCTCTATCTCAGAGAGGTATCTAGTAGTGCCGTCGGTGCCCAGCGTATAGCAGTGTACCGCGCCTGCGTTCACCCGAAACGGCCTCGGCGACGTAAAGGAGGATCCCACCGACTCGTTGTGGACCAAAAACATAAAGTTCGACCTGTTTCCCACCAGCATGCCCTCGCCCCTGTGGAGCATCGAGGCAGTGTCCACGCAGACGCGCTCGCCGTCGCCGACCTCCTTTATCTCTGTAATCTTTGCCGTGCCCAGCTCATAGCTCCGGGATCCCAGGTATACGAGGGCTTCCCTTACCTCGCCTATCGAGGATGCGGCAAATATCGCACCGTCCACCCCGATTTCTAATATAGAGAACATCTTTCTGACCTCCTCTGGGCTTTTTGCAATGGCAAATATCTTTGTGTGAATCCTGTGCAGCTTTGCAATAATGTTCTCTAGCGGGATTATCTTCCAGTCCCTTACCTCCACTATTACAAAGTCAAGCCCCTTTTTTGCCTCATTTAGCACGTCTTCAATGTCGTCATTGGAGCGCACCTTGAATCTGCGGCCGGCCTTTCTGCCCCTGGGTTTTGGCGCATTTTTGTCCAGCACCACGTACTTTGCCGCGCCAGACGTGTGTACGGTGTCAAGCTTTGAGCTGCCCAGATCCCCGGGATTCAGGTATACTGTACCTATGCCCTCTTTTTCCAGCTGGTGCAGAAATTTTGCCAGCTGCGCCCTGGGAACCTTTGGCGCAATTATGAGATCCTTTCTAGCCAAGCTTTTTTGCAACTTCCTTGGCAGTCTCGCCTCTGAAAATAATTCCGGCCAGCGCCTGCACCATTTTTGGCGGGTTTTTGTGCGCAAATATGTTGCGGCCGTACGTCACGCCCTTGGCGCCTGCACCCATGGCGTCTTCTGTCATTTGCAGCACGTCCATGTCAGTATTTGCCTTTGGCCCGCCGGCAATCACCACCGGCACCGGCGTGCTCTTTACAATTCTGGCAAACGAGTCGGCATCCCCCGTGTACAGCGTCTTTACAATGTCCGCCCCAAGCTCGGCGCCGATTCTTGCAACGTGGGCTACAATGTCCGGATCGTGCGGGTTTTTGATGTTTTCGCCGCGCGGATACATCATTGCAAGCAAAGGCACGCTCCACTTGTGGCACTCGCCTGCTATTGCCCCCAGCTGCTCGAGCATTTCTGGCTCTTCTTTTCCGCCAATGTTTATGTGGAGAGAAACCCCGTCTGCGCCGAGCCTGACGGCCTCTGCGACTGAGCCTGTCAGCATCTTTCTGTTCGGCGCACTAGACAGAATGGTACTGGACGAATAATGGACCAAAATGCCCGCCCTTGTGGGCCTCGGCATCGTCCTGAGAATACCCTTGTTTATAATCACGCTTGTCAGGCCGTGGCTCTCGCAGCCAAATATCACAGAGTGCGGATCCTCAAGGCCCTTCATGGGGCCGTTGGATATGCCGTGATCCATCGGGATGCAGAGCATCTTTCCCTTTCTCAGGATGCGGTTCAGCCTGATCTGTAATCCTGTTACCATGGGTGATCTGCTTGTAGTGTCCTACTTAAAAATAACGTGCTTTTTTCTTGCGGCCTTTCCTGCGGCAAATCCCCTCTCAAGGATTAAATAAGCTCCAAAAAACGTCACATCAAGTTAATTGAGCCAGATCATTGAGCAGCTTTATTCAAGTGAAATCGGGGACATACTTGACGATTCCCTTGACGGAAAGAGGCCCGGCATGGACGGCTGCCTGAGGCTATTAGAGTCCGACGACGTGCACCTGATGGGGATGGTGGCAGGACACCTGACAAAAAAGCGCTTCGGGCGCAAGGCGTCCTTTGTTAACAACATTATACTAAACTATACCAACGTGTGTATAACTGACTGCAAGTTTTGCGCGTTTTACCGCCCCCCAAACGACAAGGAATCCTACACGCTCACCCTAGACGAGATAGAGGCGCGCGTCAGGACCGCGCGGGACATGTTCGGCATTAGGCAGGTGCTCATTCAGGGCGGGCACAATCCCGGACTCTCGCTGGAATACTATGAGGACGCCTTTAGGATGATCCGCTCAAAGTACCCCGAAATAGGGATACACGGCCTGTCGGCATCGGAAATTGACATGATAGCCAGAGTTGAAAACTCGTCGACCAAGGAGGTCCTCTTGCGGCTAAAGGAGGCCGGACTCCAAAGCGTCCCAGGTGCGGGTGCCGAAATTTTGGTAGACGAGGTCAAAGATGTAATCAGCCCCAAAAAGATTACAAGCGACGAGTGGGTCAGGATTATGGACGAGGCGCACTCTGCCGGCCTGCCTGCGTCTGCCACAATGATGTACGGCCACGTAGAGTCAAACCGCGACATTGCAGAGCACTTGATCAGGATTACGCGGCTGCAAGAAAAGACCGGCGGATTTATGGCATTTATTCCGTGGAGCTTTGAGCCAAACAACACGCTCATGCAGCAGGAGCATACGGTGGAGTATGGCGCCGGCGGAAACCAGCTGCTAAAAATGATTGCGATATCGCGGATCTGCTTTGATGGCCTCATACCGCACATACAGTCGTCATGGCTTACAAACGGGGTCGGGATGGCCCAGGCGGCCCTGCGGTACGGGGCAGATGACTTTGGCGGGACGCTGATAGGGGAGGAGGTCGTCTCGTGTACCGGCTCGCGCTCTACTGAGCTCACCGATCAAAAGATAATCGATTCCATCCGCCAGATTGGCTATCAGGTAGAAGAGCGCGACAATTTCTACTGTACCGTAAAGATGCACTAGATGCCATAGCTTGCCCATCTGGAATCGACCAGCTCGGCAGTCGCCTGGTCTGCTGCCACCTGCTCCTGAATCTCCCTTTTGAATCCCTCTTCGGCGGTTTTCTGGGTGGCGTCGATTCCCAGCTTTGAGCCCAGGTTTACAAGCGGCGAGGCCGGATCCAGCGTGTCAGTTGGCGTATTGTCTATTATTATGGTGTCCCTTGCCGCATCGGCCCTGGTGGTGACTGCCCAGATGACCTCGTTTATGTCGTGGACGTTTACGTCCTCATCCACTATTACGATGATCTTTGTCAGCGCCAGCTGCCCCAGCCCCCACAGCCCCATCATGACCTTTTTTGCCTGGCCGGGATATCTCTTTTTGATCGACACTATGGCAAAGCCCTGGAACCACCCGGATGCCGGCATTGCAAAATCGGCCACCTCCGGCTGGAACATCCTGACTAGCGGCAGAAACGACCTCTCTATTACCTTGCCAATGTATGCGTCCTCCAGCACCGGCTTTCCCACCACGGTAGTCAGGTATACCGGTTCTTTTCGCCGCATCACCCCAGTCAGTGTAAAGGTGGGATACGGCTCCTTTGGGGTGTAATATCCGGTGTGATCCCCAAACGGCCCCTCGTCTCTGAGATCGGCAGAATCCACGTATCCTTCCAGAACAATCTCTGCGTTTGCCGGAACCTCCAGGTCTATGGTCCTGCATTTTACGGTCTTGATTCCCCGCCTTCTGGTAATGCCCGCAAACAGATACTTGTCCAACCCCTCGGGAACCGGGGCCACTGCAGAAAATACCGTTGCAGGCTCGCCCCCGATAATCACCGCTACATCAATTTTACCCCCGCTGATCTCAGAGTGCTGCGCGCCGCGCTTGTGCTTTTGCCAGTGCATCAGCGCGTGCGTGTCATCAAGTATCTGCATCCTGTATACGCCCAAATTTCTGACCCCAGTCTCCGGGTGCCTTGTTGCGACCAGCCCGAGCGTGATGAATCGTCCTGCGTCGTTTGGCCACGTTTTTAGTATGGGAATGTCCCCAAACGACGGGCTGTCTGACACCACCTGCGTCACGGGGCCGCTTTTTTCGGGCTTGGGAAACGCATCGCCCATCTTTGATAGCTCGGGCAGCTTTTTTAGCTTGCCGAACAGTCCCGGCGGGACGTCCATCCTTGTCATGTCCACAATCCTCTGCCCGATCTGCGTAAAATCCCCAGTCTCCAGCCCGATCTCCATTCTTTTCATTGATCCAAACGCGTTGCCCAGAACGGGCATGCCGTACCCCCTTACGTCCTCGAATAGAACGGCCGGGCCGTTTGAGTACATTGTCCTGCGGAGAATCTCTGCAATCTCCAGGTCTGCGTCGACCTGCTCTTTTACCCTTTTTAGCTGGCCTGCGTCCTCCAGGGCGCCGATGAATCCCCGCATGTCCTCGATTGGCATAATGGAGCTGGATTTTTGCAAAGTATAAGCTTAACTGGATTCGTACAGGCAGGATTCGGCAGGCTGTGTAGATGCGTTATAATTAGAGCCGGATGAACGGATGCCGTTGGGGGATAAAAAATGCGCAGTATGCAATGGCGAGGGGACCATAAAGCTGCTCGGCTCGCAGTGCCCGTTTTGCAACGGCACAGGCGAGTTTACAAGCACGGCAAAGGCGTACCTCGAGTCCCACATATGCCAGTGCATCTTTTTGGACAGGAAAAAATGCCCATTATGCGGAAAACGCTGCCATCACGACACGCCAAACAAGCCCAAGGTCCTAGTCGGGCCCGCGTGAGTCTATTCTATGGGCGGAATTTCGCTTTTCCTGCCGTGGCCGCCGGAGCCGAACTTGCAGTAAAAACACATGTCTGACTGCATGTGGGCGAGCTGCTCGACCTGGATTGCGCCCACCTTTAGCGCGATTTTTGTGAGCAGCTTGTACTTTAACGGCATTGCGGGAATTACCTCGTTTATGTACACCATATAGTGATCCGGGCAGAACTTTAACGTCACCCTGCTTGGCTCCCCACCCTTTTGGTTTACCTGCTTTGTAAAATTAATCTGCTCCCTGATGTACTCGTGCTTGGGGCACGGGCAGTCCTTTCCCCCGGGATGCTTGTATGCCGGGGTGTTCTTCCAGTCGAATCCGGGATACTCTTTTTCAAAATCATCCAACACGCATGTTATGCCCTCTATGTTTATAAAACTTGGTTTGCCCTACAGCGGGGCCGGCACCCCTTTCCAGCCCGGACACGAACCCTGAAAACCCCGGTTTTTGCGCCGTACCGCAGATCGGCCTGTAACAGAAAACTACTTTTGTAGCGAGACACGACTGGTCTCATGCGGCCAGGCATTGCGTGCCCCAACTGCGGGGAGGACGAATGGCTCGAAAACCCGAACCTGCACTATCTTCCCAGGGTTGACCGGGACGGGGACGGGGCATACACGGCAGATGCCAGCAACGGGATTCACGTGAGGATATGGCGGTGCAACAACTGCATGTTTATAATGCCGTTCTGGGAGCCCGACTAGGCAGTCACGGGGCAGGCGACGATCAAAATGTAAATAAAGTGCATCCTGTCTAAAAAAGGCCGTATGGCTACAAAAAAATCTTCAAAGTCTAGCAAAAAAGACCTTGAAAACAAGATTGCCAATCTTGAAAAGCAGCTAAAGCAGATGGCTATGGCGTCAAAGTCAAAGCCGGCTCCAAAACCAAAGCCAGCAGAGATCAAGCCCGCTCCAAAACCAGAGCAGGCAAAAGCGGTGCCAAAACCGGCAAAAAAACCAGATGCGCCAACGCTTGCAAACAACTCGCAGGCACTGGAGGTCATCTACAGGGATTCCGCAATGTCAAACCCGTTTGACTACAAGACAAAGACTCCCGGTTATTCGCCTGGTCCGAACAGATACTTTGAGAGGCTGCATGCAAAGAGGGGCAGTGCGCCCACTACTGACTGGAACTTTCAAAAGGCCAAAGTCACGGGGTATACCGCACCGTCCAACAATTACTTTGCAACAAGACAGCGACTGGCATACCATCCCGCCGACAAGCGTTTTGACGGGTTTGGATACAAGATAGAGGGCGTAGAGGCACCCACACAGACGCAGCAGGCCCCGCCCCCGCAGCCACCAAAACCGGATGCGGCACTGCCAAAGGAATCGCCTAGCAGGGGCACTGCCCCAAAGAGCGATCTGGATGCATACGAGGCGGACTATCTTGCAAGGCTGGACAAGGATGCACAAGAGGCGCGCGAACTAGAGGCGGCAGCAAGGGAGCTGGTAGCCAAGAAACGATCCGAGAATCCAAGCGCTTCGTCTTCAAAGGGCACACTACCAAAGGGTTTCTGACCCGAACAATCTTTTTTATTTTATTGCAAACGCCTCTAGGACGTCCCTTGCGTGTCCTGCCGGCTTTACCTTTGGATACACCCTGAAGACCTTTCCCTTTTCGTCCACAAGAAAGGTGCTTCTCGCCACGCCCATGTATTCGCGGCCCATGAACTTTTTCTTGCCCCAGACGCCGAATTTCTTTGAAATGCTCTTTTCAGTGTCTGCAAGCAGCATGTACGGGATTTTCATCTTTGTACAGAACTTTTTGTGCGAGTCCACATCATCCGGACTGACGCCTATTATCTCTATTTTGGCCTTTTTGAACTTTGAATGGTCCCTGGAAAACTCGTCGGCCTCTGTCGTGCAGCCCGGGGTAAAGTCCCTGGGATAAAAATAGATTACGCATTTTTTGCCGTATAAATCGGAGGATTTGACAAGGTTTCCGTCCGCATCCTGTGCTTTGAACTTTGGAACCGAATCGCCCTCTTTGATCATTGTGTGTGGTACCATTCTGCGATTAATTATTTGTAGCTGCGGTTTTGCCCGATTGCGGGAATACACGCATGTGGCAGAATCGGGGTGAGCGGGCTGTTTTCCAAAAGTGCGAGTTTTGCAATGTCCTGCTCCGCAGACGCTGCCATTCCAGCCGGCAGGCCCAGGTATCTGAATTCACAGGCACAAGATCCGGCCGCCTGGAAACCAGACCGTCTGGCTCAATTGCCCAGCTCGATGCAGACGGCGCCGTCTATTACCTCGACATTATACATTATCAGATCGCCTGATTTGCGCCATTCGGGATTCTGCTCCACCCACGTGCTGCTCCTCTTCCAGGACTGCATGTTTGTCAGCTTGCCAGAGCAGACGTCAAACTCGTATCGGTGCATGTGGCACACCAGGTTCTCGCCGTTATAGTATCCCTTGTGCAACGAGGCGTACCTGTGCGGGCAGACATTGTCGCACGCAAACAGCCTGCCGCCCCTCCTGCCGACCAGAATCTCCTTTTTTCCGACGGTATACTTTTGCATGGAATCCTCCTTGATGTCCGATTCGTCGCATATTCTGGTGGGCATGATAAAAATAAAAAAAAAGATGTTATAAATTCCTACAGGTGTATCAGTCCGCCATGTCCCTTGGTGTGAGGTGACTGGCCGACAAATGATCGCCTAAAGTGCCCTGAGGGCCTCTTTGTCAAAAGCTCCACAAACCATGCCTCGTGCTCTATCTCTTCTTGCAGTATTGCCTGCGCGATAGAGTACGTCCTGTGATCCTTGTTGGCAGTATAGTCGCACACCTCGCTCCATGAGCGAATCGCGCACCTTTCTGCCTCTAGCAGGATCTTGAGAATCTCCTCCACGTTCTCCCAGTCGTCGGGCAGATACGCGTCAGGACATCCTGCAAGGTCTGCAAACTTTCGGATGTCTCTGGGAAGCTCGCCTCCAATCTCATACAGCCTGGGAACCATCGCCTCAAAGTGATTTCTGTCCTCGATTCTGGCGTCCTCGACTATCTCCTTGAGTCCTTCGCCGTCCCGGCCCGTACAGTGCATACGGAGTATGGTGTAATAGTAGTACGTGGTAAACTCTGCGCCTACGCCCGCCTGCAGCATCTTTCGTAGTTTTTCAAGATCAATGCCGTTTTTGACTATTACCTCTATTCCAACAAGCTCTCCAATCTTATCCTTGTAGTTTGTCGTCATACGCACAAAATCAGTCAGGGGCTATTTTAACTAGATCATGCCGCAGTATGCCCCATACTGCAATCCGGGCCGTCTGGCGGGCAAATTTTCAAATAAAGAGCGGCTAGACTAAACCATATGGGAATGGCACCATTCAAAGAAATGTCTGATCACCTCGACTCTGAATCAGAAAAGCTAAGGGCCGCAGTCCGTGACGCGCTGGCAGACCCGGGGCGCCTGCCGGTGCGCGATATAATATCCGTCTATTTCCAGGTGACAAACCTGAAATCATACATGGTGATGCTAAGGGACCAGCTCAGAAAGGCTGGCACGGGCGGGGGGGATCTGCCTGCCAGGATTGCACGCATGGATGATTTTATCTCTGAAAAATTCGACGGGGAGCTGCATCCGGCAATCGTGTCGCGCCTGACAGAGTCAGTAGAAAAGACTACTACTGCCATGCGCTCGGGAACCGGTGACGAGGCTGCCGGATACGACGAGCTGCGCGAAATGATGAGTGTGAGGGAGTTTGTGGGCCAGTACGACAGGTAACGGCCATGCTTGAGAATATTGCAGAAAGCCTGGTCCGGCTGGGGCGGGCGTTTGCAAAAGAGTATTCCGGTACGGCCAACATACAGGAACCGGTCCCCATAAAACCCGAATCGCTTCAGATGGATGCCGGTCACCTGGAGAAAATTCACCGCTTTGCGTCGGATAATCCCATCTATTACAACTCGTACGAGCAGAGCATCGGCTCTGTGCCGTGCATTGTATACGAGGGCGACATTAACAGGTTCTGGCTGGGCAGCATAGCGCACGGCGCAAGCCGCGCGCCGTTCTCCCCCACGTGGATGCTCTCTGCGTACGTGCTGTCACTAGTAGCAAGGGATCTTGGCGCGCAGGAACTGGTAGATGTCGGCTCTGGGGACGGCCGCATTGCATACTGTGCTGCGATTCTGGGACTCGGGGCGCACGGAATAGAGATCGACGGCGCACTGGCGGGGCTGCAGGGGCAGATTGCAGAATCCACGGGGGTGAGCTTTGATCCCGCCTGTACGGATGCGGCAAAATTCGACTATACGTCACTGGGGCTGTCCCGTCCCGCATTTTTCATAGGGGGGCTGGCCCACATGGGCGGAGACGTGCTGGCGCGCGGACTGGTTGAAAAAATATCACATAACCGTTCCCTGAGGGATGCTGCGACAGTTGCGTTTACCGGTACGGTTTCTGGCAAATATCCCGCAGACCGGTACGGGCTGGCCGGATGGGGCCAGACAATCCGGGACGCCGGAATGCGGACAGTCAGGAGGCTGTCGCTGCCGACTGTCTGGACCTTTCGCGAGCCAGACGAGACGCCGTACATTTTTGCCAGCTTTGCCCATTCGTAATCCAAATTAAGCTTGGCCATTGAGGGGTGTCGGGACTCGTTGCATAGCATGGATAGTGCGAACGCTTGCGGAGCGTTAGGTCGCCGGTTCGAATCCGGCCGAGTCCGCCTTTTTCTGTCTATGGCAGCGATACGGTCCCAAACCCGTACGCAAGACAGTTCTCATAGTGGTTTATGATTTCCGGCTTCCAGCCCTTGCCTGAGTCCAGCTGATCCAAAGAGACCCTCAGCTTTTGAATCCGCCCGTAATGCCGGGTGTTTCTCCTTATCAGTATGTCGCGGAATTCCTCGTGCGGAAGCGAGCTGCTCTTTTTACAGTTGCACTCTTTGCATGCGAGGACCAGATTCCACGCGCTGTCCTCGAATATGTACGACCACGGGATAAAGTGGTCCACGTGTATGCCGCCGCGCTCCAGCCTGCCGCCGCAGTAAAAGCAGTGGTCTGTGTGCTCAAAGTACATCCGCTTGTATTCCAGCAGCGATCCCCTCGCCGTGCTGTCCTGGTCTATCTTTGCGACCAGCCTGGGAAGCGCGTGGTTGACCTTTTCCAGGTATCTGGCCCATTCTGCAAGGACCACCCTTGATAGCAGCGCGTCGTTTGTGCGCAAAAACTCAAAGGCCTCCGGCCTGAGATAGATCTTTTGTGCGTCATCGTCGTAATCATAGAATGCCCTTGCCTCCATGACGCCGCTGCCGGACGGAACGTTCTGGAACCTCGGCACAACCAGGGACGTCTTTGATCTGGCGTGGCCAAACACGGTCCTCTGTATCTTTTGCCGCGCCCTCTCAATGTCGTTATTATCCAGCAGCTCAAAGTCGCCGGGGGGATTGCTGCCAAAGACTTCATTGATTGCGCGTATGACCTTTGGCTTGCCCCTCACGTGAAAGTCCTGCTTCATCTTGAACTTGTATTCCTGGTACCAATAGTATCTTAGAAACTTGGCCGACAGATACTCGTAGGATATCTCGTGCGTCCGCACCGCACCGCCGGCGTTCTCCCTGCAATAGTCCAAAAGCGACTTTGCAAGCGTAAACTTGTACGTATTGTCCTTTTTGCCCCTGGTGAGTATGGCGAGGAACTTTTGCTTCAGGTCGTCGGCGTACGCCCCTGCCACAGGATCGCGCATGCGCGCCCTTTTTTCCGTGCTCATCTGCATGCGTCCGGCCGGTCTTTGCGCCAGCCGCATCACCCCCAGGCGCCTGCCGGCACTCCAGTCCGCAACGGCGCCGCCTGCCCTGAGCTTGGCAATCTCTTGGTCTATAACATTGTAAAAGTCACTCGTTTTCCTGTGCGGCCCCCACATGTCCGGATGAATCCTTAGCTTTTTTGCCACCGATACTATTAGATCCGCCCTCCTGTGCCACACCGGCATGCGCCCGTATTCGTTCTGTGATGCGTCCTGCCCGTACCTGCGGCCGGCCTGCCCCTCCAGATCCCTTATGGTGGCACCCTTTTGGCCCAGGCAAAAGGCGACGGCGTCATGCACGGCCCTGCGCTCAATGTACCCCGACATGACACACAGGACGCACCATGATTTAAAAAAACTATGCCTAAACACAGAAATTGAATCGCCCGTAATTCCTGCCATGGGGGCACTGCGCGGGATTGTGGGTTTTTTCGCCTTTATAGCCGCCGGCATTGTCGCAGTGGCAGTAGGCGCGTTTATGATCCGGGGAAACATGCACATGTGGGACAGAAACGCCAAAAAGGACGACGACAAGTCAAGCTAGAAATATCCCGCCGCACAGGACACCTGCATGGTCGGACCACAGGACGGCGGATTTGGCTTTGACCAGTCAAAAAAATACACCAGCGTCGAGAATCTTGAAAAGATATGCGTGCAGTGCCAGGCAGGCCAGCACGCAAAATGCCTTGCAAAGTCAGAGCAGCAGGTCTGCGACTGCGAGCTGTGCCTGATTCATGGTTAAACTAATTTAGCGGAATCACGCACCACTGTACGATGTCGCGCCTAAAGATCATTGCCGCATGGATCGCCATTATAGGCGGCGGAATAGGGTTCTTTTTCCTCTCTGATCTGGTGCTGGTAGACGTAATGAGATAGCCTAGTCTCTTTCGGATTCCAGCCTTTCTAGCTTTTGGCGCGTGGCATCGTGCTCCCGGCGCTCCTTTTCCAGTATCCTTCTGATGATTGCCAGCTCGCCCTCGGCAGTCTTTAGCTTTTGGGTCACCGATGCCACTACTGCGCTTGCCGCCTCGACTATGTGCTTTTTTTCGGCAGGATCTGGGGAACCGGCCTGCACCGGTGCGTCTTGCAAACCCTGCAGCTTGCCGCTTGCGTCCTTGATGCGGCCCGTGACGCCGGCAAGCTCCGACTCTGCCTGCCGCCGCTTTTTTTCAATGCGGTCAAGCACGGACTGTGATTCTGCAATCCCCGTCTTTAGCTCGCCTGCGCGGGCCTGGTTTTTTACAATCTCGTCTTTAACCTCGGAGAGGACAGAGTTTGATTTTTCCAGCTCGTCGAGCTGGTGCTTTTTGTCCCTGATGCCGTCCTCTATTGCCTCCAGCCGCACCCTGAGCGGCGCCATCTTTTCTTGCATCTGCGTATACTGCACCCTCATGGATTCGGCCTCTTTTTTTCCCGCATTGAGCTCCTTTTTTACCGTCATTAGCTCGCCGACTGCGCCGTCGTACTCTTTTCTGACGGTTGCAAGCTTGCCGGTAATCGACTCGAGGCTGCCGCGCTTGCTTGCAATCTCGCCTTCCACGGTATTCATCTCGCCCCTTCTCTCGTCTAGCACATAGTCGTGTATCTCTGATGCCTTTACCTCTGTTCCGGGGACGTCACCGTCCTTTGGTTCGTCCTTTTTTAGCCGCCTGAGCCAGTCCATGGGTGCCGTTTTTTTTCTTGTCATAAAATTCTTGGGAAAGCCGTCACGTCCTGCGTCCGCGCACAAAGCTGAGATAAAAGCCGATTCCGCCCACCAGAAACCCAAATACAATGGCCGCAGTGCCGAGTCCGGGCGAGTCGGCAAGGTACAGGGGGGTGGTGACAAACACCAGCGCGCCCAGGATGATTAGGAAAAACCCGCCGCTCTTTCTCCTGTTGTGATCGTCGTGCACCATCATACGTACCCCCTGATAATACCGCCGACCTTTTTTGCCCCAATGTCTGCGATGAACGGGCCGATTCTGGGGCCCCGCGTCGTATTGAGGATAATCTTGTAGAGGGTCTGAAAAAAGTCCCTCGGCTGTATGTTGTTTGATTTTGCAATGTTGTATATGGTGTTTTGAAGATCGTCGTGATCCGCACCGCCGTCCAGTACCGCTGCCAGCTCCCCCAGCGCCCCCCTTGTGGCGTCGTCTATCTCTATGTCTATCTTTTCTGCCGCATCAAAGTCGTCGGCGTACCGTCCGGCAAGCCCTATCATCTCGTCGATCTCTTTTTGCGGCTCCTTTATCACATTGTACTCTATGAGCTTTTTAGTCACGCGTACAGCCCTGTCGTCCCTGAATATCCTGGAGAGCTCAAGCAGCAGCCTATAGCTTACGTGCGGGACGGGGGCATTCGGGGGGTCTAGCAGGTTGACATACTCAAATAGGCCCCTTGACTTTGTCTCTTTTGCCTCGTTGTCCAGCTTTGTCCTGCCAAAATAGATGTTTTGCAGCTCGTTATACTCGTCCATCAGGGCAGGTATGTCCTCAAAGCCCAGCTCGCGCGCGCCGGTGATTCTCTTGTACAGCAGGAGCAGGATTGACTTTGGGGTCCCGTACTTTAGCCATTTCTGCGAGGTCACCACGTTTCCCAGCGATTTTGAGATCTTTTTTCCTCCCTTGTCCAGGAACATCTCGTACCTTACGTGGTGGGGAGGGGGATACCCGAGTATTTCCTCGGCGACCCAGTCATTTACCCTCACAGAGTCCATAATGTCCTTGCCGTACGCCTCAAAGCGGACATCCAGCGCGCTCCATCTTGCGGCAAATTCCACCTTCCATGCCAGCTTTCCCATGTCCCTTCCAATGTCTGCCTCGCCCTCGTGCCGGCAGCCCCTGACTGTGCCGCCCCCAATGTCCGCATCGCCGCACCTGTACGTGATCTTTTTCTCGTCTGCAATGTATCCTGTCGCCTCTGCCGTATACAGCCTGTTGCACTGGGCGCATACGGGAAAATATGGAAGATAGTTCCGGAACTTGTCCTGTCCCACCATGTCTGAAATCTTGGCGCCGATTTTCTCTGCGTTGAGCAGGATTTTGTGTATCTGCCCCTTTAGCAGCCCGCTCTGGTACGTCTCCTTTGCACTCCTAAAGACGTACTTTATGCCCAGGCAGTCCAGCCCGTCTAGCAGCAGGCTGCTCATGTGCATTCCGTACGAGTCGTGGCATCCAAAGGGATCGGGAATCAGCGATACCGGCTTTGCAATGTGCTCCTTGAGCGAATCGGGAAGGCCCTCTGGAATCTTTCTCAGCCCGTCGAGGTCATCAGAGTACGCAATCAGCTCCGACTTTAATCCCATATCCTCAAGCGCCATCTTTACGCCGTACGCCCTTACCGCATCGCCGAGGCTTCCAATGTGCGGAATGCCAGAGGCCCCAAGGCCGCTTTCGACCCTTAGCAGATCCAAGCTCCGCCCGAGCGACTTTTCCCTCTCTAGGAGCTCGCATGCCAGCTTGTCAATCCACGTGCCCCTGCCTATTATTTCAGTCATGGCTCCCCGAAAGATTTTTTGCCATATAAGGGCCATCCGGACGGTAGCCCATCCTTCTATAGTATTCCCTTGTGCCGACTGCGCTGATGACTAGCAGCTTGGCCGCATCAAACTCTTCTCTTGCTATCCTTTGCGCCTCTTCCATCAGTCTTTTGCCCAGGCCGGAGTGCTGTATTTCGTCTTTTTGCCTCTCGCCTATCTTGAGGGACCTGCCGTACACGTGCAGCTCCCTTACGATGCAGGCACCAGCTGCCTCCGGCCTGTGCGCCATATGGCCGGGATTTCGCAGGCGCAAAAATCCATAGATATAGTCGTCTGCGTCCACGTATGACAGAAACACCTCGCTGCCGCCAGATGACTGATAGTCCGCCCTGTCGAGCTTCAAGTCCTCTGTTCTTGCGGTCTTTTTTGAGAGTCCTGCCTCCCTGCACCTGATGCACCTGCAGCGCAGCCCCCGGCTTTTGAGATTGTCCAGGACAAACTGTCTCAGGTTTCCGGACTTTGGGCCTGCCACTATCTCCGGTGCGGATATCTCCCGCTGCACGCGCATGATTCTGACCCATTTTGGAATGTTCCTTTTTACCTCGGTCAGGACGCGTATCATGTCGTCATCAGAGTACGGGACGTACCTGCCGTCCTTGTAATCCTCAAACAGCGGCGTGTTCTTTAGTACAAGCGAGGGATAGATCTTTAGCATGTCCGGCTTGAGATCGGGATCCTCAAAGAGGCGCCCAAAGTCTGCAATGTCTGTCTGCGGCGTGGCAGTGGGAAGCCCCGGCATCATGTGTGCGACAATCTTGTATCCGGCGTCCTTGGAGACCTGGAACGATTCTACCACGTCACCATAGGTGTGCCCCCGGTTGACAAGCTCGTATATTTTTTCTTGCAGGCTCTGCACCCCTATCTCGACTCGCGTGACCCCAAAGCGCAGCATAGAGTCGACGTGCTCCCTCTTGCAGTAATCCGGCTTTGTCTCTATTGTGAATCCCACATTCCTGTATTCGGACAGCTCGCCGGCTGCCTGCGCCTGCTCTAGCGTCTCCGAATCATTCCCCGTCAGCGCATCAAAGCACGATTTTATAAAATTTTCCTGATAGTCGCGCGGCATGAACAGAAACGTCCCGCCCACTATTACCAGCTCCAGCTTTGAGACGTCGTGGCCGTAGGCAAGAAGCTTGTCTATCTTTGAGCGAATCTGTTTTTTTGGATCGTACATGTTTTCGATTGCGTTGATTGTGGCCGGCTCCATTCCGGTATAGCTGTTCGGCGTGTTGAACTCTGTCCCGCCAGGACAGTACGTGCATCTGCCGTGCGGACAGGCGTACGGCTTTGGCATCAGGGCGATCACAGCTATTCCGGATGCCGTCTTTATCGGCTTTTTTAGCAGGACCCTTTGCAGCCTTGCATAGCCGTCACCTGACGCGGTGGCCAGAATCTCGTCGTTTCCCGGAATCCTTCCAAGCGAGTATTTTAAGCATATTTTTTTGATCTCCGCCTTTACCTCCCGTTTTGTGGGCTCTTTGGCGGCAAGCAGATTGCAAGAGATCTCCTTGCACGCATCAGAGAATGATATGGACTGCATGACTTGGAGTCAGAAATCTGCCATAAATTCCTTAACTGCGCCTATCGCCTTTTGCGACCGGCCTTTTTTGCGCTCTTTTTGGTCCTTCCTGCCGCGCTCTTTGGCCTTTTGCGCCCAGCCTTTGCCGCTTTTCTGGGTTTTTTTGCAGCATTTTTCTTGGCCTTGCCTTTTGGCCTTTTACGACCCGTCTTTTTTGCCGCGCTCTTTGGCCTTTTACGACCCGTCTTTTTTGCCGCGCTCTTTGGCCTTTTACGCCCGGCCTTTTTTGCGCTCTTTTTGGCCTTGCTCTTTGGCTTTTTACGACCGGCCTTTTTTGCCGCGGCCTTTTTCCTTGCCTTTGGCCTTGATCCGGATTTTCTTTTCAGTATAGTCAGCTGGTTTTTTAGCTCAATTAGATCCATCTTTAGCTTTGCCGACTGTTCTGCCACGCTTGCGTCGGGGGCCACAAAGTTTCCTCCTAGTTTTGCATAGCATTCGGCGTGAAAGACCCGCCCGTCTGCGTATTTTAGCTCGTTTTTTCTCACGCCTCTTGTGCATGCCACGCAGAACATTACAACCTCGGCCATCTCATTTTTTGTTTTTTCCTATGATTTAAGATTTTCCTAAAAAACATTTTGACCGGCAAGGCGCCGCACCATCCATTACAGCTTGGCGTTTCTTACTTCCTTTCTGTATTCGAGCTTTAGCCAGATTGGCGTGATTATGGTGGTCACTGCGACCATTATTACTATTGTAGAGTATACGCTGCCCGTCAGTACGCCAGAGGACACCCCGACGCCGGCCACAATCAGCCCCACCTCGCCCCTGGATATCATGCCGATTCCGACGCGCATTCCCTGCGCCTTGTTTTTGAGGAACATCCATGCCGGAAGGCCGCATCCGAACAGCTTTGTCACAATGGCAATCACTATGATTATCCCGCTGAGCATCAGTATCTCCCCGTTGATCTCCCTGAAATCCACCTGCGCGCCGATGATTGCAAAGAACAGCGGCGCAAAGATCAGGCCGATCTTTTCTATGAAATGCTCCACCTTTTCAAACACCTTGGTGGTGGACAGCGCCATCCCGACTGCAAACGCGCCGACTATCGGGGAGAGTCCTATGGAGCCTGCCAGCGCGGCTGCGCCAAAAAACGCAGCCGTAACTATTCCCTCGACGCTTCCCTTTGCCTTCCACAGCCTGGGAGTAACAACCTTTGGCATGATGATTACGGCAACAATCAGCATTATGGCAAAGAATCCCAACACCTGCAGTATTGTAATCATGACTTGAGTCACGTCAATGTTTTCTACCCCGCCTCCCCCGCTTGCAATGGATGTGACTACTGAGAGCACCGCTATGGCCAGAATGTCATCCACCACTGCGGCGCCTATGATCAGCCTCGCCTCCGGGGTCTTTATCTTGCCAAACTCGCTTAGGACCTGAATCGAGATGGCAATGCTAGTGGCAGTAAGTGCCGTGGCAATCAGCATGGACTGCAGGGCGTCAAAGCCAAATGCCTGAAAAACCCACAATCCGGCGAAAAACGGTATCACCACCCCGAGCGTGCCGACGGTAAAGGACGCCTTGCCTCCGCGCAAGAATTCCTTCGGGGTCATTTCCAGCCCCGCCATGAACAAAATCACAATCGCGCCGATCTCGCCGAGGACCCTGATCTCGCTGTCGATTCTCAGAATCGGCTCCCCGTCAAAGACCAAAAACGCCCCCAGCGCAAACGGCCCTATGATCATTCCTGCCAAAAGCTCGCCCAGGACGATCGGAAGCTTTAGCCTCAGGAACAGCTCGGCCATTAGCTTTGCCGCAAAGAGCAAAATTCCTACGCCTATGATGGTCTGAATAAAGTGGGTCTCAACCATGTCCTCAAGTTAGCAATGACGGGTGGCAATATAAGCAGATATCCCCGGGCAGAAAGGAGTGAATTTCCGGCTCCTGCCAATCATGCAATCCTTTCAGAGTCCACAAAGACGCCCTTTTTTGAAGTGACGTCCCCTATTGCCTGCGATTTGATCCCATGTCTTTTAAAAACGGACACGATCCGATCCTCCTGATCCCTCGGTGCGACGACGCAAAAGCCTATTCCCATGTTGAATGTCTTGTACATCTCTGTTTTTCCGACGCCCTGCTCGCCGATCAGCTTCATTATGGGCGGCGCATCGGGAAGGCCGTGCAGCTCAAAGCCTGCGTTTTTCAGGCGCAAGAGCTTTGTAAACGATCCGCCAGTAATGTGCGCCAGTCCGTGCACGCGGCACTTTTTTGCAATTTCCAGTACCGGCTTTACGTAAATCTCAGTCGGGGCAAGCAGCGCATCGCCGATGGCGCCGACCCCCCTCGGCCTGTCCTTTAGCGAGTATTTTTTGAGCGCGCGCCGGGCCAGCGTGTACCCGTTTGAATGTATACCGCTGCTGTATGCGCCAATGATCACGTCATTTGCCCTTATCCTGCCGCCCAGTATCACGTCCTTTTTTGAGACCAGTCCCACCACCATGCCTGCCAGGTCAAATGCAAACCCCCTGCCTGCAAACAGGTCCGGCATTATCGCCGTCTCGCCGCCGACAATCGGGACTGCTGCCTTTTTTGCGCCCCTTGCAAGCCCGAGCATGATCTCTGAGAAAATCGCATCGTCGTTTTTGTTTGCTGCGATATAGTCCACAAAGGAGACGGGGGTGGCGCCGGTGCAGATTATGTCATTGACATTCATTGCAATACAGTCGATTCCTATAGTGTCGTATTTTTTCATCCGGCAGGCGATCAAGACCTTGGTTCCCACGCCGTCAGTATGCACTGCAAGATTCACCCCCTTTTGGAGCCCCACTATTCCCGCGTAATGCCCGAAACCGTGCATGATTTTTGCCTTTTTTTGGACCTTGTGGGTTTGGGCGATTATCCTGCCCATCCGGGCCTGGCTTTTTTTGATCCTTGCAATGTCCACGCCTGCGTCCTTGTAGGTCAGAGCCATGGTGTGTGGCGTGTCTTTTGCGAATAAAAGAATTTGCCTGACGGCTCACATGTACATTCCGGATATCTCTTCGCGGTGCGCTGCGTATTTCTGCGACATTTCTTTAAAGTCCGTGCCGATCTTTTCCTTCTCCTTTAGCAGGTCTTCTGAGCTGACGTCCATGTCGTATACCCTGTTTACCGCCTCGATCAGCGTGGCAGCAGCTGCCGGATCCGCAACGTCCTTGTTTGCCTTGACTAGCAGCGTGATGCCGCGAATCTTTCTTAGGAGGCACTCGTTTAGAATCCCGCCGGGAATGCCCGTGATAAAGCCCTGCGGAATCATGCTGATGTTTTTGTCCTTCATCAGCCTGCACAGATCCTCCTCTGCTGCACAGTACGCCTTGTCATCATGTCTCTCGCTGGCGACCCCGTCCAGGATTATGATCTCATTTGAGCCCTTTTTTTCTGCCCAGTCCAGAATCTCCGAGACCAGGGTATAGAGCCCCTCCATCCTGAGTGTAATCTCGCAGACTATGGCGCAGATTGTCCCCTTTTCGTTTGCGTAAAACCGGAACGGATGGCGCAGCCGTCCGCGCATGAACACAGTTGACGGCGGCAGGTGCCTTGATCTCATGAATCCGATCTCCCTCATGTCCAGCTGCTTTATGATGTGCCCCACTGACAGCGGCCCGACTAGCCCCGCGCCGACAAACCCGGCAAAGATTACCGGGGCGTCAAGCTTTTTTTCCTCGACTTCGAAAACCTGCGCCTCTGGAAAACCCGCCTTGTCCATATACATGGATTTTTTCTATCTAGTTATCATGCTAGCTAAGTGTTTTGTAGCTATTTGGTTAGAAATTCTTTCCGAACATCGTGTTTAAATACGGTACGGCCGGCTGCGCCCCTGGCGTTTGTGCAGTTACACGCCCTTGTTTATGAACAGGTCTAGCATTGTCTTGCCTTTTTTGGTAATGCGATAAAATATCCTCGTCCCGTCGTCTTCCCTCTTTACAAAGTTATAGTCTGTACAAAGGTGCAGATAGTTGAGAAACGATCTCTTCATCCTTATCTTGGATTCAGAGTACAGGTTTGAAAACGTCATGGGCCCCTCTTTGAGCTGGTACAGGAGCTTTAGGAGAGACAGAGTGCTAAAGTCGCGCGTCCTGGCCTTTACTGCGCCGAGGACCTCCTCGTCTCTTGCTATTATAAAGTCCTCAAATTGGTCTGCCACCTCTACTGGCACATATGTCAGGCGCGCCTTCATCATACCGTATTGTACGGTATTTTACCTTATTAACCTTGCTGTTTTTGGAAATTATACTGTTTGGTGCCAAAAGCTTGCCTGCCGGGAGCCAAACCCGAATGGGGAGGGGCCGGCTCTGCCCTGCGCCAGGGAGCGCTGCCATGCCAATAATGATGTTTATTAATCTCAAAGCGTGCCTGCTACCATGACGGATATCACGTTTTATGGTGGGGTGGATGAAATTGGCGGCAACAAGTTTCTTTTGAAAGACAAGGATGCCAGAGTCTTTTTGGATTTTGGCATGCAGATGGGCAAGGCCAACAGCTATTTTGCCGAGTTTACACAGCCCCGAGGACTCAACGGCATGGGGGATCTGTTTGAGTTTGGACTGCTGCCCAAAATTCACGGCCTATACAGAAAGGACTATTCAGAACACATGGGCTGGGATAATGATCACAAAAGCGATACGGCGTTTGACGGCGTGCTGCTTACCCATGCACACGTTGATCACTGTGCATACATTCACTATCTGAGGCCCGAGATTCCGATTTACTGTACGGAGGCCACAAAGCTGATCATGCAGACGTTTCAGGATACGGGAGGGCATGAGCAATACATAAAATACAAGAGGAATTTCCAGATTTACAAAAACTCCAAGGGTGGCAAGAGTCGAGCAAACTCTAAGAAAAACAGGGAAGAGTTTGACAGAGAAATCAGGATAATCGAGCCATACAAGCCATTCAAGATTGGTTCTTTAGAGATAGAACCCGTGCCAGTTGATCACTCGCTGCCGGGCGTGTGCGGCTTTATAATACATACGTCCAATGGGACTATCGGCTATACGGGTGATTTGAGGTTTCATGGACGCCGCAAAAAAGAGAGTGTAAAGTTTGTAGAGCGTTGCGCGGAATCCGATCTGGATCACATATTGTGCGAGGGAACCAGGGTCGATGCCGGCACGTCAAAGACTGAATACGACATTGAAAAGGATGCCATAGATATTACAAACTCTGCCAAAGAGCTGGTTATCGTGACGTATCCTGTGCGGGATCTTGACAGACTCCAGTCGTTTTATCTTGCAGCAAAAGAGACCGGGCGCAAGCTGGCCATAGATATGAAGCAGGCGTATCTGCTGAATCTTTTTGCCAAATCCAAAAATTACACCAAAATTTATCCCACGTTAGATGATCCCACAATTGTGATCTATAATCCGAAAAAATCATGGGGACTAATAGACAAGGATGTGGAACATTGGACAAAAGATCAACAATCGGCAGATTACAAAAAATGGGAGCAGACATTCATAGACTGTGAAAACTCGGTAATTCACAGCGACATATCCTCGCACCAGGACACATACATGTTTTATTGCAGTGATTTCGGTTTGAAGGAGCTGATAGACATAAGGCCATCCCCGGGATCCCAGTATATTCGTTCGTCAACTGAGCCATTTGATGATGAGATGAGGCTGGATCATGATAGAATCAAGCGGTGGCTGGTTCACTTTAACTTGCTGGATAAGGAAGAGAAATGGACTGTAAGCCATGTGTCGGGTCATGGTTCCGGGGATCAGATAGAGCAGCTGGCCAAAGGCGTTAAAGCCAAAAAGCTTACTCCGATCCATACGGAAAAAGGCGAATATTTTGATAAATGGCATGATAACGTGCAAAAAATCAAGCTTGACGGGACGTTGTCATTTTAAACCATCCAGACAGGCGCATTTTGTGCGAGATCAATAATTCCCACCTTGCCTGACATTCTTCCCAAAAAGTGCGCGTGTCTGACTATTCTCATTTGGGCTCGACTATCTTTATCACGTCAGTCACCATTCCGCCGTCGTGTACCATCTTTAGCACGTAAAACCCGGGCTTTTGCGCCTGGATGGCCACCTCGTAATACCCGCTGCCGTCGTCCTGTATGTCCCGGGTGTCTATTGTCCGGCCGTCCGTGTCCAGAAGGGATACCGTTACGAGCTCCGGCGCGCCAAACAGGGTTGATTTCTTGAACGCGCCTGACACTATTATCTGATCGCCAGAAAACTCACTGTCAATTATCGTGCGCTTTGAGCGCTCCGGCACGTACCGTTCTACCAGCTTTTCTAGCACGCTGGTGTATTTCTGGGCCTTTGCAGTGTCGCTTTTGGACAACGACCTGTCCACTATACCCGTTATGGTCTCAAACTTGTGCGCGTTTTTCTCGTAATTGTCCCCGCCAAAGTTGGCAATTATATTCTTGAAGTTCTGGAATAATTCTACCACGTCGGCGTGCTCTGCCTGCCTCTTGTTTTGCTCAAAGAACAGATCCGGCGACACGCTCACTATCCTGACTGCCGAAGAGTTGCCGTGATCCAGCTTTATTGCAAACGTGCCGGATTTCGGGGCCTCCCACAGGGTGTTAAAGTTGCCGTCCCGTGTGTTGACCGGGGTGAATACGCCGTGGTTGTTGTTGCCGTCCTGCAGATCGTGCACGCTGAACACCACAGAGTCCCTCTTGTTTTTGGGCTCGTTGATTGCGCCCTTTATACTCCACAGCTTTTCTGTCCCGTTGTACGACACGTCAAAGAATATGTCGCCCCGCATCTTTTCGCCCTCCAGAAGCGCTATGAGCTTTTTCAGGTCGTCCTCAAAGCTCCCCAAGCTCCCATAGTTTATGGTCTCCTGCATCTTGTTTTTTAGCTCTACAAACTCTGCATACATGGGATTCTGGCTCGGCGTGGGAAACAGGTCGTGCATGTTCTCCAGCAGGTCGTTGTACCTGATCTTCCTTATCTCTGCAATGTCGTACACGAACCTGTCGTGCGTCCCCTCGACATACTCTTCGTTGACCTTTTGCCACTCCTCTAGCGCCTCCTCCAGCATCCTGTCTGCCAGCTCTGGATTCTTTTGTACCAGCAGGGAGTCCCGGGCCAGCTCCACCCTTGCCTTTATCGATGCGGCAAACTCTTCGTATCCTGCGGCAAACCTGTGTCTGCCGTCGCCCACACTGACCAGATTCTCGATTGCGCGCGCCTTTTGAAGCAGCTGCTTTATCTTGAAGGGGTGGTCGACTGCGGAGTAAATCCGCTGCTTTAACCTTTCTTCTGGAATGCTCGACTCTATCCGGTATAACAGCTCGTTTAGCCTTATGGTGTCATCAGGCGACAAATTCCTTGTGTCCTTGCCAGAAAACCTCTTGATTTCTGCGAGAATCTTGCGTATCTCCTCCAGTCCCTCTGTATCATAATTGTCGACTGCCTGCCTTTCCAGATTCCGGTACTGTTTTGTGTACGAGTCCAGGGTCTCCGAGACGTCGACGCCTGCCAGGACGCCCAGCTTTTCGCCGTACGGCACCAGTATCTTTGAGACCTGGGCAAACGAGTTTGCCTTGCGCATTTCGACGTCAAAGTCGGCCCTCTGCTTTAGGAGCAGCGGGTTTATGACGCCGGCCAGCTTTTCTTTGTACTTTTCCTCTATTAGCTTTGCAGTCTTTAGGGCCGCATTCATCTCTTTTAGCTCCGCTATTATCTTTGGCACCTCTGTAATCAGGGTGGTAGTCTTTGCCTTTGCCTCAAGGGAGTGCCACAGCAGCTTTGTCACGTGCGTGACTGACTCTGGGGCCTTTTCGATATAGTTGCTGTTTATCAGCCTGTACGTCTTTTTCATCTCTGCCCTTATCTTTGGATCCCTTGCAACGTCTATCGGCTTTTTGCTGACCTGCTTGTCGGGATCGTCTGACGAGTTGAGGTTCGGGGGAGTGGGCCTCCTGGACTCCTCTGCAAAGCCGTCTAGCATGTTGACGTGTGCGTCTAGCGTCCCCTCAAGGTCGTCAAGGTCCCGCACGCCTGCGGCCTGCCCTATCAGCTCCATTGTGTGCTGTCTTATGGCCTTTGCGTCGTCAAACTCTGCATTGAGGTCGTCATAATTCCCGTCAATAAGCTCTATCTTTTTGAGTATTTCAGAAAACCTGCGTATCGTGTCTGCCTCGGCGACTATCCCCTCAAAGCCGGCCTTGTTGAGGTGCACGTGCGAGTTCCATATGCGTTTTATGTCCCCGCTCAGGTGGTGGCCCTGCCCCGCAAATGACTCGATCTTTTTTATGTCCTTTAGCAGTACGGCGCCCTGGTACGCCCTCTTGATGTCCTGTTTGTGTGCGGTTATGCCCTCAATGTCCTGCGCCTCGCCTATGGCCTCGCGTATCCTGAGCCATTCTGATGCGAGCTTGCGGGGTAGCTTGTCGTCGTCGGCAATCGAGTTTACATAGTCTATCTGCGGCAGCAGCTTTACTGTGGCGACTAGTACGTTATGGTCAAGCGTCCCGGCGGTATAGGACAGCGCAATATCCCGTGTCGCCTGCTGGCTCAGCGCGTGGCCTGCGCGGTTGATGCCGCTTGTTATGCCTTGTAATGCGCCGGGGGGCTCGCCTGTGGCAAACATACCGTACAGCCTGTCCTGAATTCTGTCTATTAGCCTCTCGCGCTCGTCGGCGCCGTGCGCGTAATTGTAAAACAGTGCAAGCGAATACAGCTCTTGTATGTCGTCGTATGATTGGCGGTCTATCTTTTTGGCGGCAAGCTGGTCGTCTGCGTACGACATCATGTCGTCAAGCACCCTGTTGCGGTTGCGCTCGGCATTGCCGTCCTTGTATATCTGGTTCAGTATGGCATTGTCGTTCCGCACCATCTCCATGAACATGTCCCTGAGCAGCCTTGATTTTTTCACATGCTCTAGCCCGTCTGCCTTTTCCAGCCTTAGCTCGAGGGACGACTTTGATATGGAATCCTCTAGTGACTCGACCATGTTCGATACCAGCCTGAATGCCACGGCAGTAGAAAAGCGGTTCATCCCCTCGGAGGATGACTCGAGGCTCCACGACGAGATTCCCCCGCCGTAATACGAGAACGCCTCGTATGCGTCAGCAGAGGCGCACCGGGCCTCCATCCTCGAGGCA
This sequence comes from Cenarchaeum sp., assembly GCA_965212015.1. Taxonomy (GTDB): domain Archaea; phylum Thermoproteota; class Nitrososphaeria; order Nitrososphaerales; family Nitrosopumilaceae; genus Cenarchaeum. The sequence goes on from OZ243037.1 coordinate 1,484,456, forward strand.
TCAAGCGAAAAGATGAAAAAGCCCTCCATCGTGCCTGCCGGGAAAAAGCCGCACGACTTACTATCGTACACAATCTCGACGAGCATCGGGCCGCCAGAGTCCACAATGTCGCCGTGAATCCTTAATTTTTCGTGGAACGGAACGGCATCGTCGGCAAACGCGCCGGGGACTGTTAGTGTAAGGGACAGTAGCACCAGTCCGTACAGTATGCCGTATGTCATTATCCGTCTCGCATACCTGCGCCCCTGTGCGTTTTAATAATTACCATGTATAGGATTGTTGCGGAATTCTTATTAGCGGTATGTGGGGGCCTGCGCCTATCTGTAGTATGATGCCACTACCTTTTGGCCTATCTTTAGGTCCTTTTGCTCGCGCACCTTTTTTACTGCCACCTCAAAGTGCTTCATGGTTATGCGGGCCTCCTTTGAGTTGGTCTCCACCTCCTTTGCGTCGGGATGGGTGTCAAGATACTCGTGTATTACGAGCGATACTGCGGTGTTTGCAATGGCTGCCACGTCCGCACCGCTGAGGCCGTCAGTCATTTCTGCAATCTTTGCAATGTTGACGTGCTCTGGATCATCTGCGTCGCTCACTATGGGTATCTCTTGCGAGCTGATCTCAATTATGCTCTTTCTGCTGTCCTTGTCCGGAAGCGGAATCGATATTATCTTGTCAAACCTGCCCGGGCGCAAAAGCGCCGGATCTATCATGTCTGGCCTGTTCGTGGCGGCAAGCACCACCACCCCGTGAAGGTTCTCCATGCCGTCTAGCTCCGTGAGCAGCTGGCTGACGACCCTTTCAGTTACCGCAGTCTCCCCCCCGGCGCCCCTTATCGGGGCTATAGAGTCAATCTCGTCGAAGAATATGACGCACGGCGAGGCCTGCCTTGCCCTGCGAAAGATCTCCCTGATGCCCCTTTCTGACTCGCCTACCCATTTTGATAGCAGCTCCGGACCCCTGACTGAGACAAAGTTGGCCTCGCTCTGGGTGGCCACTGCCTTTGCAAGCAGCGTCTTTCCGGTACCGCTCGGGCCGTGCAGCAGTATGCCGCGCGGCATCTTGTGGCCCAGCTTGTCGTACAGCATTGGATATTTCATGGGCCATTCCACCGCCTCTTGCAGCTCTTTTTTCACGGTGCCCAGTCCGCCGACGTCCTCCCATTTTACGTCGGGGTTTTCAATGAACACCTCTCTCATTCCGGACGGCGTCACCTCGATTAGCGCCCTTTGAAAGTCCTCGCCGTTTACAATCAGCTTGTCAAGCGTCTCTGGGGGTATCTTTTCGTCCTCCATGTTGAGCTCCGGTAGCAGCCTTCGCAGGCACTTCATGGCCGCCTCCTTGCACAGGTATTCCAAATCCGCGCCGACATAGCCGTGGCTTACTGCGGCTATCTTGTCGGTGTTGACGTCCTCCGATAGCGGCATGTTCCTTGTGTGTATTGCAAGTATGTCCTTTCTGCCCTTTTTGTCGGGGACCTTTATCTCGATTTCCCTGTCAAAGCGACCGGGCCTTCGCAGGGCGGGGTCTATGGCGTTTGGCCTGTTTGTGGCAGAAATCACGATTACCTTTCCCCTCGCCTCCAATCCGTCCATCAGCGAGAGCAACTGCGAGACGACGCGCCGCTCCACCTCGCCGGTCACCTCTTCCCTTTTTGGGGCGATAGAGTCAATCTCGTCGACAAAGATTATCGACGGGGATTTTTCTCGCCCCTCCTTGAATATCTCCCTGAGCCTCGCCTCGCTCTCGCCGTAAAACTTGCTCATTATCTCGGGCCCCGAGATGCTAATAAAATGCGCATTGCTTTCGTTGGCAACTGCCTTTGCAAGCAGCGTCTTTCCGGTGCCGGGCGGCCCGTATAACAGCACGCCCTTTGGCGCCTCGATTCCGAGCTTTTCGAATATCTCCGGATGCCTCAGCGGAAGCTCTATCATTTCCCTTACCTTTTTAATCTCGTCAGTCAGGCCCCCGATGTCCTCGTAGGTCACCTGCGGCACGCCCCTGAGGGTCTCGCCTTTTTCTGCAATGTGGAATATCGTCCTCTGCGTGACTAGGACCGCATCAGCTGACGGCGTCACGCCGATTACCTGAAACGTCAGCCTGCCGCCAAAATACGGCACCATGACATTGTCGCCCTTGATGAGCGGCACGCTCTCCAGGGCGTCGGCCAGATACCTCTCGTCGATGGGGGGTATGGCCTCCAGCGGGGCCACCACTATTTTTTCGGCGGCATCTGCCTTTATCTTTCGCACCGATATGGTGTCGCCGATTGCGATTCCGGAATTGTTTCTGCCCAGGCCGTCAATCCGTATTATCCCCTTTCCCTCGTCAGACGGGTACAGGGGAAGGCACTTTGCGACCGTCCTTCTCTTGCCTTTGATCTCAATTACGTCCCCAGTTGAGGCGTTCAGGGTGTCCATGGAGTCATAGTCTATGCGGGCCACCCCCCTTCCGACGTCCCGCGTATATGCCTCCAATACCTTGAGTGAAAGCGCGTTTTGGCTCATGGGGAAGCTCTAGCTGGCTATTTTTTATACCTTTGGCGTTTGGGATCCGGCGTTTAATCACAAGCTTAAAATCCATAGGTAGGGCCAACCGATCTACTTGGGCAAAAGACCGCTAGTCAGAAGAAGGGGCCGTGGAGGCATGCAGTTTCGGGCAGCAACCACTGGCAAGATAGCACGCGTAAAATACCCCGGTTTTGCCCTCTCAGAGCAGCATGCCGGCAAGGTGATGGATCTGGTCCACGAGCGGGGCAGGGAGGCTCCGCTGGCAAAGATCATGTTTGAGGACGGCTCGGTGTGCTTTGTGCCTGCCGTCCTGGGGACCCGCGTCGGTTCCGTTGTTAATTTCGGATTAAAGTCTACCGTAGAGCACGGTAATGTGATCAGCATCCAAAACATCCCAGACGGGACTACCGTATGCAACGTGGAGAAGCATTTTGGCGACGGCGGCTCGATTGTGAAATCAGCCGGCGGAAACGCGACTGTCTTTTCGCACGGTGATGACGGCGTGGTCCTAAAGCTTCCGTCCGGCAAGTTTGCCACGCTAAACTCCAAGAACAGGGCGATGATTGGAACGCTTGCAGGCGGCGGGGCCACCGAGCGCCCGCTGATGAGCGCCGGCGGAAAATGGCGCAAGTTCCGCGCAAAGGGGCAAAAGTATCCCATAGTCCGCGGCGTGGCGCAGGCCGCATACGTGCACCCGCACGGAGGGGGACGGCACCAGCATGTGGGACAGAGCTCCACCGTATCGCGCAACGCGCCTCCTGGGGCAAAGGTGGGAAGCATTGCCGCAAGAAAGACCGGCAGGGCCAGAATCAAGGAACGCAGATAGCCCCTGCCAAAATTGATTAAAGGCAGATTCGCTATATTACGCATGGCGCGCAGGGTTCGGATATTCGTTACAGGAAAGGTGCAGGGCGTGTTTTTCAGGCAGGCCCTAAAGGTGACTGCCAGAAAAAACAGCATTGCCGGCTGGGCGAAAAACCTGGGCGACGGCAGGGTGGAGGCGGTTCTTGAGGGCGACGATGCCGGAGTGGGACGGGTAGTCGAGTGGTGCCATGCGGGTCCGGCCAACGCCCGAGTCGCCGGCGTTGAAATCAAAAGCGAAAAGTTTGCCGGCGAGTTCTCTACGTTTGACGTGCTGTACTAGTGTAGTGGCAGTAGCCCTGTCAGTTCCAGTCTAGACGGATGGCCCCTTTTCAAGGCGTACAAGATCCGCCACGTTGACGAGGAAGCGTGGATGCCCCACCTTAGGATTGCTCCCTCCCGGACCTCGTCCATTTCGATGGTTCGGTCTTGAAAGTCATCCCTTCGGATGATTCCAGTCCTGCAACCACCCGCCTCGGCGTGATTTCATTTCCGCACGCCAAGCGGGAATTACCCTTCTAGAGATTTACCCAACAGTTACTGATCTCTGCATATAGCCGGTTTCAGAACAGGGCACGGCTGGCACCCCGATCCTACCTACTACCGTCTATTATTCGGGCGGGTATGATATATTTGCATTAGGTTTTGCCCCCCGCAGCTTTGCGAGCGTCTCGCACACGGAGCATATGGCCCCCGTGCACTGGCTGCCGCAGCGCGGGCAGGGCGCCTTTTGCCTGCCGTCCAAACCCCTCATGGCGCCTGACACCCTTAGGGTCGACCTGTACAGGTTGTTTTTTGCGCCTGCGTGGCCGTCCTCCAGCCTGTTGAGAAACTCGCGCAGCTCAGTCCTGATGCCCTCGTTTCTGTGGGGGCACGGCTCTGACTGGAACGGAATGCCGTTGGTAAAGGCGTAAAACACAATCTCTGCCTCGTAAATCTCGCAAAACGGCTTTATCTTTCTTGGAATGTCAAAAGACGCGCCGGGATCCGTCCACCCTATTCTGCCCGTGTCCCCCGAGATCATGTTGATGAGAAACGTCTGCAGCGAGTCGTCCAGGTTGTGGCCAGTCGCAATTGCGTCTGCCCCCATCTCTTTTGCCGCATGATCCATCGCGCGGCGCCTGAGCGTCCCGCATATGGCGCACGAGGTGGTCTTTGCGTCCCTCAGGTCCAGCGCCTCATCAAGGGTCATCTCAAAGAGGTCCCCGTACGAATAGACCCCGAGCTCCACGCCCAATTTGCCGCAATAGTCCCTCACTATTTCCAGCGCCTCATCACGGTATCCGGGTATCCCCTCGTCTATGGTTACTGCCCTTATCCCAAAGTTGTGGCTCTTTGACATCTGATCCAGTATGTGTAATAGCGCAAGCGAGTCCTTTCCGCCAGACACTGCCACGCAGACCAGATTCCCGTTTCCTATCATGGCGTGCCTAGAGATGGTCTTTGCAGTCTTGCGGACGATGGACTCTGAAAAGCATCCTGCGCAAAGCGACTCGCCTGAATATTTTCTGGTGTATACGGGATTATTCGGGCACCTGTCGCACTTCATCGGCTTGCGGGTCTGTTTTCAGGGTATTTGTGTCCTTTGAATCCGGCAGGGCGCCCGGCATGCAGGTGCCGCATCCTTGCGCCACGAGCGCGCAAAAAACGGCAGCGACAGCGCCAGGCCGATTGCTGCGAGCATGATCATCGTGATTGCAAGCTCGCCTGTGTCAAACGGAATAGTGCCGCTGTACGGATCAAAAAACGGCGTTCCGGATCCCGACGACGGGTTTGATATCACGGCGTCTATCTTTTTTTGCGCAAGATAGACTGACTCGTCTACAGAGTTGGGAACCATGCTGCGCGATTCCGCACCGCCGGCCCATCCGAGCTCCGGCAGCGAGTTGCCCTCTATTCTGGTCAGCATTATGGACAGAATGGACGCGACGGCGGCCCCCCCGACTCCGAACAGGCGGTAAATGGACTTTAAGGACTTTGCCAGCAGCTTGCTCTGCCTTGCCTTTTCTGCCACGTCGGTGTGCGTGATTACTATGGCCAGCTTTGAGGCCGTGTAATAGTTCATGTCGCGCGATTTAGAGTTCTTGCCCACCCTGCTGACGCAGATGAGCCCTATTGACTGCATCTTTTCAATGTGGTACTTTGCCAGCTGCAGCGAGATGCCGGCCCCTGTGGCGATCTCGTTTGCGGTGAGCTCCTTTTTGAAGAGCAGGTGCAGCATGTCGCTGCTTGACTTGTTTGCGACAATTTCGGCAAACGTCTTTAGCGTGGAATCATTGGTGGAAAAAATCTTTGTTATATTGGCCGGGCCGGATTTTCTTTCACTCATAGGACGCATATGTTACGGCCGCAAGCTATGTAAGAGTTTGGTGAAATCACGCCTTTATCAAACGCTATATGCAATTTTGCCGTACCATGTATAATGAACAAGGCAATATGCGCACTGGCCGCACTCGTCGTGCTGGCAGTACCCACATCAGGGGTGTTCGCCCAGTACGACTTGCAGTCGACTAACATAGGCGATGTCTACGACAATGTCCGCGATGCAAAGATAAAGTTGGAAATTGCGCGCGATCCAGACGCAGTCGGCTCTGGAACGCCGTACTTTGCACTAGACGGCGTCATCATCTCTGCGGTTCTCTCGGCAGGGATATTCGGCGGCGTTTCTGCGATGTTTTTCATCCGGGGACAAAAAGGCAGATATGCCGCGCAGGGACGCGGCTAGCCATTTTTTTTCTCCAGCCCGCTAGATGGATATCCAGCCGGACTTTGCATAGGACAGGCCGATGTTGAGACCGAACAGGACAAACGTTGCGCCGTAAATCCCCCACATTACAACATTGACTGACTTGTCGGAGATTTTCTTGTAGATAATACTGTGGATGAACTTGCCGCCGTCAAGTATCGGAAGCGGCAGCATGTTGATTATCCCTATGAAAAACGAGATCATCCAGAGCCACAGCAGGAACAGCGAAAACTGCGGATTGCCCCACTCTATATAGTCGTACTTTGGCTGGTATGCCGCAGAATTGTCCCTGATTATTCCCACCAGGCCGCGGTCCGGATCGTCAGGCGACTCCATTACCACCACTGGCAGCTCCAGGGACTGCCCGTCCCTCTGTACCGAGACATTTACGGTCTGGCCCGGCACCAGATCGACCTTTTGAAAGTCAGGCGGCGTGAGTACCGGAATGCCGTTTATTGCATTGATGATGTCGTTTGGCAGTATGCCTGCGTCCTGCGCGCCGGAATCTTCGATAAGGGAGAGCACCAGCACCCCGTCGGGTGCGTCATAAAACGTACCCAGCAGCGGCTCGGGCACTATTAGCGCAAAGAGCGGGTTTGTAAGCAGGATTAGGCCCAGTACCAGGGCAAAGGCGACGTTTGCCGTGGCGCCGGCGCCGATAACGCGCAGCTTTGATATCCTTTTTGCCTTGTCAAACTCTTCCTCGTCGGGCTCTACAAAGCCTGCAAACATTGCGATAAAGATCGCAAAGCCGCCCGTCTTTATCTTTATCCTTTCCAGGGCAGCCACTATCCCGTGTGCGCCCTCGTGCATGACAAGCACTATGGGTATGCACAAAAGAAAGTTCAGTATGGCAGACGACGAGGTCAGAGTCACCCCGGGTATCAGCACGGTCACCTCGGCGAATTTTGTGGGCTCTACGAAATACGTCGCAATGTTTGATATCAGAAACCAGAACGCAAAGCCCATCATGGCGAATCCTGCAACCACGCTGATGTCTGCAAACACGCGTATGCCCCTCCTGGTCCTCGAGAGCATCCTTGTCAGCAGCGACTGGACTGAGGCGTTCTTGTAGACCAGACTGTACGCCTTTATCTCAAAGCCGTGGTTTTGCAGCCTGAGGCCCTTGGCCACGACCAGAATTACAACCCATGCCAAAAGCACGTAAATTATCGCATTTTCGGTGATAAAATCAAATTCCAAACTGACTGTTACTTTTTTTAAGCACATACATTTATCGGTTGCTATGAAGATGGCAATCATACTCTCCACGTATCCGAGCAAAGAGTCGGCCGTACAGACGGCAAACCGGCTGGTGGCCCGCAGGCTGGCCGCATGCGTCAACATGCTGCCCGTCTCGTCGGTTTACGCGTGGAAGGGAAAAGTCGAGGCCCAGCAGGAGTACCTGGCAGTATTCAAGACCGAGCAGAAAAACGCAGACAGGCTAAGGCAGGAGATACAGGACACCCACCCGTATGACGTGCCCGAGATTGCCGAGCTTGAGGCCAAATCGGCAAACGACTCGTACCTCCGGTGGCTGGCAGAATCCACTAGCTGAGCGCGAATCTCAGAACTGCCACCATGCCGCCAAGCCCTGTTACCCGCAGCCCGGCGTCGGTGGTAGAGTCGACGCTAAACGACCTTACGCCCCTGGCCTCGGCGTCGTTTAAAAAGTCCATGACCTCCTGCTCGTCTGCGTCCTGTATTATCTTTTCAGAGAACACCAGCGAGTCTATGGCTCCGATCTCGTTTGCCCTCCTGGTCTCTGCGTATCCCATCGTAAACTTGTTGCTCTTTTTGTTGGCCATTGCCATCACCTCGTCGATTATACCCGATACCGTGGCAAGCTTGCTGCCTGCCATGATCTCCCTCATCGCTTCGGACTTTGTAAAGATATAGATTCCGTCCTCGCCGCCAGAGTCGATTCCCTCCACCACCCGTATGTCCCATTTTGTCTTTATTAGGTGGTTTGCAAGCCTTTTTCTTGTCTGGCCGGGGCCGAATATTATCACAGAGTCGCCCTTTTTGATTACGGCGGCGATCGCACCAGCTATGCCGTCAAAAAACCTGCCAATGTCAAAGTCAGTCTTGTATCTTTTTCCGCTGGCACCTGAGTACATGTTTGGCGTGATCCGGAGGTGCGTCCCCTTTAGCCTTGCAATACCGCAGTCCGTTGTGTCCACTGCCACCAGGATGAATCCCGACTGAGACGAGTTTGACCTTAGCAGTCTTTTTTCCAGCGCGGACCACCTCTTTGTGATGGTGATCCCCTCGTTTGCCTGCACTATCATGGAGTGGTGCGAGCCGTGGGGGACCGACTCGTTGTTTGACTCTGCGATGGTCCCCTGTATTCTCAGCTTGTCAAGCACGTTGTCAAGTGAGATCCTGTTCACGTTGAGTGCTATCTTTATCCTGGTCCTGCGGCCCTTGTCCGGCCTTGCAAAGTCCTTTTCCTGCTTTAGCACCCGCGTGGTGCTGCCCACTATCCTGTCCCCGGCCTTTATTATCCTCCTCAGGGTGAGCAGGTCGTCGGACTCCTCTGCAATGACGGAGATTGACTCGCCGTCGATTATCTTGGTTATCATGACCGGTATGCTAGCCCGCCATCTTTGCCTTGTTCTCCTCTGTCTTTTTCTTTACATAGTTTGTGACCCATTCCAGTGTGATCACGTTTGTCTCTGCAAGGTTTACCAGCGAGTTTGAGGAGGCCTCTCCTGCCACCTTGCCGTTGTTGCGGCGTATCTGCCTCCATTTCAGCGAGGTGTTGCCGCTTTTAGAGTTGTAAATTATCCCGAGCACGTCCCTTGCGTTGACAAAGGTGACGTCCCTGATCTTTTTTATGGTCACCTTGTCGGCTGCCTCGACGTATATCGAGCCGAGACTCTCGTCTCTTTCTGCGAATATCTCAGAGTCATCAATGTAGCTCTGCGGGGCAAACGAGCTGCAGGTGCTAGATATGATGAATCTGCGAAAGCTCTCAAGCGATGCCGGGGTGTCGATGGCTACCATTCCTTACCATATGCCCGCCGCCATTTATCAAGCTTTTTGAGGCCCCCCCGCTTGCAGTCCGGGAAATTCGGCCTGCCTCGTGCCAAGATTACGCTGCAGCTGCCGTATTCTGGCCGCAGTCGCGCCCATCGCGGTATGGTCTCCGTCCTGCCTTGCCTTTTTGTAGGCCCGCCAGCCCTCCTCCAGCCTGCGCCATATGGTCCCCGGCGGCTCGCCGGATTTTGCAGGTGACGGGAATCTTTGCATGATCGTTGTTTTGTAATTGATACTCCATGTATGGTGTGAGTTTTGGTTTATCCTGGGGTCAAATTATTGTCCCGAGCTTTTGCGCAATCTTTTTGCTGCTGATTGCCAGATCATAGCTGCCGTCCAGCTTGAGGGCGGCATCAAAGTATGGCATCGCCTCCCTTATGCGGCCCAGCTCGCCTAGGGATATCCCCTTGCATGTGAGGGCCGTAACGGAATTGCAGTCCGCCTTTAGCGCCTCGTCATAGCACGGTATGGCTTCGGCGTATCTTTCCAGGTTCTGCAGCGCCACGCCCTTGTTTGTCCAGGCATCTGCGTTTTCTGGCTCTAGCGCAATGGCCGCATCAAAGCACGGTATGGCTTCTGCGTACCTTTCCAGGTTTTCGAGTGTGACTCCCTTGTCGATCAGTATAGTCACATTGCGCGGATCTTTTTGCAGGATTGCGTCGAAATATTCCAGCGCCGTGCCATAGCTGCCGTCTGCGCACAGGCCGTACGTGTGGTTCATCAGCTCCGTAAGATCGTTCACGTTATGGCGTCTGCCGCCTCGTAAATAATATTTTTGGATTCCCGGAATAATGCAGCCTGTTTCTGCCCTGAAAGGTTCAATTAGCGAGCGCGCCAGCTGCCGGTGCGGGCATTGATGAACGTATCCCGATGACTGATGATATGGATCTTGAGTTCTGAGCCTGCCTTGATTTTTATGGCCGTACGGCGTTGCGCTGCCCATGAGGGTGCTCACAGAATACCTGCAGTATAATACAAAGACCAGGAGGGCCTTTGTGAACATAACCCCAAAGGTGGAGGCGCTGGTGAAAAAAAGCGGGGTGCAGGAGGGACTGTGCCTGGTAAACGCCATGCACATAACTGCCAGCGTGTTTATCAACGACGACGAGGGCGGGCTGCACAGGGACTATGAAAGGTGGCTCGAGGACCTGGCGCCGCACGCGCCCACTGCAATGTACGACCACAACAAGACCGGCGAGGATAACGCCGATGCGCACCTCAAAAGGCAGGTGATGGGACGCGAAGTCACGATAGCGATCACAGGAGGCAGGCTGGACTTTGGCACCTGGGAGCAGGTGTTTTACGGCGAGTTTGACGGGCGGCGCAAAAAGCGCGTGCTGGTAAAAATCATCGGCCAGTGACTAGCCAAAGTCCACGTCTCGTTTCTGGCTCTGGCCCTCGTTTGCCCTGGCAGAGGCGCGAAACTCCTCGTCGTGGTTTTGCGGCCCGTGTCCGCATTTTACGCACGCAATCTTGAAGCCGTTGGAGTCCTTTTCGTATGTGTCGCATCCGCAAAAGCACGCCATGACAGATGGTGGGGCCGTAAAGCGATATATGTCTTGCACCGGCATTACGCGGCATCTGCCATGCCGCAGCACTCCCCTGCTGGAATGTCCAGGCCGTGCGGGCACTTTCTGGGATGCTCAAGCATTGTGCAGAGTGCGTCGGTAAACTGCTTGTTCATGTGGTGCTCTACTCCGCAGACCATCTCTTCGTTTATCTCTATCTTTAGCGCGCTGAACATCAGCACCTCCAGCAGCCTGCTGTTTCTCATCATGACAGAGCCGACCTTTTCGCCCTCGTCTGTGAGGACAATGCCCGCCCTGTTATAGCTGACCAGCTTTTTCGTGTTTAGCTTTTTTAGCATCTGCACCACGCTGGGCTGCTTTACGTTGAGTATCTTGGCAATGTTGCTTATCTTGACGGGCTCGTCGCGCTCCTTTATGTGCCATATGGCCTTGAGGTACATCTCTACGTGCTCGGTTTCTGCCGTACCCACAAACAGTATCTCTTTTTTTGCGTCATCCATGCCTCATATCTTCCTTGAATCTTTTAATAAATATTCAAAATACTCCCTGGCAAACCCGGCCAGTCCTGCGTGATCCGCCCATATGGCAACCGTGTCTGCTGATGACGACTCGCCCATCTCCGGGCCCAGCAGAATCACCACGTACCGCCTGTCTGAGATTATCCCGCCGCCGTACAGGCCCTTTTTGACCTTGACAGATGCCACCCTGGAGAGCGTCTTTAGTGACTCTTTGCCCATCTTGTCTGACGTCAGTATGGTAATGCCGACTCCCTTGTCGTGGAGCAGCCTGAGCTTTGGAAGCGCCTGCTTTATGAGCTCCTCGCCTGCCTCGGGGACGGTAATTAGCACCTCGTTTCTGCACGTCTCTACCATCTCTAGGATCTTTGCTGCAATGTTGATTGCCCCTGACAAAAACCAAATGTCGGGCTTTTCGCTGGTGCCGCTCTTTTCGTACAGCGGCGAGAGCTCGCTTGTTATTATGGAATTATTGTCCGAAAAATCGGCGTCAATTTTCAGTTTTGTAGTCTCTAGGCCCGTTGAGGGCGACTTTGCAATGTATCTTGTGGGTCTCGAGTTATCCGAGCCAATCCACCTCTTCTCCTCCAGGGTGCCTAGGACCTCGTAGATCTTTGAGTACGGCACGCCTGACTTTTGGCTCAAATCCTGCGCGGTAAGCTCGCCGGACTTGAGCAGCGCCACGTATGTGCGGATTTCGTACCCTGTCAGGCCTATCTGTTCTAGCGCCTTTTTGGCCTTGTCCGTGATGCTCATGCGATCTAGATCGACTCGATTCCGTATTTAAACTCGTTATAAAAGCGCGGCACGGGACCTCCAAAAGGGCGCCAATACCGCAAAATCCACGCCTAGAGGAGGGGGCGGAAACCCCCGTTTAATACGTATTTTCACACGGGGGCGGGGGGGAAATGGATTATATACTATCCATTAAAAATTCCAACTGTAAATGGCGTTAATTCAGATTGCAAACCAGTCTACAAAGAATCTGGGCAAAAAATCCACCATCAGGTTCACCCAGAGCATATGCCCTGACTGCAACATGATACTGGATGCCGAGGTCTTTGAGCGCGGCGACAAGGTATACATGACAAAGACGTGCCCCACGCACGGCGAATGCGAGGAGCTGTACTTTGGATCATTTGAGCTATACCAGAAATTCAGCACATACTGGCAGGACGGCAAGGGCGCACACGCGCCGAACGTAATGATAGAAAAGTGCTCGTGCCCGAACAACTGCGGACTGTGCTCAAACCACCTCTCCCACAGCGGACTGGCAAACATGATAGTCACGAACAGGTGCGATCTTACGTGCTGGTACTGCTTTTTCTATGTCAAAAAGGGCCTCGAGGGCGCATACATGTACGAGCCCTCGCAGGATCAGGTCCGCGCAATGATGAAGACCCTCAGGGCGGAGCGCCCAATCCCGGGAAACTCGATGCAGATCACCGGCGGCGAGCCGATGCTCAGGGAGGACATTACAAGTGTAATTAAAATCATGAAAGAAGAGGGCGTCGATCACATACAGATGAACACCAACGGAATCAGGCACGCAATGGATCCGGAGGCGGCCCGCGACGTGAGGCTGGCCGGATGCAACAATCTCTATCTGAGCTTTGATGGCGTCACTGCCAGAACCAACCCAAAGAACCACTGGGAGATTCCGCACGCCCTTGACAGCTGCAGAAAGACCGGCACCACGGTGGTCTTTGTGCCCACCGTGATTAAGTCAATCAACGACCACGAGCTGGGCGGCATCATACGGTACGCCCAAAAGAACATGGACGTGGTACACGCCGTAAACTTTCAGCCAGTCTCGCTGACCGGAAGGATGGGCAAGACTGAGCGTGAAAAGTACAGGATTACAGTACCTGACTGCATTCAGAGAATCGAGGAGCAGACGGGAGGCGAGGTCACCATAGACGACTGGTTCCCCGTCCCAAGCTGCATGCCGCTGACCAACGTCATAGAGGCGTTCTCAAGCAAGCCAAAGTACGAGCTTTCCATTCATTTTGCGTGCGGTGCTGGCACGTACATCTTTGAGGACGAAGAGACGAAAAAGTTCGTCCCGCTGACAAAGTTCTGCGACATACAGGGAATGCTGGAATTATTTGAGGACAAGGCCGAAGAGATTCGCTCCGGCAAAAACAAGTACTTTACAATGCTAGAAGTGGTCAGAAAGCTAAAGGGATTCGTTGACAGCAAAAAGCAGCCGGCGGGACTCGATCTGGCAAAGATGTTTGGCAACATACTGATGAAGCGCTCCTTTGACTCTGTGGGATCCTGGCACGTAAAGGGACTGTTCCTTGGCATGATGCACTTTCAGGACAAGTACAACGAGGACCTAGAGAGGCTGCAAAGGTGCGACATTCACTATGTGACGCCGGATCTGCGGATAATTCCGTTCTGCGCGTTTAACGTGATTCCAGAGTGGTACCGGGACAGGATTCAAAAAAAGTATTCCATTACAGTAGAGCAGTGGGAGCAGCGCGAGGGCGTAAAGCTCGAGGACGGCCTCTACCGGGGTCTGATGAGGCGCGGCGCAGGCGACGAGCTTGCGGCAGGTTGCGCAAAGAGCCAAATGTTCCACGATGCGTCGCAGGCAGTAGTGTAGGGACAGTCAGTTCTGACGGTATAATCAGTCTGTGGATGTTTAGCCAGATTTTTTTACCCCGCAGTGGCTACAAAACAAATATCCGTCCTTGTGCCTCACCCAGTAGTGAAGGGCGTGATCCTTCATGGCCTGTATAATGGTTCGTGGCCTAAAGTTGTTTTGATGTATGGTATGGGGCCGGCTCGCAGGCCGTATGGCTTGTAATATAAAACCATATTTTTATCTGGTTAATGTTTATTAACTAATAAGAAATATGTGTTTTATGAACTCGAGGCAGGCAGAAGAAAAGGCGGCAGGATACCTTGCCGGGCTTGGCTGGGACGTGCAAAGGGAGGTAAAGATTCGCGGCAGGATGGTAGACGTTGTGGGCGTGCGGGACGGGCAGATTGCCATGGTGGAGGTAAGGGATGCGCACGGCAACATGGACATGGGTATAATGCACGCCATGCACCAAAAGGAGGCAGCCGACTATTCGTATCTGGCAATGTATGACGGCATTCACAAAAGGGCCCGGACTGTCTGCCGGAATCTCGGAGTCGGGCTGATTCAGCTGGACGGCGCTGCTTGTGAGATGCTGCCGGCAGAACACACTGCGGCGCTGGAATCAGTCAGAAAAAAGATGCTCAAAACAAGGCCGGCAGAAAGGAAAACAATTCGGGTGCAGAGCCCCTTATACCACATTCTGCACACAAAAAGCCAGGTGCTGATACTAAAGCTGCTGTTTCTGAACGGGACAAAAGAGTTTCACCTGAACGATATCGCGCGCAGGATAGGGCTTAGCGCGCCTGCCGTGCACAAGGAGATGGCCAGGCTTGCCGGCACGGATCTGATACTGCGGCGCCGCCAGGGAAGCATGATGCTCTATATGATAAACAAGGGCGGCATCATATATGATGAGATGAGGCGCATATTCTTAAAGTACGAGCTCTTCGGCGAGATGCTGTCTGCAAAGTTCGATAAAGAGGACGTACGATACGCCGCAATATATGGCTCGTTTGCAAGCGGGACAGAGGACGTGGCAAGCGATATCGATCTTTTTGTGGTAGGCGGCATACACGAGGACCGCCTCTTGGGGATTGTCACGAGGGTGGAGCGCGAGATTGGCCGCGAGATCAACTTTGTGCTGTGGACCGAAAAGGAGCTGGGACAAAAGATAAGAAAAAAGACGCCGCTGATCCGAGAGATTGCAAACGCGATTATAATGATAACGGGGGACGAGGATGAATTTAAGCGACTTGCAGCGTAAGGGGCTGGTGGAAAAGTTTGTCTCCAGTCCGGAGCAGGTAAGGACAGAGCTGGCAAACTCGCGCAGGAACCTAAAGTCGGCCCGCAAGATGCTGGAAATTGACGAATGGGGACACTCGCAAGCGGCGGCGTATACCTCCATGCTTTTTGCTGCAAGGGGGCTCATGTTTTCCAAGGGATACAGGCCGCAGGGTCACGAGCATCACGTTGCAACAGTCTCGTTTGCCCACGTTTACGAGAGGAGGTATTCTGTAGAGACTCTGGCGGCCTTTGAGCGGGGCAGAAAGATGAGAAACGAGTTCCAGTACGATGATGCCGGTGTAATATCGGAGGAGAGGGCCCGGGGACTGGTCGGCCATGCGGCAAAGTTTGCCTCCAAGACAAGGGAGATCCTGAAACAGGCCGAGCTTTGAGGGTATTGTGCCTGCCGTCCGTTAGGCGCGGGCTCGTTATATCAGCAAGAGAAAGATTGAGGCCGGAATGATCACGTATTCTGGCTTTTCGTCCAAGTCTAGTTTGGAGACTACAATCCCGCTTTTTGTTGCAGTAGCATCAAGAAAGCTAGTCAGCCCGGTCAGTTCCGTGTGGTTGATTTTGTTCCTGTATTTTACCTCGATTGGAACCTCGATGTCCTGTCCGTCATACAGGACAAAATCCACCTCTTTTTTCTTTTCATCTTTCCAGTAAAAGATGTGATTGTAATAATCAAATGTCTGTTTTTTCCTGCTTGACGCAAATGCCAATCTGATCAGATGATCTGCAACGATGCCCTCGATAATCTTGCCCTGATTGTCCTCCTCGTGTATGTAATCCAGACTGGTAGTAAAACTGTCCTTTGCACTCATCCATCCGTTGAACATGTGCAAAAAATATGGATCGCGGAAATAGAATTTTCTGTCTCTTTTAATGATTGGAATTTTTTTGTCAGTCCCGTATTGATGGATTATTGACAGAGCAAACAAATCTTTTAGTGTATAAGCATAATCGGAAGCCGTATTCGGACTTCCCAAGGCCGCTTCCTTGGAAAGATTGCTCCAGGATGTGTGGCTGCTCTGACTTTTGATTATGGCTCCACAAAACTGCTTTAATAGAGTTTCATTCTTTGCCATCTTGTTCCATTCACCAGTAATGCTTTCCAAATACACTGCATACAAACTTTCATCAATAGTGCCAGTTTTTATTTTTTCATCCATTATTTTTGGAATTCCACCGGTCAGCATATACGCATTTAGCAATTCGGTTAGTTCATTTTGATGTACTTGTAGGTTATCCAGACTCTCATCAATTTCCAGATTTAATAATTTTGTAAATATTGTTTTTCTATCCTGCGATAAGAACAGATTGTTGTCGTGAATCAAATTCCTGATGTTCTGGCTTGCCAATGTGGCATATTCTGAAAATTTCATCGGAAGTAAAACTTTGTCATAACTGTCATTAACCCTACCTCTACGACCCGGAAGTCGTTCTGTTGAATTTCTCATATTGATCGCCTGTGAACCCATGGCCATGACTGTACAATTTTTTAATTTATCCCCGTCAACTAGCCATTTTATCCCCTTTTGCCAATCCCTTACCGATGTAACTTCATCCAAAAATATATAGCAGCGATTGTTTTTACGGTATTTTGCGCTTATTCTCATGTACGTTTCAATTACATCCACGACATCTTGTTTTGTGTCGGCCATGTCTAGCGTATAATATAAAATATTCCATGGCGAGATGTTTTTTTCTAGAAATTCCTTTATCTGCAATTTAATGAGTGTGGTTTTTCCTACCTGTCTTGGGCCACGCAGCGAATACACCACGGTATTGGAAGGCTCAAAATCATAGGCAATCTCGTGCTGAAGTCCGGGAACATGCTTTATTTCAGAATCGTTCCATTCCTTGATCTGCTTGTCCTTTAGGATGCTTTTTGGATCGCCCCACCATGGGTTAAAATCCCGTATCGTGCTTTCTTTAATCATATTCATGCCTATTGACAGGTTCTTTATATACCCTAACTTCAAGGTGTGACAGGTTCTTTATATACCCTAACTTCAAGGTGTGACAGGTTCTTTATATACCCTAACTTCAAGGTGTGACAGGTTCTTTATATACCCTAACTTCAAGGTGTGACAGGTTCTTTATATACCCTAACTTCAAGGTGTGACAGGTTCTTTATATACCCTAACTTCAAGGTGTGACAGGTTCTTTATATACCCTAACTTCAAGGTGTGACAGGTTCTTTATATACCCTAACTTCAAGGTGTGACAGGTTCTTTATATACCCTAACTTCAAGGTGTGACAGGTTCTTTATATACCCTAACTTCAAGGTGTGACAGGTTCTTTATATATTCAGATAAATCCAATACTGACCGGCATGCTTGGATTTTTACGATCATTATCATGCAAGCATCAATGTCCAAAATTTACCCAATTCCACAAGGCCCAGCAGAGCAGTGAAATTATCGGCGTGTTCTGATGTACGATCCTGGATGTGCCGTGGGCGTATCCGGAGTTAGGTTCTGACATGAGCCGAATTCCCAATAACCAAATCATACCTTGCTGCTACAATTCCCCATGATTTCTTGTATAGTAAATTCTACTCGTCCAAGCGATTATGGCATTATCAGCTACAAGACCCCATCATTTGGATTCTCTGTGGATTATGCTGTATTCTGAGTCGCCCTTGTCGTTTATGCTCCAGTTTACCGCCCCGAGCTCTGCAAGCCTTCCCATGGTGGCAAGTCTCCACTGGGCGATCTTGCGATCGACTATGGCACTTTGAGGCTCAAGTGAGTCAAGGTTGTATGTCTTGCTGGACTCGGGATTCTCCTTTACGTATTTGATTACGGCCTGTCTCATCTCCTCGCCTAGTATCATGGTAATTTTTGAATTCTTGTCGGATGCAACAGGACGTGTGATCCCTTTTTGATAATTCCTGACAATTCTGAGTGCTATCTCTACGAATCTCAACTCCAGCTTTCTTTTGGGAATCAGTTTTTTTAGGACAAAATCGGCCTCTTGTCTGCTCAGCGGTCTTGCATTGACATCTCCCATAATGATTGCATTTTCTAGCAAATAGAATTCCTTTCCTGCATCTGTCAGCGAGATGAACGTCTTTCCGCCACTCTCGAATGCAAAAACCAATCCCAAGGCAGATAATGCTCCCTCGAAATGATTTACCTTTGTAATCCTGTTCTTTCTTACCTTTCCGATAAACTGGTCTTTGAATCTTTTCTGGGCCATGGAGATCTTTTCTTCATCCTTGTCGTCCCTGCCCTTCTTGGGAAGGCCGGTAGATGTTTTCTTGTTTCTGAGAATATTGTGCTCATTTTCATGCCTGTTAATTATTTCGGCAAATTCTTCTGCAATGTCGTATGCGTGAACCCTCAATTTGTTTAGCTCCACTTTGGAATCCTTGCTCTGTTCAAGCAGGTCACACATCACGGACAGCACTATCTTGACTGGCAGTATTCTGCTGTAAAACCCAGACAGTAGCGGATATCCGTCGTACGGAATCACGTTTTTGGGCCTTGTGATCTTTAAGGCCCTGACGTATTTTCTTGTATGGTTAATGTTGGTGCGCAGCTCGAAGTGATCATGATCCGATCCTGCCAGCTTTTTTTGCTGTACCATCTCGTCGGCGTCACGGTCTATCTCCATGTCGCCAAACTGCCTTTTTCTCTCCTCTGAATTCATGCTTTGTTTCATGAATGCCTCCTGCTCGGCTGAAAACGGCATCAAATCCTTCATGAGCACCATGCATTCCTCGGGACGCGCGCTCTCCCAGGTAAGCAAAATGTCTATGGCGGTCTTTAGAAAATCCTCTGTATTACGATATTTACTGTTCCCGACGAGCTCCCGTATTTTTTCTGCCTGAATCTCACGCACGGAATACTGTATCCTTTCTTCCAATGGCTTTATGATCTTTTGATACTATAAATATGATAGTATAAAGGGTAAAAATCTATTATAATACGATTATGAATTTTTTTAATGTACCATCTGTCATATATCCACCGTTTATATATTAAATATTGCCTTTATATGTAAATAAAGGTATCTTTATATATAACTAAAGCCATTACAGTACATGAACAATAACACAATGATCAAATCCGAGACGGGCTTTACGCTGGACACCTGTGCGATAATCCGCATATGTGAGAACCGTAACGTAGCAGCCATGCTTGCCTGCCGAATTGATTTTGAGAATTCGCCGGTATACCTGAACTCGATGACGGTATATGAGGCCGGAAAAAAAGGTCTGGACAAAAACGCGATAACATCCATTCTAAAAGACCGATTGGGTGCGTCCGTGCTGTATGAGCCAGTTACTGCCGGGATGAATTCTGCCGCGATGGTTCTAGAGTGTCACCATAGCACGCTGCATTATGGTGATAGCCAGATCCTCGCGTTCAGCATCTCAAAATCCACGCTGCTCATCACCCGTGACAAAGGTCTGATTACGGCCGCCATAGAGGCAGGCTCTAATGCCGTAAATCCAGACGATCTGCCAGTCGACATGTAGGCAGGCACACTTGAAAACGACCCGGCAGGGTCTGTTTTTTTATTTTTTTTTAAGATCCACCTTTATGTTGTGCCGTATGCTGGTTGGCATAGGCACATATCTGTTTTGTTTATTTTGATTTTACCGGCGTGATTAAACCTGGATATAGAAACCACAGTATGCAGTGTACGCGATATGCCCTGATTGCACATGTCATTTGCGTGGGCTTTTTACACATGTGGATTAATAATATGATTTTACAATGCTTATTTCTGACACGTGTTTTTTCATGTGTGACGGGTGTATTTTTGAGGATTTATCCGGACAAATAATACTCCAGAAAATCACTGTGGTTTGGACACTATTCTGCTTATATGCGATATGTCCAAATTACACCACAGCAACGGTTTTTTATCCTGATATTACCTAGATGTGTGATGAAGGTAGTGATTATGATCGGGATTCAGGGAAGCGGCAAGACGACGCTTGCCAGGCAAGAGTTTCCAGACCATGCCCACGTGTCCCTTGATATAATCAAGGGGTTTCCGTACACAAAAAAGCTAGAGATTCGAAAGCGGTATACGCCGGATGATGCAGGGCTGTCGCCATACCCTATTAGTAAAAACAGGCAAGTCGAGTATGTGATTATGAGAGAATCCCTGGATACGGGCAGGGACGTGCTAGTCGATGACACCAATGTGACCCGCAGGATACGCCTGCAGCACATCTGCCTTGCCAGAAGGTACGGCGCCGAGGTAAGCGCCATATTCTTTACAAACATCCAAAGGGCGTACAGCCAGAACCAGTTGCGCAAAAAGCCCATACCCAAGAAAATCTTGGACAGATTTCACAGGGACATGGAGATTCCACATATGGATGAGGGCTTTGAGTCCATCCGGACCATATACTAGGGTTTTCTGAACGTGCGTCATGCCTTGTTTTATGGCAGGTCCGTTCATCCGCGTGAATCCGCCAAATTCCGGGCTTGCATTCTGGCAAATGCGGTATTTTCCCCGTGTTCGGAGGGCCTCTGTCCTTACCGCATTTCCCGTGCATGCCGTCTTGTACAATTCCGGCAATCACTGCCCTGTATCGGACAGGGAATGAACTATTTTGACAGG
Organism: Cenarchaeum sp.; assembly: GCA_965212015.1. GTDB lineage: Archaea > Thermoproteota > Nitrososphaeria > Nitrososphaerales > Nitrosopumilaceae > Cenarchaeum. Next base: position 1,505,126 of record OZ243037.1, read on the forward strand.
ACAATCTGGTAGTTCTCATTCTGGTGCAGTTGACCGGTTTTTAGTGAAATTTTGTGCGTATCTGAACGCGAATTCGTATATTGGATTGCTTTTGGGCCTTTTTAAGGCCAACTGGACTAAATTTGGACGGATCGCGGATTGTTCCAGACAGATTAAGGCGATCAGGCCGAATTTGGGAGTTTTATCCATGCAAATAGGCTCAAGGAGCTGGAGTGTAAAGCGGTAACAACTTGATACCATCAAACTTAATAAGGAATGACATCCAATTAAACTCATGGACAAATCAGAGAAACATGTCATAAAAGACGTCTATGTGTGTACATTTCCATACGGCGCAAACAAAGACACAGAGCCTAAAATGGACGTCAAGCAATCTTAATTTCTTTTTCTAGCTGGTTTTTGGCAGCTTGAATATACGTTAGTATCTCATTTTGCACGTCTGTCAGCTGTATCCAGACATTTATCACAAGTTTGTGATAGTCGGCAGTTCCCAATTCTATATCATTACGCTTTGAAAATATGAACAGATCCTGGTTTTTATCCATCATTTTGTTGTTCAGTTCCATTTTAAGATAAAGTGGATTCAATATTTTTTGAAGATCTTTGGAAAATAAGGCGTAATGCCCCGAATGAATTGCACTTTGAAACCCAACATGGCCCACGTATACGGGACGAAATTTGATCTTTTGACCATCATCATAAATATGACGTATTGGTTCAATCTTGCTATCATCGCCAAGATAATGCTGAATATCGTTTATCTCATCCAATATGGAACATCCTGCGTTATTACGACTCGTATTCTTGTCTAATCGTTTCTTTACAAAGTACACTGCTGGCGATCCAATGACCGAGATTATCACAACACTGTTGGTTATCACTTCCAACCAATTGGCATCCATCACGATTTCTTGGCCTTTGAAGGCATTTTAATCATTCTAATTTGGATCTGACACGGCAGAATCGTCTTTTACGGGACAGTTTTTCGACAAACTAGGACGTGCCGGCCTCAAACTGGAGGGGTTTTTGACGAATACCTGCCAGTCTTGCGGCGCATGCCGGCAGAGTTTATAACGTGACCATACCCCTAAAATGGCATTGGACGGCGCACTAGAGCACATACTCGCTGCCTGTATAGTCTGTATAGTCGCATTTGCAACCGTATACTGTATTACGCCATATCTGATAAGGTACCTTGCCCGCCGCAACATGACGGTTCCTGACATGCACAAAAAGGACAAGCCGGCAATACCCAGGCCGGGGGGGCCTGCCATAATTGCGGGTATTATAACATCCGAGATTGCACTGTATGCTTTTTTTCCGCATGTGGAGGTTCTTGCCATACTGGCATCCAGTGCGATTGCCTTTGCAGTCGGGTGGGTTGACGACAAAAAGGCCATGGGCGGCTGGTTCAAGCCGCTGGCACTGGCCTTTGCCGCAGTCCCGATACTCGCATTGGGTGCGTATGGCACCGACTTGGCATTTCCGATATTCGGCTCGGTGCACATTCCGCTGCTATACCTGGGCATTATAGTGATAATGATTCCAATCACCGGAAACACCATAAACTCCATAGACGTCTTTAACGGGGCGGCCAGCGGATTCATGGCAATTGCCGGCATATCCCTCACCATATGCCTGGTGATAGTCCAGAATTACACCATTGCCCTTGCCAGCCTTCCCCTGATATTTGTCTCGCTTGCCTTTTACAAGTACCACAAGTCTCCAAGCAGGATATTTCCCGGCGACTCTGGGGCGCTGGCCTTTGGCGGCATGTACGGGGCGCTTGCCATAGTGGGGCAGGTCGAGATTGTTGCCGCAATCGCCATACTGCCCGCCATAATAAACTCGTTTTTGTTCCTCTCTAGCGTAAAGCGCATAGTGGAGCATCGCGAGATAAAGGTAAAGCCTGCGTTTCTTACGGATGATTTAAAGCTGAACGCCTCGAAGGATCCTAGGGCGCCGATAAGTCTGGTGCGCATTATAGTGTCAAAAATCCCAATGACCGAGGGGCAGATAGTGCGCGAGATATTAAAGCTTGCCACATTCTCCGGCATACTGGCAGTAATCACGGCGTTTCTTATGGGCGTGAAACTTTGAGGTCGCTTTACGCCTTTGTGTTTCTCATGTGGGGCTTGATGATTATAGGCGGGGGTATTCTCACCACGCTGGGCTCGTTTTCCGTACCCGCAGAGGATCTGCACCCGTTTGCCCTGTCGGTCATAAAGGCCATAATTGCCGTCCTGCTTGTTATACTGTGGATTGTAGTTCTATCCCGTATGAAAAGGATGATCTTTAACAGGGTATAGTTATCTGTCAGAGTTAGCCTGTTTTTATGATCTGGCGCAGCTTGTCGTATGGGTCTTCCATGGATTTTAGCATGTTTTCTGCCCTGTTGTCTGGTTTTTTATTCAGCATGTACTGTATGGTGTATGGGATCTTTTTTGGGTCTCTCTGCCGGGTTATGATCTTTTTTCTTACCAGATATTTTTCTATTAGATTTGGCGCGGCATCGTACGATATCGTGGGCGTGCCCAGCAGTGCGGATTCTGCCGTCATGGTGCCGCCGGAGCCGACAAATACGTCGCATCCCTGAAGCAGGGACTTGCCGTCATACATCATGCCCTGCGTCTTTATCCTGCTTCCGAATGTTTCTTCGAGTGCCTTTTTCTGGTCATCATATCTGTACAGTACTATAACGTTCTGATCCCCATGCTGCTTTAGGATGTTTTCGATTATGGGGTTTGATGCGTGTTTTTTTATGTATGCTGCTTGATCCTCTGCAAGCCGGATGAGGATGGTCTTTTTTTCCGTGTCAAATACGGGCTTTGACTTTGTGATTCTCTTTATCATGGGCGCCGCATCGATTGCCCTGTACGGTATGATGTCTTTTGGCGCGATTCCGAACTTTGTAAATTCCCTCTTTGGGATTATCCATGGGGTAAGCAGTTTTTGTATCAGTGGGATTGAGAGCTTTAGCGCCGCGGTGTGGTGCGGCGAGTCGTTAAATGCAATGTGTCGGATTCCCATGCCGTGGGATACGCGGGATGCGTCCGGCGAGCAAAAGCTTATCGTCAGGTCGGGTGCGAATTTGTGGATTAATTTTGAGAGTATCATGCATCTTTGCAGGCTGGATTCTAGCTTGCCGTACTTTTCCGCACCGCCGTACCTGCCGGCAAGGGTCAGCGGGAATTTTTTTATCCTGGCGATTGATGTCACTTCGCCGTATCTGCGGGAGGTGCACAGTATTTTGTGGCTCTTTTTCAGGTCCCTTGCCATGGGCTCGAAAAAGAGCAGCTGTTTGGGGGTTAGTATGTCAAACCAGATCTTCATGTGATTTTGGTGTGATTTTTGCGCTCAATAAGTCTTGTGTTCTGCCTGTGTGTCGTATTTTTAAAAACGTGATCTGTCTGTGACAGGATGGATCCTCAGATCGCGCTATATCTGTCATAATATGTTCAAAAAATACATTGAGAGCATTCTCAATATAGGCGTGGCCATGCCTGCCTATGTCGCATAAAAGATTTTTATTCATTAGTATGGCACACATGTTGTTGCAAATAGAAAAAATTACCATACATAATATCCTGTCATATGAAGATGTCACTTTTACCCTCAAACAAAATAATGTGATAGTTGGCCCAAATAATTCAGGCAAATCAAACATATTGAGAATATTAAACATGTTGAAAAATATCGATTTCATACAACATTTAAAAATGGATTCAAAATCCAAACATAGTGATGGATATTCTCTTTTATCGTTGAATCTCTTGTTGACAAAATCCGAGTCACGAATGCTAAATTCAGTGATATTTCGCAATCCAAATGTAACAGATGACTTGGATCGCGATTTTTCACGAATTCAAATAGTCATCAAATGGAGTAAATCTGCAAATGATGACTTGCCAGCGGAGGTAATCTTGAGAATATCCAACGGGATCACATTTGTTAATCACCAGCCTAATGAGGCATTTTATACAGATAAAATCATTCTCAATGAAAATTTGATCGCTGTTCCCACAATCATAAGAGGTATGCGAAGTAAAATAACGTCATACCAACAAATACATAAAATCCATGCTCCTGCATTGTTTCAAACAATTTTATATTCTCCTCCATTCTCCAATAATATTAAGTCATTTTTTTCAATAAGAAATGAAAAATGTTCCATTCCATGCAATATGGTTATATTACCAACTGACAATCGTGAATTTATTCCGCAGATCTTTAAATTTGTGGATGCAAATATGGTGGCCGGCAGTGAAATATCCATATTTCATTTGATCACAAAATTCTTACATAAAGGATTATTCCTAATTGAGGAAATGCGACCACCAATTAATGATTTTGCAAATATGTTGTTTGTCATGAAGAACAATCAGGAAAGAGACTATGAAGAAATAAAATCAAGTTTTTCGAAAATTTTTTCTGGAATGCTGTTTGAAATACGTAAAGGCGAACAACAGAAGAAACATATTATCATACATGAGCGTGAAAAAGAATTCCCCCTAGAGAAATCATCGGCAGGATACTTTCAGATGCTTTATATTCTTTATCAAATACATGGCAAAAAAGGCCAATCAGTGTTTTTTGATGAGCCCGAAACACACTTGCATCCAAACAATATTAAAAAAATGACAAATTATCTGAATAATTATGGAAAAGGAAATGCCGAATTGGATGACTTTGATGCTCGATCCAAATATTTTCATAGTTTTGAAAACCAAATTTCGCTGATTACCCATTCCCCATTATTGGTGACCCATCAGTTGTTATCTGATAAAACAAAAGAACTGTTTTATGTCAACAAACAAAACAGCACAAGCACTGTTAATCAAAAATCTGATAATTTTATCATGGATGTAAAGACTGCAAATTTTAGGCCTCAGATATTCTTTGGTAAATGTGTAATTTTAGTCGAAGGTATAACTGACGAATATGCCATGATGGGGTTATCGGCAAGATGTGGAAATGAAATTGAAAAAAACGACATTGTACTAGTCAATGTTGGCAGCAAAACACAACTGCCTCATTATATTTCACTTCTCTCGGAATATAACATGCCGTATGTTGCTATGGCGGATTCTGATTATGAGGATAATTCGCGTGGTGTGATCATGTTGAAAACAGATCTAGAAGATGAACTAAAGTCATACGGCATGCCTTGGCGAAAGGATAAAAATCAGAAAAAAGAATTTAAGCCGGAAAAAATCTATGATTTCATGGCTAGCTCTGAAAATGACGAAAAAGTAAAAAATGGCACCATATACAAAGTAATGAAAAAAGCCGTATCCCTTGTTGATCCTGTCACGGATGCCTGATATGATACACCCCATCCCAAATTTGCCGTTTTTTACGTGTATACTGTGTGTTTGCCATCTAATTTTAGGACTTTGAATTCTTGATCTCAAATTTTGGACTGAGATCATAGCATATCGTGTGTGGTAATAAAAAGTAGTATCAACGTACGATACATGAAGGAAAGTATCATTTAAATCCATATTAGTAAATAATGATCACATGATGACAAACGGACAATACGACCCAAACATGAATCGCCAAAAAATCGCCATATATCTCCCAATCGATGGGACTCGTGGGGGCGGGGAGCAGGTATCCCGTGATATAATCCGCGTACTGCATGAAAGCAAAAAATACCATATTACAATATTTACGCCATACACAAAACAGGAAACATATCCGCCAGATATCGCCCTAAAGCACTTTCTTCCTGCATGGATTAAAAAATACAAGATCATCAAACCCAAGATCGTCTGGTGGGCATTCCTATATGTCCGATACAGGTTCCAGAGGTTGAAAAACTTTGATCTAATCATACAGCCAAATGAAACATCGTTGCCCCACCAATCAATCCCCATTCTCATATATTCGCATGACGGGCACCATTATCATGAACAAATACGACAAAGGATCAAAAATTCCAAGGGAATCAGACATTACATGAGAAAAAAAATATACGGAGGTTTTGTTGGCGACTTTGACAACATGTGCAGCAACGAAAATATCCATGTGATAACCAACTCTACAGACACCCAAAAAAGACTCAACCCAAAGCAAACCATTGTAATCCCACCCGCCATATACCTGAATAAATACAAACAGATGAGCAAAAAAGACGGAATAGTCTCGCTGGCAAGATATGACCGCGCAAAAAACTGGGAATTACTAATCAAAGTCATGGGTGATATCGGCGTAAAATCCATCTGCCTTGGTTCTACCGATTATGAAGGATCTCTGCAATATTACGACGAACTGAAAGCGGCGGCATCTGAGAATGTGACACTAAAGCACAATGTTGATTTTGACACTATAGTGAATGATCTTGCAGAATCCAAGGTTTATCTCCATGCCGCATCCAGGGAGGGATTTGGAATTACGGTTATAGAAGCAATGGCATCAGGTTGCATACCCATAGTTCCAGACAATACGGCACTTGCAGACACTGTTCCGTTTGCAGAACTTCGGTATGAGACAAATTCGGCAGATGATGCTGCGAACAAAGTCAGGCATGCCTTGGCCGGAGAGTATGATCATTATCTTCCAAAACTATGTGAGCATATCAAGCAGTATGATTTTGACAACTTTCAAAAGCAGATTCTGGCAAAAATAGACGGCATATTAAAAAAAGACTCCAATACGTGATTTTTTTGACATATATGCGGAACCGGGAATTGAAATTTGCCCTAGAAACAAATCATAATAATCAGGACCGTGACTTTATCGTCATGGAGACTATGGCCAGTCAAGTGCTTTAATGGAGCCACAATCTCGCACTAGAAATTTCAACCCATGTCTACATATTGCCGGAAGGGCATTGCCCAAACCCTCACATATTTTATATATGAACCATATGCCGTCCATATGATGAACGTGGGTTTTGTCGGACTGGGCAAGCTAGGCCTGCCGTCCGCGCTGGCCATCGAGTCAAAAGGCCACACCGTAACAGGATACGACATTAACCCAAAGATCAAAGAGTATATCGAGACCAAGAGCATCCCGTATCTGGAGGCCGGCGTTCCGGAACTGCTCCAGAACACAAAGATCCGCGTTCTGCCCCTGTCCAACGTGCTAAAGGAATCCGAGATAATATTCATGCCGGTACAGACGCCGCACGACCCCCTGTACGAGGGAATCACAAAGCTGCCGGACACCACGGCGGACTTTGATTACGAGTATCTGAAATCTGCATGCAAGGCAGTCTCTGCAGAGCTGGACAAGCTAGGCCAGGACAGAATCATAATCATAATATCGACGGTACTGCCCGGGACAATACAGCGCGAGATAAAGCCCCTCCTGTCCCCGCACGCAAAGCTGTGCTACAACCCGTTTTTTATCGCCATGGGAACCACCGTGCACGACTTTTTAAACCCCGAGATAGTCCTGTTCGGGGTAGACGACTCCGAGGCAGTCGCCAAGGCCAAGGAATTTTACAGCACGATAACTGACGTGCCGTTCCACGAGATGAGCATAATAAACGCCGAGCTGGTAAAGGTAAACTATAACACGTTTATCACGATGAAGATCAACTTTGCAAACAACCTGATGGAGGTCTGCCATAAAATGAGAAAAGCGGGCGCGGATGTCGACGTGGTAATAAACGCGTTATCCGATTGCACCAAGAGGATCATCAGTCCGTCATACATGAGGGGCGGAATGCCGGACGGTGGAGGGTGCCATCCGCGCGACAACATTGCGCTGGCGGACTTTGCAAAGCGCCACGATCTCTCCAACGATATCTATACCGAAGGCATGATGGTGCGCGAACACCACATAGAATGGTTTGCAGACATGATCAATAAATACGACATGCCAAAGATAATACTGGGAAAGTCATACAAGCCAGAGACGAACCTCACTGTAGGCAGCTCCTCGATGCGGCTGTACAACGAACTCAAGGATAAAATACCCATAACCATATGGGATCCGTACGTGGACGGCATGGACAACATTAAGGAAATGCAAAGGGGGCCTGCAGTGTACTTTATCGGCACAAAGCATGAATATTTTCAGAAATTCCAATACCCCGAAGGAAGCACGGTGATTGATCCGTTCGGATACATCGTACCACGTGACGGCATAACCGTAATCCCGGTGGGGCGGCAATGAGAATACTCCTGATAGGCGGGCTGGGATACATAGGCTCCACCCTGATAGACGAGCTCTTAAAGTCCAAGGACCACGACATTACCGTCCTTGACCCGCTATTGTTCGATATTGCGCCAGATTACTTTCACAGGATACTCAGCGGCCACAAGGTAAGATTCGTCAAGGAGAGCGTCGCAGACATGCATACAACATGGAACCTCATCAAGCAGCACGATATCATAGTGTATATGGCCTCGCTTACAATGCCCGAGACTGCCAAGCACCCGGAGGAGGGCATATTCGTAAACAGGTACATGGCAGAAATGGTAGGGGACTGCTGCGTAAAGCTTGACAAGCGCATGATATTCATGAGCACGTGCAGTAACTATGGCAAGGCACAAAAGCCGGTAAACGAGGACGGGGATCTGTTGCCCGTCTCCATGTACGCCATGACAAAGGTGGACGCGGAAAAATACCTGCTGCGCAACGTGCCCAATATCACCATACTCCGGTGCGCGACTGCGTACGGCGTGGGCGCCGGCAGGACGCGGTGGGACGTGCTCCTCAACGACCTTACCCGTACCGCGCTGGAGCACAATGCGATAGACCTGTTCCAGCCCAATGCGCACAGGCCCATATGCCACGTCTCGGACATTGCAAGGGCCATCCGCATGATGGTCGATTCTTCCGTCAGGGAAAAAATATACAACGTGGGCGACGACTCGCAAAACTATACGAAAAAAGAGCTCGCAGATATGGTGGCCGGGCTTGCCGGCGCCAAAATAGACATTACCGAAAAGGACGATGACCGCGACTATACGGTGGACTTTGCCCGCATACGCGACGAGCTGGGATTCGAGGCGCAGCACACGCCGGAATCTGCCATTCCCATACTGATACGGCACTGGAAAGAGCGAAAGGAATGATTCCCCAATTTGTCCCGTACTGGGGGGAAAAGGAGACCTCGGCGGTATCGGACATACTCACAAACTCTGACTATCTGAACGAGCACAAGACGGTGCGTGAGTTTGAGCGCAGCTTTGCAGAGTTTGTCGGGGCCAAGCACTGCGTTGCGGTGACCAGCGGCACGATGGCGCTGTATTGTGCCATACATGCAGCATCAAACATGGATGCAGTGCGCATTCCGTCCCACGACGGGATATTTGCGTTTAACGCGCTTTTGGCGGCCGGCAGGACGCCTGTGGTATCAGACGTGGACCATATGGGCCTGCTCCGGGGAACGGATGGGCCGTCAATAACCGTCCATGCCAACGGGAGAATATCTGATTCCGTCACAAATATAGAGGACTGCGCCCAGGCCGTGCACCACCACACCAAAAACAAGATCAGCACGTACAGCTTTGCATCAACAAAACACATCACCACGGGCGGCCAGGGCGGCGCCGTATGCTGCGACGATCAGGAGACGTTTGACAAGCTGACACGCCTAAAGGATCACGGAAGAAACGACCGGCAGATGCTCAGGCCAATGTCGGACAACTATGACCGGTGGGGCGTGAACTTTAAGCTTACCGAGATCCAGGCGGCGTTCGGGCTGGTACAGCTGCAGGATTTAAAGAGGCGCATGAGGAGATTCGTCGAGATATATGCGATATATAGTGACGGACTCAAGGATGTGTTGGATTTTGATGATGCAATGCCGAGCTGGTATGTGGACGTCTTTACCCCAAAGGCGGGCGGGATTCGAGATAAACTAAAGAAAAAAGACATACATTGCAGATCCTACCCAAAGCCGCTCCACATGCAGGATGTGGCATCGGGATATGCCGGGGATTCAAAGTTTCCAAATGCAGAGTCAAGATACAAGACGGGACTGTACCTTCCGTCTTCCACAAACCTTGGTGATGAGGACATAAAGCGCGTTACGAATGAGGTAATTCATGCAGTCTCTGAACTATGAGCAGATAACCAAGAATGCTATACGGTTCATACGTGACCAGGTGGAAGGCGCCGGGGCGGACGGTGCGATATTCGGGCTCAGCGGCGGAATAGACTCGTCCGTGATTGCGCATCTGGTAAAAAAGGCCCTAGGGGACAGGTGTCTTGCCCTGATAATGCCAAATGCGGACATTACGCCGGACTCGGAGACAGATGACGGAATACTGATAGCTGAAAAGCTTGGCATCAGACACGTTACCGTTCCGATTGGTGAGATCTCACGCCTTGCCGTTGCAAAAGATATTACAGAACAGATGAAAAAGGCTGTGGGAAACCTTAATGCGCGCATACGTGCCATGATGCTGTACTATTACGGACAGAAAAACAACTATCTGGTAGTGGGCACCGACGATAAGAGCGAATACCTGATAGGATACTTTACAAAGTACGGCGATGGCGCAAGCGACATGCTTCCGATAGCCGATCTTTACAAGACGCAGGTTCAGGAGCTTGGGCGGTTTCTAGGGGTTCCATCACATATAGTAAAGAAAAAGCCCAGCCCGCACCTCTGGAAGGGGCACGATGCCTCCGACGAGCTTGGAATGGACTATACCGTAATAGACAAGATATTGGCGGGGATGGATGGCGGCGGGGATGCTGCGACGATATCGGCAAGGATAGGGATCGCCCAGGATTTGGTGGAGCGCATAATGGCACTGCACAGGGCCAGCGAACACAAGCGCAGAATGCCCCCGATTGCAAAACTGTTTTAATCGGAATATACAGGATGGTGTTATGGTGGATTTGCCAAGTCCGGTCAGAACCGACAGGCCGTGGGGATATTTTGAGCGGTTTACCATAAACCAGAAATCCACAGTAAAGATCATCCGAATCAATCCCGATGCCATGCTGTCGCTACAATACCACAAGAACAGATCCGAGTACTGGAGGGTGCTGGACGGCGATGCTACGGCAATTCTGGACGGCAAGAGCACCCGTATGGTGCCGGGCGATGATCTCTTTGTGCGTGAGGGCGCAGTCCACAGGCTGGTCGGAGGGCACGGTGGGGCGCGGATTCTAGAGATTGCGTTTGGCGATTTTTCAGAAGAGGACATTGTACGGCTTGAAGACGAGTGGAAGCGAAAGTAAACCTACCCATCGGAATTATTTTGGCTTTGTTCTAGTGGACGGGTGCGGCAAAAAACTATGCCAAAATATGGCAAAACATCACGTTTAGAATCCTAGTATGGACAGCTTTTTTTAAAATTAAAATAGCCTATAAAACATGACAGTTTATGCCAAAAATGTTAAACCATATAATGCACACAGGTGGGTAGGCATGGACAAAAATGCCATTGTCTCCTTTACCAAAAAACTGCTAATCCAGAATCCCGACCAATTGATCAGACACGTGTTTTACCGCATCAGGGTACGACGCAATGACAGTGTGTTCTCTGGCAATTACTGAATATTCAGGCCTTATTATTTTGAAAATGTGGATTTGGACGGATTCAAAAAAATTCATAATGGAATAGATACCTATATGGTCGATTGCGTACAAAAGCGCGCCACTTACAAAATGGTAACACTCAAGGACATTGGCGTAAATTCCATGGACTTGCAAAACGAGGACTATCCGTGGCACCAGTTCAATACCGGTGTGTGGACATATGCCAATAAAAAGAGCTGGAAGAAAAAATAATGCAGGTAACTCGCTCACAAAACAAACACATGTAGGGAAACAAAATCATTGGGTTTATCGGCCAGCATCCGACACTATACATCATGATCAAGGTTCTTTTGTACCAGCATCCTTGGGCACTCAAAGGATACCTATGGGCAGGAAAAAACAACAATCACGAAGCGATATCGGCTGCACACGGTAAAACTCTATCAGAATGGAGTCTTGTTGGCGCACAATATGTAAAGAACATACATGACTGGAAAAAACATGGACGACTGGGAACCGGATATGCCTAGAATAGTGGGAAAGTTCAACGACATACACGAGAGTGCAAAAATATCTGATACTGCAAGGATATGCGGATGGTGTTATATCGGTCCCCGTGTCGAGATAGGCGAGAACACGGTAATAGGTAATTTTTGCGAGATAAACTCTGATGCAAAGATAAGGGCAAACACGCTGATAAACTCCCACTGCCACATCAACAGCAATACCGTAATTGGTGATGGCGTGATTTTTGGTACACATGTAGGCATTGCAGATGAAAAATACATGACTGCGTGAACTGCCAATATACAAAAAAAAAAGCCGTGCGTGATTGACAATGACTACAGGATAAGTCAGGGTTCGGCCTTAATCAGTGTAAAATTGGGAGATCACGTATCCATTGGGGCAGGCTCTGTAGTTTTAGAACCAGAGATAAAGCCGTTTGAGGTGTGGGCAGGAGTACTCACAAGATTTATCCGCAAAATGTCCGAGCACGAGCTTGCAATATGATTTGCAATGCTTGTATATTTTAAATTTTACACACATGTTTTAGAATGGTGCGATATTTTCAACCCATATGGGATTCCAAGAACTCTATAACCGAATCCACGTCATATTTATGTGTCCCATCATGTGCAATAAAATAAAAATTATCGGATTTCTGATGCAGATCATATACGCCCTGCAAGAAATCCGCCGTATGGCGCGTCTCTGCCTCCCAGCGAAAAAAAGTAGATTCCTGCAAACCGAATGATACATACATCGGTGTTGGAGCAATGGTTGCAATCATATCATTGGAATCACAACACTTCAGTAGTTCCGCTGTTTCACCAATTTCATAATTGAGTGGGCTATACAATGTGCTGCCAATCCCACTTGCTAATATCGCCGCATCGATCACATCATGGTTTATTATGGCAGTATTTGTGGCAAGTTTTGCACCACCTGACAGACCTGCCACTGCAATTTTTTCTATGTGTTTTTTTGACTCTATCCACGACAATACCTGCGATATCTCATCTAGCCTCATATCGTCAATGCTTATTCCGTATGCTGATAGTTTGTTTTCCAGAATATTGGCAGAACATATAAACGGCCTTTGGTTGTCACATGCGCTTCCCGGATCAACCTGTCTTTCCCCGTAGCCTCGCAGCTCTATTGTATATACTGCGTAACCTTCCAGCACCAGATGTCTAGCAATGTCTCCGTGGTAATAACGTGAGGAATAATCCGATGGCAGTCCCAACACGTCCCTTGCTCCCTGATGGCCGGATCCCGGGATTATAAACACTGCATCATGTGTGGCCTTGCCCTTTGGGAGAAGCTCATAAAAGATTACAGTATCGGGATCAAAAAATGCTGGAATCGTAAGTTTTTTTAGAACATGATCATCCGTATCCTCAAGTATCTGTTCTGTGGGTTCAAAGTGATTCATATCATGTACGGTGGGCCTAGCTGCGTATGATTCCAGTATCCCTCCTTCTTTCCACACTGCAAAGTCCTCCAATGTTTCGACATTTTTTTCAAAGGAATAAGGCAGATGGTCGTCCAAATTGGCCATATAGTACGACGGCAGATATTCATAAACGATTGGTTTTTCTTGTACCGCATCACCAAATACATCAAATACGTAAGAAAATGGAATATCACGTATCACTAGAATCATGCCACCCATTACAACAAGTGCCACAGTGGTTGCAAAAAACACCCAAAAGAGAATACGATACATAGAGAATTTTATATTCGCCTAATATATTTAGTTTTATAATAGATACTATCTATGCCAGCGCTCAAAAGTTTTTTCGCCTAGTGAGATATTTTGAACAGAAAACTATAAGGATCAGCGGATCTAGGCAGTTATCATGAACAAAACAGCACTCATGAAGGCCATAAAGTCTGAAAAAAACGTCAAAACATACCAGAAACTAATTGCAATCAATATGGTACGTGATAAAGGATGTTCCACAAGTCTTGCTGCAGAATCAGTCGGCACCACGCAGTGTTCTGTACAGTTGTGGCTGGAACGGTTTGACGAATACGGAGTTGACGGTCTAAGGAATCTGCCGCAGGATGGCGGGCCTCCCCTTGTATCCTATGAGAGGATTCTAAAATTTGCAAACAGACTGTTCAAAAAGGGCGTGCATAAAGTGGCAAAACCAAACAGAACAGGACATTTTAGACGCAAAAAAGCGTGGATTTACAATTGTAGTCCAGGACGAGTCCATTTTTACATGCGACTCCAAGACGGGGAAAAAATACCGGTCTCGACCTGGCCAAAAAATCCACGTCAAAAGCACCGGATATCACACAAGAATGATTGTGTACGGCGCACTGGCAGATGACGGCACACAGCTGTTCCGATTACATCAAAAGTTTAACGGAGATACATTTCTAAAATATCTCAAGGATATCCGGCTTAAATGGGGCAAGGTAATGGTCATTGTTGATAATGCATCCCAGCATAGATTCCATAAAGTAAAAGAATATTTGAATGATCACAAGGATGTCGTACTGTATAATCTTCCGCCGTATGCGCCTCGACTTAACGCCATCGAAGAGTGCTGGCGACAGGCCAAGTATGAGCTAGTCCATTCCGAGTATTACGATACTGAAGAGAAAATGTGGGATATACTATCAGAATATTTCAGAAACAAGAGGTTCAATCTGGACATCTATCGCTATTTAGAGCGTAGTCTGTGAGGCGAAATTACTTACGATCGACGGTGTAGCCCATGGAATAGTCGTAAAAACTCCTGAAATTCATCTTGCATGTCTGGTGTATGCTTATCAGCGTCAGATGTGCCATGGCACCCTTGGTCATGCCAGTTTCAAATTATTTATGCGTTTGATCATACGATGAACAAAGAATCGCAGGGATCCGTGGCTCTTTTTATCAAAAAAACTTGTAAATTGATTAAAAATTAGGCATTAATATGCCCAAGGCTCATATATATGAAAATCGCACGGTCAGATATGTACCGGCTCCTCTTTTGGGTGTTTTTTGCAACTACTATTGCACTTGTTGTAACGGGAAGTATGATTCTGACGATACGCGACCGATCATTTTCATACATCTTTGACATATTGAGTAATACTGTAGAACAGGAAAAAACACACGGTTACAAATATCTGCCGTCATACTATGAAACAAATCTCAACGACAGTCTGCCTTACTCTTTTGAAAAAAACGTCAAATCATTGGAGGATTTTGTAGTGTGGAAGGAAGGCGGAGTACTGGAATCATACGCATCTAGGCCCACTATACACGAAATGGATCATTTTGAACCCACAGAACAGATACTTGAGGATACGAATGATCATGTTCTAAAAAAACTTACGATTCCAGCATTTTTTGATCCCGATACTGTAATCTTTTATGAGCTTCTCCCAAAGGGCAAGGCCACACATGATGCAGTGTTTATAATCCCGGGATCAGGAAATCAAGGGGCGAAGGACGTATTAGGACTGCCGTCTGAATATTCTTCACACTATTACCACGGAGACATTGCTAGACATCTGGTGCTGGAAGGTTACGCAGTATATACAATAGAGCTGCGAGGTTATGGAGAAAGACAGATTGATGTGGGCAGTGCATGTGAAAATAATGATCCATTTACCTGTCCTTCCCTGGTGCTAAAAAACAAACTAGCCATATATGGAATAAGCATCGGAAACATGAGACAAGATGAGATATCACAAATATTATCGTGGATCGAGTCAAAAAAATACATAGAACGGATTGCAGTGGCAGGATTGTCACTTGGTGCAGGACATGCTGCAAATACCGCCATAATAAACCCCGATGTGATCGATGCGGTGATACTGGCAAGCGGGATTGGCAGCACATTGTATAGCCCACTCAATTCTGCAAGTGGCGCAACATTGAAACTAAAGTGTTGTGATTCCAAAGATGCGATTGCAACCATCGCCCCAACACCAATGTATGTATCATTCGGACTGCAGGAATCTACTTTTTTTCGCTGGGAGGCAGAGACGCGCCATACGGCGGATTTCTTGCAGGGCGTATATGATCTGCATCAAAAATCCGATAATTTTTATTTTATTGCACATGATGGAATGCACAAGTATGACGTTGATTCTGTTATAGAATTTTTAAACTCACACATGGGTTGAATGTATGATACTGTCAATCGTCCTGATCAATTCACGCAAGTCCCAAATGGGAAAATCATATTGCACGCTCGTGCTCGGACATCTTGCGGATAAATCTTGCGGGCACACCTGCCCACACCTCAAACGGCTTTATCTCGGATTCTAAAACTACAGAGCCCGCCCCGATGGATACGTGATCTCCCAGTTTCACGCTGATCAGGCTCACGCCTTGGCCTATCCTACAGTCATTGCCAATCACGCACGGTTTTTTTTGTATATTGGCAGTTCTCGCAGTCATGTATTTTTCATCTGCAATGCCTACATGTGTACCAAAAATCACGCCATCACCAATTACGGTATTGCTGTTGATGTGGCAGTGGGAGTTTATCAGCGTGTTTGCCCCTATCTTTGCATCAGAGTTTATCTCACAAAAATTACCTATTACCGTGTTCTCGCCTATCTCGACACGGGGACCGATATAACACCATCCGCATATCCTTGCAGTATCAGATATTTTTGCACTCTCGTGTATGTCGTTGAACTTTCCCACTATTCTAGGCATATCCGGTTCCCAGTCGTCCATGTTTTTTCCAGTCATGTATGTTCTTTACATATTGTGCGCCAACAAGACTCCATTCTGATAGAGTTTTACCGTGTGCAGCCGATATCGCTTCGTGATTGTTGTTTTTTCCTGCCCATAGGTATCCTTTGAGCGTCCAAGGATGCTGGTATAAAAGAACCTTGATCATGATGAATAATGTCGGATGCCTGTTGATGAATCGGTTGACCCGGTTTCCAAACATGTGTGTATTTTGTGAGCGCATTACCTGTGCCCGCATCTCGCTTAGCTCTTTTTTATTGGCATATGTCCACACTCCGGCATTGAACTGGTGCCATGGATAGTCCTCGTTTTGCAAATCCATGGAATTTACGCCAATGTCCTTGAGTGTTATCATTTTATGAGTGGCGCGCTTTTGTACGCAATCAACCATATAGGTATCTATTCCATTATGAATTTTTTTGAATGCATCTAGATCCACATTTTCAAAATAATATGGTCTGTATATCCAGTAATTGCCCGAGAACACACTGTCATTGCGTCGTACCCTGATGCGGTAAAACACGTGTCTGATCAATTGGCCGGGATTCTGGATTAGTAGTTTTTTGGTAAAGGAGACAATGGCATTTTTGTCCCTGCCCACCATATCGTATCCTTTTAGTATAGTGGGCCTTATGACTGTGTCCACATCAAATGCAAATATTTTGTCATTTTTGCATGCGTTATAACACTCCCATATTATGTGGGCAAGACGAAAGTTCCATTCATCAGAGCGCGCAATTTTGATAATTTTATAGTTTCTAAATGACGATTCCCCACACAATGAATCTATGAGTGCAAGAAACGATTCGTCTGCTGGATCGTCAACTCCTATTATCAGCTCGTCCGGTTCCACTCTGATTGCAGATGGAATGGATTTTGCCGCAAATTTGCGCTCCCGCGGGGTGTCGCGAAACGCCATTACGATGCTAAATTTCCTCATTCTTCATCGCCTCTGTGGCGTATTCACCGCCGGCAAATCTTTCATATGCAGACTTGAGCTTTTTGAGTTCATCCAATAATGCCTTGTCCTGTGTGGTCTGCATCATCCAGTCCAACATTTTTAGCGTAAACTGTACCTGTAGAACCTCCTTTGAATTTGGCACTATCTTGTTGTTGTACGGATGCAGATGCTGCAACTGTTGTTGCTCGGTTTTCAGCTGTATTCTATTGTGCTTGTAGCCTATCAGTGTGGCAAACGGCATTATGGCGCAAAAGAGCAAGATGCCAAATATGTGCAACGGGATGTCCTTGAACCAGTCCGTGAGGCCATAAAGAATCAGTATAAAGTTGGAAAAATTGAACGTAAAGGCCAGATAGGTGGTGTATCCCACGCGAAACTCCCACCATCTCCTTCCAACCCAGCTGGAATTCACAGGAGTCATGATAAATCACCACATGTGGGTAGGTCTTGCGAGAATGCGTGCCAATCATAAGCGTGACGTATGATGGAAAATATCGTAAAAGCCAGCATCCAATTGTGCCCAGATTCGTGAAAGATTCCCATGCATATTTTGTCAGTTGTTATATATTTTAATCTGTCCATTATGTTGCGTATAACCTCGTCTAGTATATGTGATATACACGGTGATTTATCCAAATTACGCCATAACCTTCAAAAGCATCCTTGCGGCACTGAAACTCGTGGATCTTCCATATGGCAAGGTTTTGCACGCCAAACCGGCAAAGGTTAATTAATTTAACATGAACCATGTCAATCAAATTGAAGGAAAAAAACACAGTTGTGGGCCTAGGAGAGATTGGCAGGCCCATTTTAAAGCTTCTATCTTCCGGGCATATCGCGGTAGGGTACGACCAGAATGCAAAACTGATGGATGAGAAACCATACAAGAAATATGAGAAAAATCCGACCTCGTTTTTGCACATATGCATTCCGTTTGATGGGAATTTTATAAAAAACATAAACTCGCTTTACAAAAAATTCCGACCAAAGTGCATTATAATTCACAGTACCGTCAGTCCAGAGACCACCAAAAAACTGCAAAAAAAACTTGACGTTCCGATCATTTACAGCGCAACCAGGGGGGTCCATGCGCGCATGCTCGACGATCTCAAAAGATATGTAAAGTTTTTCGCCCTGGAAGCGGATGCCCCGAAAAAAAAGTGGGCAGCTACTACATACAAAAAATTAATGAACCAGTGCGGAATAAAAACAAAACAAATGTCAAGTCCGGTCACACTCGAGCTGGCAAAAATAGTCTGCGATACATCATATTACGGATGGCTGATAAGCTATGCGCAGTTGAGCAACACGATTGCCATAAAACATGGCGTAAACTATGACGAAATGTGGTCGTTTTCAGACGAAATCCACAAGTTTCTTGGCAATCGGCCAAAAATGCATCCTGGCTTTATTGGCGGACATTGCGTTATTCCAAACCTTTCACTGATACGCGATCAAACTTTGGCTCTGATTGCCAGTATGAATATGACATATGCTAAAAAACAAGCGCGTACTAGAAAAAAAGCCGTTAAACACAAAAAATAATCTTGTTTTGTGCAAGCTTTACGATCAAAGTGATAGCTCCTTACAAACAGACAAAGTCATGTAGCAGGGATACAAAAAACACAAACTGTTGGCGTGTCTATGCATAATTGCGATTGTCCGCGGTACAAAACAATTTCTATGATCAACTTTTGGCTCAAATCATCTGTATATTTGCGCATGAGAGAAATTCAAATCCTCATAGTTTGCCCTTTTGTATCATTCCAAGCATCTCCCTTCCCGTGCAAAACACCGCGCCGCGCGACTCGAGGTGTCTTATCACATCACCGTACATGCGTCCGCCCTTCATCCGTAGCACGTTGTCGTGCCAGATTATGCTCATCATCCGGTCGTCTTTCTCCAGTATGCGATCAAAATAGGACAGCATGTTGGACTCGTCCACGCCGTGGTGCCTGTACATGAACACGTCTGCTACAGTTATCGGAAACTGTACAATGTTCTTTTTGATATACCCGTAATTCTCGGCTATAATGTCTGACCTTGAGGGCATTATGGACGAGTCGTATAAAATCCCGAGCCGCGCAAGCTTGTCCAGCATGGCCTCGTCATAGTTCAGATAGTGGACGCGGTTGCCGATTATCCTGTTTTTGGCCATACCGGAAAGATCGTCGTACTCTTTTTTGATCTTCTCCATGTCGTGTATGGAGCCCGGATCCAGGTGCAGGCCGATCTCCCAGCCGGAGGACTCTAGTTCGTTTATCCGGGTTTTGTACTCTGTGAGATCCCCGCCCTCATATACGGTCCTGAAAAAGAACGTGGAACGGCACCCGTGTTTTTCCTCAATGTCCATAATCTGCTCAAAATTATCGTACGGATTTGTGGAATCGATATTGTCTATTACCGACTGCTCAAACCGCTCGCGTATGTCCAGTATGTGCTGTTTTGGGGGGCCGGCAAGCCTCCAGTCCACGTCATGGCTTAAAAACACGTACCTTTCCAACATGTAAGAATGTCAAACACGGGAATTAAAGACTTGCCTATTGGTTCAGCCGCTTCCAGGATATAATGCTGGAGCCTTGGGTATCCTGCGGGCCAAGCGTCCTCGTCTTGTATCCGAGACCCTCCAGAAAATCCGGATATACTGGACTGGCCTGAATGTCGTTCTTGTTGTTGTTGTACGAGGTATGGACATCCGGATACCTGCCAAACGGCACGCCGAGGACTATTAGGTGTTCGGCCGTCTTTTCAAGCTTGGAGATCGTAGGTATAATATCCTCCCTGGGCAGGCAATCGATGCCGTGCCAGTAAAACACTGTATCAAACCTGCCCAGATTCAGCCCGTCCACGTTTCGTACGTCCCCCTGCATGACGGATATGTCCGTACCGGACAGCTTTTCCTTGAGAAATTCCACGTTTTTGTCAAATATCTCGAGGATTGTAATGCGGTACGAGTTTTCCTTAAACGAATCCAAAAGGTGCTGCCGCCTCGTGTTTGCGCCCACATACAAGACGCTCTTGAATCGCGTAGTAAAGAGATCCGGAATGCATTCCCGGAGAGTGCGCTCCCTCTCCTGTTTGATTGGATCGGTTGCCATGTATATGAGTCACAGAATCCGGCATTATAAACACTACCCGGGGATCAAACGGGTTTGGATATGTGGCCTGAGATGCCGCATGGCAGTATACGGATTCGAATTATTGCGCGCGACCGTAATGCTGTAAAGTTATCTCAGATACTATAGTATGTTGTGGACTGGCTAAAAACTGCACATCAATCCACCGCTTCGTTCAGTTCCTTGATGAATTCCTCGGCACTGGTCGTCTTGTGCTCTTCCGGATGGGCATAAAACTCTAAAATAGCTGCAATCTCTTCCTCTGAGAGCGGAGGCGAATCAGTCTGTGTGTCAGGCATGTATTTTTGGATCATATACGGCCTTAAAAACATTCATTTGCTAGTCCAGCATGGAAATTTATTGGTTTTTTTGCACTTGCCGGTAAATTTTACGTTTTTTATCCAGATAACCTGACCGGGTAATCCTTTGTATTTTTTTGGCGTCTTGAATTTTTTGTATGATTTTATGTGCCAGCCGTGTTTGTATCCGAGTTTCCCCTTGCAGATCCTGTCAAATATTACGGTGCCGTATGCGCAGCCGCGCTTTGCAAGTATTATTTCCACATTCAGCTTTCTGCACTTGAAATTCCTATACTCGTATTTCTTTTTGCCGGTAAGCATCTGTTCGATGAACTCTTCCTTGACGAGTAGGCCAGGTGTCATGATGTTTGTAATGCCTGTATGTATAAAAGCATGATCTAAACCAGCATTTAAAAGCAATTTTGCCTATTGACTATTTTAGATAGAAAGCACGGATCAAGGCACGCCATGAACAAAATAGCGCATGTAAAAGCTGTTTTTTGTCCCCGTCGATGGTCTGTGACTCTGCGGGTCTCCAATGGTGCTAAAGATGGCCATATACAACAGGATGGTGCTGGCTGCATGACATCATGGATTGGACTACTTTGGCACGGGTTGGAGGATCACGTTATGTGGTAAGGGAGTTGTGACACAGAGCAGATCTAACTTCAAAAACCTAGACGGATACCGATGTTTTAATGTCTGAATTTCCTCTCTAATCGTCGTTTTAATGCTACAAAAAGACTACCCATAATTGGCAACAATGTAATTCTTAGAATAAAATCAATTTCTGATTTTTGAATTTCTTTGTTAAAATCATAAAATGGGAAAAAACCATTTAAGCTTCTTAATAATGAATTAACAAATGAATTCCAAGATAATTCAATTTTTGTATCATCAAATATGAAATTATTTCCACACCAAAAATATATAGTAGAACTCAAAATTATTGGGAAAATAATATAAATTGGTCTTTTGATTGATTCACCATATTGAGCAATTATATTATACAACCAAAGAATAGAAAAATGTTTTTTAAAATTATGTTTTTTGATAGTAAATGCTTTATTTTCATGTTGAATTGTTTTATATTTTCTCCTTAATTCCATTTCTCTAATAAAAAATTCTCCAGAAATATCATATCTCATCTGTTGATCAAAATTCTCAATTAATTGTCTATAGATATCTTTGACACTTTCCAACAATATGGGCGATTCCTTTTTTTTCTCAAGTTCACGTTCATCTAAAATTTTATATTGAAAATTTTTATGACCTATTGACTCATAAATCTTCAATTTTAATTTATTAGATCGTGATTTTTCAATATTTGATTCTTTCCATGATATTTTATTTCCAAATTTGATCTTATTAATTTTAGTTTCTAAAAATGAAATTTGTGAAATATTTCCATTAAAGTTTGTTTGATTATTGTTTGAAAAGCTGGTATTTTCAAATTTTGTTTTTTTATTAAACTTAGCATCTTCAAAATTTGCTTGATAAGCAAATAGACTATCTTTAAAATTTGTAATCGAATTAAACTGTGAGCGAATAAAAATTGCATTCTGCTTAAAATTTGTTTTCCAAAATGATGTTTCTTTACCTCCAAAATTAGCTGAAGTAAAATCTATTTCATCAAAATATACATTACTAAAATTAGTATTTTTAAATTTACAATCTTTAAAATTAGCTGGTTTTTCAAATTTGCAAAATCGGAAATTTATTTGTTCATTATTTGTTGCATTAGAAAAATTAACTGTTTTATGAAATTTAGCAGCAAGAAAATCCGCTCCTTTTTTGAATCTTACATTTGCAAAAGAAATATGATGATTAAATTCCATATTTGATAAATTTAATTTATCAACAAATGTAGTTTTGTCAAAATAGATAGGTACTATGTTCAATTTTGGATTGTCAAAAATCAAATTTGGGAGATAATATCCTATACATTCTATTCTAAAGCCGGAATTATACAATTTTCGAAAAAATTCTTTTCTAATTATTTCAGAGTTATTTTTATTTTTCAAAAAACCTTTATCATGAAAAATACAAGTTTTTTTTTCAGCTTGTGCATTTTCAGTACAATGATAATATCTAGGTCCATCACTGTCCAAATATTCATCAGAATAGATACATTTTTCCAATGATTGGATCTGAAATCCATATTATTAGTGCTTATCTATGGTTATAGCCATAATACAAGTATGTCACCACATGCATGCCATATTATTCAGATATTTAAGTGTGATTTTGACCAAATTTCCAAAAATAGTCGATTTTCTTAGTGCAGAAATAAGATAAGTTTATTGAGGCAAAGAATAATTCAGTATAGTATGACAAAAGAACTGGAATCCATCATTAATGCAGCAAGAGAGGATTTTGAGAACAAAAGATTGGTTGCTTTCATAGGTGAAAGACATTCTGGAAAAACCGTCATTTCAGCATTACTAAAACATGCATTAGTGAATCATTTTGTTAAAAATGAGGAAAATTGGAATGCTTGGGTCATTCAGGGTAGTGACAGAATAAATGAAATTTTAGACAAATTAAATCATGAAGAATTTCCAGCCTCAACTTTACCTGGAGACGCTAAACCAATCACAATGGAAATTTTTAGTGGAATGGGAACTGGTGGTGGAATTGAAATTACATTACAAGATATGGCAGGAGAATCAAGAGATGAATTGTTACGAAATGAATTTACAAATGAAGAGAACAGATTAAAAGAGATCATGACGGCAAATCCAATAGAAGGAAGACGATATGGAATATTATCATATTTACCATTTACAAGTATTTATGTCATAATTGTAGACTGTTCAAAATATAAAAATTGGAATCAAGAGCAATCATACTTGGCTGCAACTATGAACAATTTGTTAAAAATAAAAAAAGCCGTAGGCACAGACTTTAAAGGAAAAATAATGGATCCCATAGCAATTATTTTTTCAAAATATGATCAGTTATCACAAGAAGATCAAGATACGGCTGAAAACCTACTAAAAAAATTACCGGAATTCACAACTGCATTAAACATTGCACATAGAGGAGAATTAAAATTATTTTTAAGTCAAATTAAATCTGTTAAGCGAACTGAAGATGAATTAGCAATATTAGTTAGTCAAGAAATTCAAAGAAAAAATACAAAATTAGACAATTTAAATAAGATTATTAAAAGTTTAGAAATGATAATAAAAGATAAAGATCAAGAATTAGAAGAAATAGTACAAGAATTAGAAGAAATAGAGCAAAAATTAGAAGAAGCTAAACCACAAAATAATCCTGCCGAGATTGAACAAATCACTCAAGAATTAAATGAAAAAAAAGATCTGATAAATCAAATGGAATCTGAACGTATAGAAATAATTAAAGATATACATAATTCCAAGGCAAATAAATCAGAGATCGAAAAAAAATTAAATGAAAACAAGCCTAGTGCAAAGGAAATAGGAATAAGTGAATTCAAACCATCATCATCGCCCCTAGAATACAATATTGAAGAATATCTAGGCTTTATTAGTTGGATTATTGAAATGAGTAAAGAGTGACAAATGGCATTATGTGAACATTTTATCTACACGGCAGGGATCATAGATAATCAAAGTGGTTATCAAATCATCTCAAAATCTTCAGGCATAAATAATAAAATAATTTCTGAACTAGATAATTATCTCTATCCCTTGGGAGTAAATCTAAGTGAATTTTTGATGTCCAAATCATTATTGGTTTTAAATGAACATGTTGTTTTCACAAAAATTCGAAATGTAGGCATAGGGTTTGATGGGAGACCAGATACACTCTATAGCCATACGATTATAATGAAAAAGAAGGATTTTAAAAAATTTAGCAATGATTCTAGAATTTTTGATGATGAGTATGTAGAGGAGACACAGCCAATTCGTATGTCATCAATTTTAATTAAAGAAAAGAAATTATTGCCTGATTTTACATGTGTCGACGAATTAGGAATATCCACAATAGAAAAAATTTTTAGAGGGTTATTAGATAAGAAAAAAATATTATTAATAGATAATGATTCTTCAGAATTAATTCAAAGCATATTGTCTTTGATGCCTTCCTCAATGAAAATTGTATCCTATTCAACGAATGTTGCTGAACCAAAGAGGCAATCAAAATATAATATGATACAAATTAAAAAGAAAAATCTAATAAAATTTCCTAATAGTGTTAAAATAGATAAAAAAATGGATTTAAAAAAGATTGAAAAAAATGATTCATTACTAAATTTTTGTATTAAATATATTCTAGACATAATAGATTTAAAAGAATCAAAAAAATTAATAGAGATTAATCATCGTATTGAATCCATAATGGGAACCATTACCGAAAAAATTATTTTAGGAACAAGTTTATTAATTATAATAGAAAAATCACAAAAATTCCCAAAACAACACATATTGGGATTGAAAAAAATGTTGCGAGAAATATCGGTTAAACAAAATGAAATTATTAATGAATTTGACCATAAACTAGATGAACTACTCATTAAACAAAAATCAGGAGAGTTTGAAATAGAAAACATAATTTCAAAATTCAACGATAAAAAATTAAATATCACAATTCTTGGAAAAATGTTCGGAGAATTAACAGGAGACAATACAGGTTTACGTAATTCACTTTTTCATCATCTAGTAAAAAAGAGAATATTTGATTTTGAAGAAAATGGACAGGACATATTATTAGAATCAATTAATAGATATTATAATAACGAGATCATACGTGGATTTGTAGAAGAATCTGAATTACATTTTGCATTCAAAAAAATTTTTCAGAATAATGAAATAAACGAATATCAAAAAATCAATTTATTTTCCAAGGCAATTAAAAATGCATTATGTTTCAATATGGAATTTCTTGAAAATCTATTCAAATTTAATGTATACGATTTAAAAAATTATGATCACATAATACAATTTAATAAAGATATCAAATGGGTGTTTAATTCAAAAGAATTTTATCAAAATTTTAATTCAACAAAAATCTTGAAAATACTAATAAATATCCAAGAGAAAGTTATTCCATTGTTTCCTAAAAATATAAAAACTGAAACTAATGATCCAAAATTTTGCCAGATGGAAGAAATTCTGAACATCTTACTCAATACTGCACGATATATGTTGACTAGAAAAAAATATTCCTTAGGTTCTAGCAAAAATGATATCATATTATTTGAAAATATTCTTTCTGAATTTCTATCTAAAAATTCCTTACAAAATACAAAATATGATTTACTTAATCCCGATTTGACATGTAGAGTTTCTTCAATTTTCAGTTGGATGTTGTTCTTATGTTTGCCTTATAGATGTAATAATTGTATAACATTAGATCAGTCTTGATTAGAAAATATCCTTGATGCAAAAACACACCTATAGTCAAACGCATAAATAATTTGAAACTGGCATAACTCTCATGAAATATTTCATCACATCTAACGAATACTTCTTTGTCCTGAAATACTCACACAGTGAATATTTCATCTCGTCAAATGTACGGTAATATTCAGACACCATCAAGTCATGTTTTGCCCGTCTCCACCATTCCTCCATTAGTTGCTATGCGTATTGACAATACCCACAAATTTTTTCAACCAACAGGTTTAGATCAAGCATGATCGTCGCATTTGCTTGATGTCTAAATCTGAGATCAGGCAAATACACGAATTACAGCAGGCAATCAAGAAAAAAGACCAGATAATCGAGCCTTGGGCATAATTTTCACCAAAAAAACCACGGAATTGACTCAACAGTACAGCATTTGCCTTACCAATTTTGGCCTAGGGACCTTGTAATGCAGTTATGGTACACCATCATCTGATACACCAGCACACAGCTCAGCATAAATGATCAGGATTTCTCAAACCCTCTTACCGGCGATTGATTGATCCCAAACGTTTCCTTTAATGTGCCAAACAGCGGCTCGATCGATATCTTTCTGTCGCCGTATATGCGCTGCCCTTTTTTGGAGCGGTAAAACCGCACCAGTTTTAATCTTGCGGGAGTGGTCAGGCGGAATTTCCTTACGGGACACACCAGCCTCATCCTGCATTTTTTTGTATATTCGTACAGCTTGTGATCATCGTATTCTGGATCGCACAAAACGTACTGGAATAATCCTGCAAACGGGTTCACCAGATCGCAATATTGTGAATTATCCGCCGCATTTGCCGGGGTAAAACTCGCATACAGGGGAACGGCGATCCTTCCGGTGGAGCAGCTCATATGCAGCTTGAATCCGTATACCCACCTTTTGTAATTGGAGTATCCCCAACGTGCATCAGTGTCGATTCTAAAGATCGGAATCCGATTTTGCTTCCTGTCGGATTGATTCCATACGGAACCGAGGGATCGTATCAGGGAAGAGTCTACAGATGCAGAGACGATATCTACCAGTCCTTTCGATACAAAGACCCGTCCCATCTTTGAGATGAATTGTTCTATTGGAATCACGTGAAATCTCCTGTCAAGTGTTCTTCTGTCTGGAACGGTAGAGCCTGCACATCTGTAGCAGTCGATTGTCTGGTGCCTGGTGTGACAGAAAATAATGCAGCGTATTGTTGCTTGGAATTCCCTTCCACGTTTTTATGATTAACAGCTGCAGCATCAGGATCGTGGGATAGATGTACGGCCTGCCACGTCTCACCGCATCCTCGTACAGACGCATCGTTCCCACTAAATACAAAACAACAATAAGAGGCGACCGTGTTAGAATGTTGCTGGGGATCTTTGTCTTTTTCATCGTACAATGAACAAAGAATCACAGGGATCCTTGGCTCTTTTTATCGAAAAAAACTTGTGAATTGGTCAAAAATTAGGCACAATTATGCCCAAGGCTCAATTACTTTGTGTTTGTAAACACAAAGTCACACCTTGCTGAGACCATATTTGATATCATTAAACGCATGAACGCGGTAATGTTCGGCATACTCCTCGTTTTTGCATTCAAAATCATTATCTAGTGAATCAGTTGGCATGAGCTGAATTATATCAACATCATTATAGTCGATAATCTTCATATTCATAAAAATATAACGCGTTACCGCTCTTTTATCCTGTTGGCTATTTTTAGTGATTTTTTAATGGCACGTATGGATTCGCTAGTTGGACCGGCCTCCAAGCTCTCGATTACCTGCTTCCACTGTTTGTCGCTTAATGGCTTTACCTCTCTTAATCCCATACTACATTCTACAAAGAAATAATATATGAAGTTGCCGCCTAATTCTATTTAAACAAACTCGAGGCACAACATGTCTGAATTTTGATCTGTTACCGATTTTTTCAGACTCGGATTTTTTTTCACTCAATATGGGCACGAGAGATTTATGATCTAAATAATTTTGTGACCCTGCCAGAATTGTCCATTAATTCCATTTTTCGACGTAGGGCCATAAACATATATGTTACTTTGTCCTTGTTTACAAAACTGACGAGTACGGAATTATTATTCCCATAGGTATTTTTGATATATTCGTGCAGGTGATATGGATTCTTGTCTGCACGGCAAACTTTTTTCTTGTATATTGCCACGCACATGTCGGGGTATTTTTTTCGCAACTTGTCATAGTTTCTTGTAAGCCATCCCAGATTTTCACAAAAATCTGCAAAATCCTTTTTGCGCTTTGCATCATGTACCGAAAACAACCTTTTGGCCCTCATGGAATCCGGGGATGACGCATACTTTGATAGTGAAATGATCTTTCCGGACATGGCTTACATATAGATTGGGCATTGTTATAGTTAAATGTTATCCGATCCCAAGCATATAACGACACCCATCCTGCCTAAAAAACAACCATAACGCAAAATTCATGTCTAATTGCCGTAATCTCATATGCCCGGGCAATACGCGCCAATTCAATTCCGAGGCCAAACACGGACATGATCTATGCCTTTCTGCATTTCTTGCATTTTGCAGGCAACGTATCGCCTCCCGCCTCCAGATATTCAACCAATACCTCATCTGATCCCTCGACCCCAAATATTGCCCTGATGGACTCGAGCCCTTCTGCCACATCTCCGCACTGTACACATGTGCGCGCATAGGCATCATCCGGCTCGTCCTCCTCGAGATCTACCTCCGGCTCCTCGGGCTCTGCATCCGGATTATCTGCACCCCAGCTCTTCCAGTACGGCCGGTATATCTTCCATCCCAGCTCCACGTCATCACCTGATCCGCGCAGCTGGAAATTATCATCAATGTCCACCAGCAGGACATCCTCTGTCCCCCCGCTCTTTGTGCCCCTCATCCCTCGCCCGATCATCTGCGTGTACAGTAGGGTGCTCTTTATGGGCCTACCAACAAAGACACAGTCCACGTTTGGCGCATCAAAGCCGGTGGTCAGCACGTCAAAGTTGCACAATACCTCCAGGTCTCCAGAACGGAACAACTCAATGGCATTCACCCGGGAATCAAGGTCCATTTTAGAGTCGACATACCTTACCCTGATCCCGTATAGCGTCTTGAGATACATGGCAATCTGCCTGGAATGCTCGACGCTGCACCCAAAGAACAGTATCTTTTTCTTGCCAGTCTCTTTCAGGCCGTGTATCTCTTGTATGATGAGCTTGTTTCTCTCAAAGTTCCTGCCAATCTCCTTTAGGGTGTTTTTCCGGAATTCGCCAAACTGGTTCATGTGCTTTATGTCATCCTCGCCGAGCATGATTCTGTCGGACTGGAGTATTTTGTGGTATACGTCGCAGAGAATCTTTCGCCGTATAAGCTTGTGGTACAGGTGCTTTTGCTGCTCCTCGGGCATAACGGGCACCTCAGAAGGCCGCTCCAAAATCTCAATGTGCGTGCTTGACGTGTTTGTGTCTCCGTCGTTGGCAGTAACAGTAAGGGATATCCTGTACTCTCCGGGCTCGGGGAACCGGAATGTCACGTTCTTTGTCCTCTCAAACCTCCACACTTTTCCGGCGGCCTTTTTGCCCCGGGATATCTTCCAGTTATAGTCATCCTCTCTGATAAAGCCGTCCCTATAGTATGATCTTTTCCCTAGGATTCGAACATCCTCGTCTGCATGCGCAAACATCTGGCAGTCGATTATCGCGTGCGGATCAAAGTTGTCGGCCCCGTCATAGTGCGAGATGCTCGGAAAGAACACTCCCGCATACCGCCTTTTGAGCCGCTCGGTCTCCTCATTGTTGCCGCGGCCCTTGAACGGCGTGGCAGTAAGGCCGATTAGTATCACGCCCATCTCAGAGATCTCTTTTTTCCTATTGTCCCAGTTGAATCCCATCTTTCTGAGCGTGTCAGAGTATGACTGGCCCGTGGAGTGGTGCGCCTCATCCATTATTATACAGGATGTTAGCCTGCCGAGTGTTTCCAGCTGCGAGGGATCCCGCTTGTAGATCTTGTGAAGCGACTGGATGGTGGCGACAATGACGCCCTTTTCGTCGAACAGCTCGTCCATTTCAAGGCTGGGCAGCTCGCCGCCCTGGCCCCAGAACCTGTGAAGCCGCAGCGTGGTCCCGCGCCTGCCAGACGACTCAAAGACGCTCCGAAAGGTGCTAAAGGCCTGCTCGCAGAGCTCGCCGGACTGGGCTATCCACAGGATGAATTTTGAGTTGCTCTGCTGCTCGTTTTTGGATTTTTTTCCGCCGTTGAGCCACTCTATTAACGTCTCGACTATCATGCGCGTCTTGCCAGAACCGGTGGGGACTGCAATCAGCTTTCGCTTTACCTCGCGGCCGCTCTCGTCAAGCTCTTCACCCTCCAGCATCCTTGTGAGGACCATCCCCGTGGAATTCTGATAGTCGTATAACGGGTTTAGCTGTACGTGGGGCTCTATAACCTCGGTGTCCGGCAGGTGCTCGACGTGCTCCTTTTCTGCCACGGCAGGCGGCAGTCCCAGTATACCTGCCAGTCCGCCGCACAGCTTGTTGGCCGGATCCAGGGCTATCACACCGTTAATGTCCTTGATTGCCGCCGCCCTGCCGGCACTGACGGAGGATTTTACCATGTCCAGTATGTCATCCTTGTGGACGAGTTTTTTGTCGATTACGGTGTTTAGTATCAGATCCAGGAACAGGCGGCGCTTTACGGGGTCGTTCTCGATGTTTCTTAGAAACCGCACCCCCACGCTGTCAAAGAGAATCTCGGCCAGCCTGCCAGAGTTTGATATTTTCTGGGCGTCGTGGCCAGAAAACATGCCCAGAATGCTCGGGTTGACTCTGGACAGGATGGAGGATAGCTCTTCGATCTCCCACCATTCCCGGAATTTTTCAATGCACGATTCCTTTATGGTCTTTGCGCCGTCCTTTGGGTTTTTGGACATATCTGTCATGTCTGAGACGGGCGAATTTATTAACTCTTCAGAGTGCGTCATGTCTGCTCTGTGGATTCAGGTTTGAGGGGATTGATCGCAGTTTGAAGAGCCGGATCTAACTTGAGGATTTGGCCGTATTCGGACCCATTATTTTGGTTCAGACCTGCAGAATATGGCCCACACACGTGATGGATCATGTTTTTATAAATAGCGAACAATTAAACAAGTGATGAAAATGAATGAAGCGATTTTAAGCGATTTTATCGACATGATTTTGAAGCAAAATAGCGTCCAACCATACGCGATTTTTTTTGATAGTAATTATGGAGATGATGAGGACATGATCTGTAGTTTCTTCAGTTTTCTGGTATCTAGATGTATAATTAGATATGCTCCAAGATACGTCAGTCATGGAGTATATGTATTCTCAAACCCTGGACGTATTATCATGAAAGACAAGAAAAAAAGAAATAGCTTTCTTAAAGACTTTATGAATTTTTATGATTCGCCTTGATCACGTTAAGTTTTTATTCCTGTCCTGTAATGTGATATTATGACAATGACGAATCAAGAACTACTTCCAAATTCGATAGATTTGCTTTTAAGGCGATATTTCTACAGGGAAAAATCACAAGATAGCCAAACAGATTATAAAACAAAAATTAAACAAGAAGCCATTTTTCCAATATTCGAAAATAAATCGAAGAATATTATCCAAGAATCTGACATAACAAAATTCATAGGATGTTGTGAAATGTTCAAGACTTTTTATTCACATGAGCAGAATTTTGAAAAAACAACACGATTGTCTTTGGAAACATATGATATGTGCATCATGAAAATTGATCAATTTGGCATGTCAGAAGAAAATAAAAATGATTTACATCATATCCGAAATATATTAAAAGATTATACATCAAACATTGCATATATTTTTAATAGAAAGAAAAAACTTGAAAATATATTTGAGCGATTTGATTATGAGGATTTTAAAAAATCCCTTTATGGCAGCTTGCTTGTTTTTATTTGTGCAATGATTATAATATCAGAACCATCTAGGAAGATTGATCCTGATATTCTAACACATTTAATAAAAAAAGGAATTGTTTTTGCAACTGATCTTAATTCCTATGTAGATACAATTGATATTCTAACAAATCCTGAAGAATTAGCACTTTTAGAAGAGTCAGAGTCAGATGTAAAGTGATATAATGCAGGATGAAGAAATTTTCAAATTGAATCCTACAAGACAATATGAAAAATGTAGGAAAAAATTAGATGATCATCTTATAACTGATTTAGATAACAAATTAGTTGAACTTGTAAAAAAACCAGATTCCACATTAGCAACACCTCTTAAAGGTAATCTTTCTGGGAGATATGCAATAAGATTTGGTAAAAATACTCATAGATTGATAATCAGGATCAAATGGAATTCCAAATCTATCATATTACTTTATTTGGCTGCTCGAGCTGTCGTGTATAACGGAAAAATGTGGTAAAATATAATTATAAGTCATTGTTTTGTCAACCCAATAAACCCAACGAGAAATAAACGTATTGTCTCCAATACATAATTTAAATTGGTATTTTGGAAGAGACATCCAAGTATATCAAGAGGCATCAGGATCCCTAAATATCAAAAAGATAGGGAGGTTTGTTTCATACATACTTGCAAGATCAGAATCCACCAATATAGAATACTGTATGCAGCACAATATAAGGAAAAATGGCCTGAGCAAATTCAAGACAGATTTCATGCTTGATGAAAAGCATTATTCTATCTTACTAGATAGATGGAAGTCCCTCTTGGAAATTAACGGCGACATGGTAAAAGTGACTTCAAAACAGATACAGGATTAGGATCATTGCTACTGGAGCAGACATCAGAGTATGCCAAACGACTGGCATCACGGGAAAACTGCCTAAAATCTGACGATCCAAATCCTTTCCGCGCCGTCCAGAGACTGCTTTTTGCCAGATATTGGACATGGTCGACGGCCCACCAATAGCCATTCCATTGATGTCTGCATCAATTTGACCAAATCATAGTCTCGTTCAGAGGATTTCGCCGTATGCTGAAAGATGAGAAATACTGTAAATTGGACTAATTTCGCAGTAAAAAGGCGATCCAGTTATATATTTCATGTATAATTTGTGATATATGTATGTCACAAAACCTACACAGAATATACGCAAGGGACTATCAGACAGGGAGGCCATGACGTTGTGCAGTCTGGCCACAAAAGGCAAGTCCATCATAAGATACGATGACATCATAAATGTCACACAGATATCCTATCAAAACGCAAGAAAGATGGCACAGATACTGTGCAAAAAGAAATGGCTCATACCGGTATCGGCCGGCAAGTATCTAATCTCGCCGCTTGATGCGGGATTGGAATCCGAGTATACGGAGCACGAGTTTATCATAGCGTCCCATCTTGCCGGCAAGAGGCCGTCATATATCGCATACTGGACTGCATTGAATCATTACGGGTATACGGAGCAGCTTCCACTTGTAGTCATGTCTGCTACCACGTCCAGAATGCCAAATACCGTCGTACATGGGGTAAGATACGAATTTGTCACCATAACCGGGACAAAATTCTTTGGTACGAGTAATCTTTTCATAGATAACCACAAGATATTGATCTCCGACAAGGAAAAAACAATGGTCGATGCGCTGGATCATCCCGAATATTGCGGCGGTATACAAGAGGTGGCAAAATGCCTGTGGAATGCAAGGGACGAACTATTATTTGAAAAGATGATAACATACTCAAAACAGGCAAAAAACAGCACCGTTATCAAAAGGTTGGGATATCTGGTTGATCTTTTTGATATGAAAATTCCGGATCACCTGTATCATAAAATGCGTAATATGATTGGTGCGGGATATTCCCAGTTTAACCCCTTTTACATAACGAGCAGAAAAACAAACTCCAAATGGAAATTATATGTGAACGTTCCTGAAAATCAACTATTTGAGGAAATCAACAGGTGATTGAGTTCCTTACAAAAAAACAAGTACAAATATTGGCAAAACAAAGGGAAAAATCTGCGGGTGTAATTGAAAAGGACTATGCAATGGAATGGCTTTTATATGGAATTTATCACGCGGATTCAAAAATCAAGGATGGCGTGATCTTCAAGGGTGGAACCGCATTAAATAAGGTATTCTATCCCAACACATGGAGATTGTCTGAGGATTTAGATTTTACTATATTGCCAGATACCGATGTTAAAGCCATAATGTCCGGATTTAACAAAGTTTGTGAAATGCTGGAAAAGAAAAGTGGGATCAGATATGAGGCCAATATGAATGCGTCAAGCAGCCAAAGAGCAATATTTGGATCCATTCATTTTACAGGTCCGTTGAACATGAAAAATAAGATAGAAGTCGATATATCGCTGATCGAAAAAATGGCAGATCCCGCCTCAACACAGACCGTGACTGCATCCTACGAGGATCTAGAAAATTTTACGGTAAACTCTTATACAATCAACGAGATATTGTCCGAAAAGATTCGCAGCACGATGCAGCGCATAAAGGCGAGGGACTATTATGACGTATGGAGAATGCTCGAGAAAGGACACGGTTTTGACACGGAGCTGATCGGATGCATGGTAAGGCAGAAATGCACAATAAACGAGATAGAATATGACCCGGCAAAAATCCTCGATCCCGTCAACGTGCACGAATTAAAGAAATACTGGCAAAGGGGACTGGGACGACTAGTAGAGAAAATCCCTGATCCGGATGCGGTTTTTGGCGATCTGCAAAGGATGCTCGCATTCCTGCCTGCAAGATAAAACGGGCCAATTCCGCCCCATCACGCCTGTATGCGCAGAGTATTTGTTAGCTTTTTAACAAACGGCATCATACAGAACAGAATGAAACGCGGCGCAAAAATTGGCAAAAACACCACCATATCCAAATCCGTGACCATGCAGGACGGCGTAACCATCGGCGATAATGTCATCCTGGAGGGAAAGATCACGGTGGGCTCTGGAACCAGAATAGACCACGGCGTGATAATCCGCGGCACCGTGACAATGGGCAAGAACAACTGGATATACCCGTACTGTATAATGGGAACTGGACCCCTCCACATATCACACAAGGAAAAAGACATCCGTTCATCCATTAAAAAAAACCGCACAATTAAAATTGGAAACAATAATGTGATACGCGAATACACCTCGGTGCACCTGCCGATAACAAGACGCACCGTCATCGGCTCGGATTGTTACATAATGCCGTATTGCCACGTATCGCACGACTGCATCCTGCACGACGGTATAATACTCTCAAACAATACGATGCTTGGCGGCCACGTGGAGATATTTGAGCATGCAAACATTGGCTATGGCAACAACATACACCAGTATCGCAAGATCGGGGCATACTCGATGCTTGGAATGGGGGGAACAATAGTAAAGGACGTGCCACCGTTTGCACTCATAAACGGGCAGAAATTCACAAGGATAAACGATACGGGACTGCGGCGCAACAAGATAAAAAAGACAGAGATTGAAAAAATCAGGATCATACACGAGAACGGCCTTCCGCCAAAGGCCCCCAGGACATGGTACGAAAAAGAGATTGCACGATTTATGAAATCCTCAAAGAAACACTATCTGCCGGCATTCGGCCCCACAAACGCAAAATAACCACGCGCCTATCCCTTAAAGAATTTTTTGACCGTCCGTATTACCCTGTCGTGCTGCCTGTCTGTCATTGAGGGAAACATTGGCAGGGACAGTATGTTCCTGGATAGGTCATTAGTGACTGGCAGCCTTGCAGAGTTGAATCTCTTGTACATGGGCTGTTTGTGGATTGGAATCGAGTAAAACACCGCAGAATCCACCCCGTTTTCTAGCAGATGCGCCCTTAGCTTGTCCCTGTATTCCGTCCGGATGCTGTACTGGTGGTACACGTGGTGCGCCCATTTCTCCTCTACAGGCGTGCCCACAAATTCGGCAAGCTCTTTTGTGTATCTTTTTGCGATTCTCCGGCGAAGCCGGTTGTTTTTTCCCAGCTTCCCCAGCCGTGCGGAGCCGATTCCGGCCTGAATCTCATCAAGCCTGAAATTATACCCAAGAATGTCGTGGACGTACCGTGCAGTCTGGCCGTGATCGCGCAGGATTTTCACGCGCTCCCAGACGGGCCTTTTGTCGGTGGTGATCATTCCGCCGTCCCCGCAGACTGTGAGGTTTTTGGACGGATAAAAGCTAAAACACGCAGCATCGCCCAGCCCGCCTACCGGCCTGCCAAAACACTCTGCGCCGTGGGCCTGCGCGGCATCCTCTATTACGGGTATCGCGCTCTTTCTTGCAATCCTGGTTATCTGTCTCATGTCTGCCGGATGGCCAAACAGGTGCACCGGGACTATGGCCCTGGTCTTGCGCGAGATCTTTTCGCCGATTTTGGCGGGATCAATGGTATAGTTTTCCGGATTCACGTCTGCAAACACCGGCACGGCCCCGCACATGCTCACACTTGACGCAGTCGCGACAAAGGAGAACGACGGGACAATCACCTCGTCGCCCCTTTTGACGCCAAGTCCCAGGAGCGCCATGAACAGGGCAGACGTCCCCGAGCTGCACGATGCGGCATATTTCGTGCCGCAAAGACTTGCAAATTTTTCCTCAAAGACTACTGCGCGTGGGCCGCCGACCCACCGTCCGGATTTTACCGCCGACACTGCGGCACTTATCGTGCCCCCATCAATGTCCATCTTTGTCACGGGAATTTTCTTGTTCATTTCAAATCCAGGTATATTGGCGTGCCCTTTTGGCTTGATAAAAGTGCCGCCTCTGCTATCCTTGTGACGTTTACTGCGTGCTGCGGCGTGACGACGAGTTCGTTTCTTCCCTCCACTGCGCCAATAAAGCTCTGAATCTCCAGCAGCAACGGCTCCTGCCTCTTGTACTCGGGGATTGTCGTCTTGTCTGACTGCTTGATTCTTACCTCTTGTGATATAAAGTCCGACGAGAGTATGCCGTCCGTACATATTGCATCAAACGTGCGGATTCTGCCCGGGGTTATCCAGTTGGAGGATATTACGGCCATCCTGTTGCCGGCAAATCCCAGCATTATCGAGGCGAAATCCTCGTGGGTGTGCCTTATCTGTCCGGCACGCGCAAAGACCATCTCTGGCGTGCCGTCAAAGAGCCACATGGCAGTGTCAATGTCGTGGACCGACGTGTCATAGATTATTCCGACGTCCTGTATGTGGAGGGGCATCCTGTTTTCCCGGTGAAAATCAAGCATTATCAGCTTGCCGTATGTGCCGGAGTTTATGAGCTGCCTTACCCTGTCGACTGCCGGATTGAACCGCTCAATGTACCCGCATGTCAGCAGGACGCCGTTTTTTCTGGCAAGGCCAAGCAGGGCGTCGCCGTCTTTTGACAGATACGTCATTGGCTTTTCAACAAAGACGTGTTTTTTTGCGCCAATCAGCCTGGAGGCAATCTCTGAATGGGTGGAGGTGGGCGTGCAAATGACGGCCGCATCATACTCCGAGTCCGGCATGTCGTCTAGCTTGGTATAGTGCGGGACTGAATATTTCTCCCCGTATTTTGCGCTAGTCCGGGGGTCGGCATCGCACACTGCTGCCAGCACGCCGAGCTGCGAGAGTATTCTTGCGTGGTTTTTGCCCCATCCGCCTGCCCCTATCTGGGCTATCCTCATCGGTGCTCCTCCGGCATGTTCATCTCACACGTGTGGCCTTTGGCGCCAATTTTAATCATATAGATACGTGTTTTTCGCACATTTTTTAACAATAGGCGGTCATTTCTGGTACAATTCACGCCTGTTATGACTTTATCGATTACATTTTCGCCAAAACCTGGGGTTTTCCGATCCGACAGATCGGGCAATTCGGCTGGAATCATGGCAGGGTGGATTGTGAAAAAACACATGTTTTAGTACAAATTAAACCTCAAAATTCAACCTATGGGTTGCCTCTGTCTCTATGCACATCGCCCTGTCTGGCATAACTTATCTTGTGGGCAACGACATTTGGATCGCTATTCTTCATAATTTTTTCACACACGTCATCAAGTAGATTCCTCACCTTAGTTTCAGTATCACTCTCTACTTCGATTTCTAATCCCTTGGGGAACTTGACACTAATTCGATTTGTCATACTGAGCATCAGAATTTCTCTTATTAAAACTTATCCTTCAAATTAGCGTAATCGGTTAGGTTCAAGAGGATGTTTGGATCAACAGGCACGGGATCTAATCGGTTACAAATTAGCATTCATCGATCAAAATCACACAGAAATGGGTACTGCCAACACATCCGGATAAGGATTCCTCCCAATTCAATTCCAACCCTCGGAATCACTATACCCATGCCTCTACAAACAGGCTCTATTGAAATTAACGCATATTTGGTAGAATTCATAGCTTTTCCTGTTTTCACATGTATGAATTTAGGAGTGATGGAAATGAATTTTCGATGAATGTTGCTACAACAAAGGTTATTAAAAAAACTAGACCGGTGGATAAGCAATACATTGCTCGTTCAACCCTTTTTGTTCTTTCATTATATTTTTCATCAATGACTTTTATGGATATACCATACTGCTTTATCATTGACAACATTATTTCTTTTTCTTTACCCTCCAAATCCATATCATCACTGATTTCTACTGATATTTCTTTTAGTTGTTTTCTGGTTGTTGCCATGACACCGAACACTATGGAGGAAGTAATCTATATTGCAGAGGTTATTAACATAAAGGAAGATAATTTGTTTGTGGAAAAATCCAATGAGACCACTCCTATTACGATGATGGATAATATCAGGCCATTTAGCTGTAAAAAATTATGGGATTTGGAGTCTAGCTCAGACCAAGAGTTCAAATGCCTGGTGTATTGAGCTTTTACTTCCTCCAAAAGTATCTCTTCACTCGTCTTCATCCGGCTTTGCCTTTTTTTCCTTTTCTTCCTTGAAGATCGGTCGAGTGCCAATAATTACGCCTTTAGCGGGTCTGTCCTCGTCATCTGACATGTATTATTTAGGTTGATGTGGTTATTTAATGTGATCTAAGTCATATCGGCAGAATCCTCCCTCTCTGGGGCTCTATCGGGCAGGGAATGAACTATTTTTTGGACAAGATAATATTAGAACCGTAATGCGCACCAAATACAGGTGTGTTTTTATCCAATATGGTCCGGAAATCGGCATTTCGGGATGGCGCGAAACCGAAAATTTAACAGGAGGTGGAGCTTTTGCCATACGGAGAAAGGCATGCTGGCGCCATTTATCAAGTATCTGGAAAAGAACAATCTGGTCGAGTTTGACATACTGGAGGATACCGAAGAGTGCCTTCAAAACCGGCTCAAGATTCAAAAGTACGCCTTTTTGGCAAAGCATTTCGGACTGGATCTTCCTTTCAAGCACGAGATATACCTGTACGGGCCGTACTCTACCTCCCTGACGGAAAAATTCTATGAACTGGCGGAAAATCCAGAGTTGTATGATGCCACAGAACAGCTACAAACATCCTTTCAAAGTCAGGATTTTCTCGGATTGGTTCAAGGCAAGGATCTGGATTGGCTGGAAACTGCCACGACAATGATGGCCAGAAACAAGGACATTAAGGAAAGGGATGCCCTTGTAGAGAACATAGAATACATCAAGGGTGGGTTTTCACAAGAGTTTATCACGGACGTATTGGTCGACTTGGAAGATAGAAATCTGCTCAAACTTTATGACTGATTTTTAATTCTTGGTTTTTTGCAGTATTCTTGTAATTTTTTTCCATATTTTATTATCTTCTGATTGCGTAGATTCTGAGTTAAAAGCAATTTATCTGTAATGAAGGTAGAAAAATCATCTTTGATTGTAACAATATGATTATATTTCATATATGTTTTTCTAACCAATCCCTAGTCTCTGTCTTGGCTTCATTGCTTAAGGCAGCATATTTTTCTTGGATCGGTTTTGTTGTTTTAATCTGATTGAACAGCACAAACGCATTTTTGTTTTCAAGTTTGGCAATTATGAGGCTTATCAAGTCTGAATTGTATGGCAATACGGCTATCCCTTTTTCATAACCCTTTATGCCGTCAGTTTTTACGCACGGATAAAATTGAGACAATAATTCGAATGTTTTGTCCTGAAAGCTTTGTCTAGGCATGGTTTGTTTTATATATTGGCGAATACATTCTATACTATGAAACGCAGATTAAAAGAATTCAAGGTAGGGGATCATTTGATTGTTACCGAAGACCCCATCAAGGCAAGAATCCGTGAAATTTTTAGCGATTGAATAACCCTGTATCAACCATTTCAGACTTGCACCGGAAACAACCCGGCTCACCCACATAATCCACGCAGACACGTGATTTCACCCTCGTGCGTATACATCCCAGACCCACACCACACATTCCAGACGTACCGCAAAAAATAATCGATTCAATTGCCGGATGTGCCATAGTAGGGACATGCTGTTTGCAAACCAATAAAGCAAGCAATACACGTGCCCGTATGATGGCAAACTATTGGCTTGCAAAGCAAGAGCCCGACGGGCCCCGCGGATACAGCTTTGCACAGCTAAAAAGGGACAAAAAGACCACGTGGGACGGCGTCCACAACAATCTGGCACTAAAGCACATGCGTTCCATGAAAAAAGGAGATCTGGCGCTGTTCTACCACACGGGAGCAGAGAGGAGGGCAGTGGGAATAATGGAGATGACATCGCACCCCTATCCGAATCCTGATGAGCAAAACGAGCGCTTTATCACAATCGACGTAAAATACAAAAAAGAGCTAAAAAACCCGGTCACACTCGACGAGAT
Source organism: Cenarchaeum sp. (assembly GCA_965212015.1). Lineage (GTDB taxonomy): Archaea > Thermoproteota > Nitrososphaeria > Nitrososphaerales > Nitrosopumilaceae > Cenarchaeum. The sequence goes on from OZ243037.1 coordinate 1,546,279, forward strand.
AAAAAGACACAAAGAGTTCTGGGACTGGGAGCTGCTGAGGATATCGAGGCTTTCAGTCATGCCTGTCCCAAGGAATATCTGGGACGGAATAATGCGCCTCTCGCAGCAGGCGTCAGGTGCGGGGAAAAGTTAAGTAACGCTTAACCCCGTATTAGGATTGATTATATGCGGCATTTGTGACCCATACCCTATGGCAAAGATGCGCCTGCAGTGCAGGGAGTGCAAAAAAGAGTGCGAGCCGGTATTCCGGTACGTCTGCGACGAGTGCTTCGGACCGCTAGACGTAAAATACGACTTTGGGCACGTAAGCAAGGACACCTTTGCGGGCCGCATCAACACGTACTGGAGATACTTTGAGATGCTGCCCATACTTGATAAATCAAACATTGTAAGCATTGATGCGGGCATGACGCCGCTGATAAAGGCAGACAAGCTGGGCAAACAGCTTGGACTGGACAACCTGTACATAAAAAACGACTCTGTAAACCCGACATTCTCATTCAAGGACAGGCCGGCGGGGGTGGCCGTATCAAAGTCAAAGGAGCTCGGACTGAAATCAGTCGGCTGCGCCTCCACAGGCAACCTGGCGTCGGCGACGGCTGCACATGCGGCAAAGGGCGGATTTACATGCCACGTGTTTGCCCCAAGTGACATCGAGGTCCCAAAGATAGCGCAGGCCCTGTCGTACGGCGCCAACTTTGTGGCAATACGCGGCACGTACGACGACGCAAACACGATTGCCGCGCAGATAGGCGACAGGCGGGGAATCGGAATCGTAAACATCAACATGAGGCCCTATTACGTTGAGGGCTCAAAGACGCTTGCATACGAGGTGGCAGAACAATTAGACTGGCAGACGCCGGACCACCTGGTGGTTCCGGTGGGAAGCGGCGCAATGCTCAACTCCATCTGCAAGGGCTTTGAGGAGCTACAAGAGTTGTCGCTTTTGGGCGACGTCTCTGCAATGAAAATCAATGCCGCGCAGCCCAAAGGATGCGCGCCGATAGTGGACGCATTTGAGGGCAACTGTGAGATACGCCCGGTGGAGCGACCAGACACGGTGGCAAAAAGCCTGGCCATAGGGGATCCCGGAGACGGGAGGTACGTCCTGAAAAGACTGGCGCAGTACAACGGCGTTGCGATGGACTCTGCGGACCGGGAGATACTTGATGCCATACTGCTGCTTGCAAGGACGGAGGGAATATTTACGGAACCCGCCGGCGGCGTCGCCGTCTCCGTACTGCAAAAGATGGCGCAGCAAAAAAAGATAGACCGGGACGAGCTTACAGTATGCTATATCACGGGAAACGGCCTGAAATCCACCGAATCCCTGATGCAGGTGCTTGACAGGCCGCAGGAGATGCAGGCCGACGTTGATGCCATATCGGCGGTGATAAGTTGACCGTAACGTTTGTGGTGCCGTCGGTGCTAAACTCCGGCAAGGGTGAAAAAAGAATAACACTTGACGCCCCCACGCTAGGCGAGGCAGTCTCCCTCCTTGCAAAAGAGATGGACGGTGACTTTACGCGGCGCGTCTTTGAGGGCGACGGCTCTGTGCGCGCGCTGATAAACGTCTACATAAACGGCAAGAATGCAAAGTTTTCAGGCGGCATGAGCTATAAGCTTGAGGACGGCGACGAGCTGTACATACTGCCGGCGGTGGCAGGCGGCTCTGAGCTGACAGAGGCAGAAAAGGACAGGTACTCGCGCCAGATCATGCTAGAGCAGATAGGATACGCCGGGCAGCTAAAGCTCCGGTCGGCCCGGGTGTGCGTGATAGGCGTGGGCGGCCTTGGAAACCCCATAGTGTCGCGCCTCACCGCAATGGGGGTGGGATTTTTGCGCATCATAGACCGCGATGTAATAGAGAGCTCCAACCTGCACCGCCAGACGCTCTTTGAGGAGGGGGACATTGGCGACATAAAGGTAGAGGCCGCCGCCAAAAAGCTGCGCAAGCTCAACTCGGGCGTGCAAATCGAGGCGCTTCCAGTATCAGTAAACGAGTATACCGCGCCGGACGTAATAGAGGGCTGCGACGTTGTAATTGACGCGCTAGACAGCGTGAATGCCCGGTACGCCCTGAATCGCGCATGCGTGGAGAAAAAAATCCCGTTTGTGACCGGCGCCGCAGTCGGCGTCTCGGGGCAGGCCTTTAGCGTGGTCGACGGCTCTGCGTGCTATTGCTGCGTCTTTCCGGACCTGGACGAGGATTCCATGCCGACCTGCTCAATTGAGGGCGTGCACCCGCCGATACTGTCGCTAGTCGGCGCAGTCCAGGTCTCTGAAGCAGTAAAGATCATCCTCGGACAAAAGCCCGGATTGTCCGAGCGCATGCTATCGATGGATCTGTCGGGGCCGGACTTTGCGTTTGTGCGCACGCAGCGCGTCGCAGAATGCCCCGTGTGTGGCTCCGGCGTCAGAAAAGAGACTGCAAAAAAACCGCTGATAATAGAGGAGCTGTGCGGGAGAAACAGGGGAAAGCGGACGTTTTCGCTGACGCCTACGGCGCAGTTTGATTTAGACTTTGATGCGGTGGAAAAGCTTGCACGCAAAAAAGGCTATGCCGTGGAGCGCCACAGCATGGGAATTTTAATGCAAAACACGGACTGCTCTGTGAGCTTTATGAAGCACGGCTCTGCGGTGCTAGTCGGGCCCAAGGACGAGGATGCCGCAACAGTGCTGTACGAGTCGCTTTTGGGCAGATAACCACACGCCGCAACATGCCATGCCGCGCACCTGTTTGCGCGCAATTATATGCGGCAAAACAATTCACAAGACATGCCAAAGACGGTAATAATACCGGACATTCACACGAAATTCTCTGCTGCAGAGTTTGTAATAGGCAGGGAAAAACCCGACAGAACGGTGTTTCTGGGAGATTACTTTGACTCGTATTACGAGACGGAATCGGACACCCACAACACCGCGCAGTGGCTGTATGAATCGCTGCAAAATAAAGACAGGACGCACCTGATTGGAAACCATGATCTCAGCTATATGGCTGCAAACCCGAGGCTGAAATGCTCGGGATTTTCCGAATCAAAACAGTTCATAATAAACAAGTACAAGATACCGTGGGAACAGCTAAGGCCGTACTGCTATGTAGGGGACTATCTGTGCACCCATGCCGGAATAAGCAGGAATTTCTTCGAGCAGTACGCCACGACCGGCCTTGCCGAATTCATCGCAGAATCCGACGAGGACGTAATGCACCTTGATGACGGGCGCTACCGGGACAGGTTTTTTCAGGCAGGAACGCTGCGCGGCGGCACCGCCGGGTGCGGCGGAATCTTTTGGTGCGACTATGACGAGTTTGAGGACATTGCCGGCACAAGGCAGGTATTTGGCCACACCCGCGCAGACGATGTGCGGCAGACAGAACACCACATCTGTCTGGACACCGGGCTGAACCACTATGCGGTGCATGAAAACGGCAAAATAAGGGTCGTAAAGACAGGCGGGCCCCGGCCCTGATTCCTGCCAGAAAACGGGCCTGACCATGCCGTGCCTGACTGGGCACCTGCCCCTCTTGCCCCGCCGGCGCATGCGCTACTCGCTCCAAAAGCAATATCTATTACAAAACACACCGGTTTTCATTGAAGATACTGATAATGCTGCTTTTGGCGCTGCCGGCGGGCCTTGCGGGGGCCGAAGAGATAACGGCATTTACCAACAGCGTGGCGTACTCTGACGGCCAGCCGCTGTTCGTGTACGGGACTGCGGCCCCCGGCGAGAGCCTGATTGTGAGGCTGTTTGCGCCAGACGGGACGATTGCAAAGTTCGACCAGACTATAGCGGACCCCGAAAACGGATCCTTCAACCACGGGCTTTTGGTGTGGCCGGAATCCTCGCCGAGCTTTCCGTACGGCACGTACACAGTGGAGGTGATAAGCACAAAGCAGGACATGCTGTCGCATGTTATTGACGTAAAGTTCACGTCAAGCTCCGAGCTAGTCGGCGTGCCGGTGGACAGGCAGATAAACACGCTGGTATTTGCGCCGGACACTGCCGCAGTAAACGCAATGCTGCGCGTCTTTGTCCAGTCGACTAGCGACGGGCAGCTGATCGGCGGGCATCCTGACAAGCTGCTAAAGACCACGCACGTCCACCTTCCGGACGGCACCGTGCAGAGGATTGCCGACTCGTTTCAGACGCTGCACCAGGGGCTGTATTATGCGGACTATACGCCAACGCAGCTGGGAACATACGTGTTTCATGTTGTGACGTTTCACCAGGGCGTGGTCTCGCACGGCTCGTTTGCCACGATAGTGCAGAGACAGGACATCGGGGGGATATCAGAAGAGATCCGCACGCTCAACACGATTCTTCACGAATCTTCTGACGAGCTAGACAGGCTAAAGTCAGAGATTGCCGAGTTTGGCGTGATACTGGAGCAGGCCCACCAGAACCTGGACTCTAGCGTGGTGTCGGTGTCCGACTCTGTGTCCAACATCGAGGAGGCATCCGTGCAGCTCAACTCGCTTTTGTTTCCCGTGGTTGCATCGATTGCGGTGATTGTCGCACTACAGATTATAATACTGGCAAGGCGCAGATAGTGCAATGAGGGCCGTCCTGCTGGTTCTTGCCTGCGTGACTACCGGCGGCGCATCGGCGTTTCTGGGAGGCGACCTGCTGTACGAGGACGAGACGATCACGCCGCACTCCGGAATACTGGGAGTTCCTGAGGGCACGCACGACGCAAAGGTGTGGCGCTATCTGGTGTTTGGCGAGGGCCGCATGCCAGTAGATGCTGCGCGCCATGCAAGCTCGGAGAACGGGTTTTTTCTGATAACCGCACTTGAGGAGGGGCAGGCATCCTCGCTTGCGGCACGCGGGTATTCCGTAATTCCGGACTTTGAGATAGACTTGCACTCAGAAATGGGAACGCCGGCGCTGTCTGCGTACGAGAGCGAGTTTGAATACACGGGTGAGGGCGTCACGGTGGCGATAATAGACACGGGGGTGGACTTTTCAAACCCGGACATGATGCACGCACTTGCACGGGATTCTGACTATAACCCCGTAATGCTTGATGCAGACGGGCAGGGCATCGTGCTGACCAACGCCACGTTTGCCGCAAACATTGACCCAAACGGCATACTGCGCAACCACACAGGCTCGCTGCCAGAAAACGTGACTTCGGGCGTGTATGCCACCAAACAGGGGGTGTTCCTTGACGTGGAGCGGGGCGGCGAGGGCACCACCATCCAGGTATACAATTCATTTTTTCCGCACAACGGCATAGAGCCGGTGTTCAACGGGACGCTGGATGACGACATGAGGATCGGCGAGAGCTCCCGGCAGTACATAGAGTCAAAAAGCGGCCTGTACCGGCTGGGCGTGATATACCAGGGGGCGCTCTCCGGCCCGTACACCGGGCTGCAAACCATACCCGTACTGCTGGTGGATTCCGAGACTGCCGGCGTGTACGACACGATAATACCTGATATGTCCACCGGGTGGGAGGACTATGCCGGCGACGGCGACTATGACTTTGACTTTACCGACGAGCGGCCAGTAGTGATTGGGCGCGGGCAGGAGTTTCTCACGTACGACTCTGACGGCGACGGGCGGGACGACTTTAGCGCGGGGACAGTCGGGGCGCATGTCGTGGATGTGTACGGCGTGATTGCCGACGAGCCGGACATTGATGACATTGCCGGCGTGCTAAACGCCACGCTGCTGCCGCCGCTTGATCCCGGCGGCGAGTTTTTCGGAATAATGACGGACTTTGTAGGCCACGGGACCTCTAGTGCTGCCACCATAGTCTCAAACGGGACACAGGAATACGGCATTTACAACAAGACCTCAAAGCACACCATACGGGGGGTGGCGCCAGACGCCAAGATAGTGCCGATAAAGGCGCTGTGGTTTGGCGATACAGTGTACGCCTCGCTGTGGGCCGCAGGCTTTGACTCGCAGGGAAACTGGACGTTCTCAGGTGCGCCGCGCGCGGACATTATATCGAACAGCTGGGGCGTGTCGACCTTTCCCCTCATAGGGCAGGCCCCCGGCCTTGACCTGCTATCTCTGATACAAAGCGCGCTTGCCACGCCAAACTCGCTTGACAGGAGGTATCCGGGCGTATTGATTGTAAACAGCGCGGGAAATTCCGGGCACGGCTATGGCACGATAGGGTTTCCGGGAACGGCGCCGTTTGCCATAACGGTGGGTGCTGCCACTGACAATGTCTTTGTGGGGCATGGATCCTTTCAGGGCGAGCCGCGGTTTGGCAACGACACGGACAACGCAGGACAGCTAGTCGACTTTTCAAGCAGGGGCCCGGGCATAGTCGGGGATCCAAAGCCGGAGCTGATGGGGACAGGCGCGTACGGGTTTGTGCCGTCATCTGTCAACGGGCAGGATGACTCTACGGAGGGGCCGTTTTCGCTGTTTGGGGGCACCAGCATGGCCGCACCCATAGTGTCGGCAAGCGCAGCGCTGGTAATGCAGGCCCTCGGCGAGCAGAACCAGGACTATGATCCGTTCCGCGTAAAAAACATCCTGGTCTCGACTGCACTCGACATGCAAAACGATCCGCTGGCGCAGGGGGCCGGCATGGTGGACGCCGACGGCGGAATACGATTCGTACTGGGCGAGCCGGGATACTTTATAGTCCACAACGACGCCTCGTACGGCAACATCAAGGAGATACTTGACGTGCCGATAGAGGCGACAAACTCTACGGTGTACGGGCTGGACCGATTCAAGCTTCCCTCAAAGAGCTTTGATCAGGCCACGTGGTTTGGCGGGCACCTGCTGCCCGGCGAGCGCAGCACGGCGCGCCTTACGGTGGAAAACCCGTCGTCTGAGACACTCGAGCTCTCAGTTGCCGCAGAAAAGCTGTCCCTGATATACAGGACACAGTACGACGGCAACACGGTGCCGATGCAGCAGGATCCCGTCCTGAACAAGTCCGGGGTGTACGCGCCAAACTATATCCGGCTGGGCGACATCAGAGAATATCCGGATCTCCCGTCGTACTTTGACGCACCAGAGGAGATTCCCGCCGATGCGTCACTGATGATACTCAATGTCAACTTTCCGTTCGGCGAGTTTATGAACATGACGGATCCCGTCTTTGCAAACGACATGAAAATCTCGTCGCTCTATCTTTATGACTGGAATGACGACAATGACACGCGCGTATCTAGTGAGGAGCTGTCCCTTGTAAACAGGGCGGGGGCGTGGGGGACAGTCCAGGAGATGCGGGTATCCGATCCCGCAGAACAGTTCGCCGGCGTGCCGCTAGTGGGGGTGTACCCGGTGCCCGTAAGGTACTCGTACTGGTCTGCCGCTACTGAGAACAATGCCACCTCGATTGACTATGATCTGTCGGCAAGCTATTACAAAAAGGAAAAATGGGACGCAGTGTGGCTTGACAGGTTCGCACTCGAGATCCCCCCGCACAGTACCGCCCAGGTTGCCGCCACCATAGTGGTTCCAGATCACTTTCAGACTGGGGTGTACCAGGGATTCGTTAGCTTTCGCGGGACCAACCACACGGTAAACGTGCCGGTCACGTTTGGCGTAAAGCAGCAGGCAGACGCCGACTCTGTATTGGTGATAGAAGGCAAGGCAGGCGATGACGTGGTGTTTGGAAACGGGTATTTCAAGGGCGCCTTTGACATGGTGAACCGCTATATGGCAGGCGACTGGCGGCAGTTTTACTTTGACGTGCAGGACCCGTCTATCAACACGGGAATCTTTGACGTGTTCTGGGAGGATCCGGACACGCACCTTTCGCTGTTTGCAGTCGACCCGCGGGGAAGGGTCGTCCACTCCAACGTGCAGCCTGGCGTCTTTGGACACTTTCAGGGTTGGCCAAGCTCCGACTGGCTTGGCATCTCGCCGTTCAGCCAGGGCGGGGGGTTTTTTCCCACAGGCTCAAAGTCGCCTGCGTCATCTGCAATGTACGTGCCGATCAACCAGACCGGGACATATTCCATTCTTGCGCATTCCGGCCTGTTTGGGGGCAACTTTACCACAGAAGAGATTACCGTTGCGGCAAAGTTTACGAGCATTCCGCAGTATGATCCAGAGTCCCCTGCGGGATAGCGCGGTGTAGTGTCAGAAAGAATCACCGATCCAAATCTCTCTGCAGCTGATTTAATGTATGATTCCCCAAATCCGGAAAAACACAGCGGCGTTTTAGACACCGAATTCTTTGACGACGTCTAGCTGGTTTCTGTGTCTGGCCTCCGAATAGATGTCTTTTTTCCGAACCAGCTTACGAGTCAGCAGGTAATCAAGAATATTTGCCAGCTCATTCCTGCTTATAGGCATGGTGCCTCGTTTTAATTCCACCAGCAAGTCAATCCACGCTTTTTTCGGTGAGGCCAAAGTAGCAGTGAGCCTTTTTGCCGATTCCCGTATTATGATGAATTTGGTTTTATCGGAATAACCCATCATGGCTTTCACATCCCTGCCTTTTGGATTGATTATGACGCTGAATTTTTTTCCGGCAAAACCCATTATGACATCGTGCAAAAGCTGCCCCGTCCCGGTGCCTGTCTCTATATTATAGGGGATTTTGTTGTATGCATTGTGTAGATATGATGACAATGTACTCAATCCAGTAAACTGGAAATCAAACTCGAATTTTTCGCTGAGATAGTCATGCAAATCAATCAGGTTATCGGCCAAATGATATTCGCGCATTGGGATTGCCTCGGGTTTTCTCTTTGGTTTTTTCTTTTTGTCTGACCATTTTTGAATAAATTTTGACCAAGAGGCATTGCGTTTTTTCAAAAATTCGTCATATTTTTCAAACTCGGGCAGGATATGTTTGGCCTCAAGCCCTATGAGGCCTATGAGAAACAGAGGATTGCCCACTGCCTCGAACAGGGAATTTTTTCTGTTTACCGTGATTTTATACCCGTCCGAGGTTCTAGAAATGTCATACAGTTTGTCATCGTTTCTATCCGCAAAGACAAAGTTAACCGTATCGGAATCATAATTGTAGGAGAATTCATCGGCCTTGTGCAATAACGTGTGGGCATCTGAGGTGTTTATTCTGGATTTGATTTTTCCTTCCTGTTTTTCATCTACAGAATAATCTAATATCGATTGGATTGACGATATCGGAGGTGCTTTGGCGATTGAGCTGCGTATTGTTTCAACGACAATCGGTTCTTTTTTAAAAGCATTCACAGATTCCTCGTAACTCAATGAATCCTCGATGAATCCCGTCTTGTGAAAGTTTGTGGGAACATGATCCAATTCCAATTCTCCGACTATTTTTGCGACCTCCGGATGTGGCCGGATTCCAAATTTATCGAAGGCCTTGATTAACCTCTTGTTCTTGTAGAGGTGTATGCCATAGTCTCCCCTGATTGAGCGTTTTTCAAGAAGTCCTATCCATCCCTTTAGACGATGGCCATCTGCCAACCCTATGTCTATTTTTTTCCTGCTGTCTTTGACCATCCGTATCGGGGTTGCAGCACATTCCCTGCTGTTAACAAACAATGAAACCAATTCATCTTTAAAGTACGCGCCATACCTGATTCCAAAACTTTGCTTAAAGGCAGTTGTTTGATTTTGATATAACGCAACATTCAATTTGGAAATCTCGATCAGAGTCCCGTTCCACGGCCTGATCTTTTTTCTCGTCTCGACTTCAAAGCTCTTCCAGGTTTTTGTAGCATCGCGCAGCCATTCGTCCTCGTCATAATGAATGGCATATTCCACATCCGAATCTTCCTTTGTGGTTGTTATTGAAAATGCCTTGCCAAGGGTGGAGCAGGCACTTTTCATTCCCAGCCCGAATTTTCCTAGCTTTTCCTGCCCTTTTGTTCCTTTTGCAATTATCAGCCCGTTTTTTAGTGTCTCCATATCCATTCCCATGCCGTCATCGACTACAGATATCGTCCTTCCAGTGAAATCCAGCGTGACGTCTATTCTCTCCCTTCTAGTATGGATTCTTGCATCAATTGCATTGTCAATCAGTTCGGCGATTGCCTGCTCTGTCTTGTATCCGGTTAATCCTAGTTTTTGAATCAGACTCTTGTCTGGAGTAATGTCTATTGACGTCTTGCCGGTCACTGTTTGAGATTTTTCCATGCTAATTTCCTTACTTTCTAGCAATTATTAGCACCACTATAATTTCTTTTTAATTTTATGTGCTTAAATCGTCTCATATTAGCACTCTATGATAGTAAAAATCCACTAAAAATATGGTGTATGGCCACATTATACCGTGACTGGGCGTGAATTTTACATCCCGGATGTCTTTAGACAGGTCGGGCCGGCGTGGGATATGGGCACAAATTGGCAGAAAAACCCCGTTCCTTGCCGGTGCCTGGTTTGAGGGAATATCGGTGAAATTCCGCCATGATGCCGGCTGGACAAAAAACCGACTTGAAACTTGGGTCTACATTTGTTCCCGCACGCCGGCACCATCCGGCAGGCTACGGCCCGTCCTGCCACTGTCCTGCGCGCTTTTTTGCCGGCGTCCCGCTAAGCGGGCCGGCGCTGCGATCCTTTGAATAACGTGATCCGGCGTTCTGATCCATTGTGTGATGCGATCCGTTATTTCCGCAAAAAACTGAAACAAGGTTTATAAACAATTTGGCGAGTACGGAGCTTGAATGTCTGAGGAGGGCCAAAAGACCGGCGGTTTGTCTAGGCGGGACTTTTTAAAACTGATGGGTGCTGCGGGAACCGGACTGGCCTTTGCGCCGTTCGTACCGTGGGGCAACTTTATGCCAAACCCGTCGTCTGCAACGCTAGAAAAGGTCCCCGTCGAGCTGCCAGACGGCAGCCAGGCAAACGCCAACACATTTCCGCTAAACCATGCCGAAGTCATCACCTATCCGAGGACGGGGGACCGGGTGCTAGACGAGGAGGCGTTCAGAAAGTGGCAGTTCATCAGGCTGCCAGAAAACCTGGGGGGCGACAAGAACACAGTTGCGTCATTCAGGGCGTACAGCATGGTGTGCCTGCACCTGTGGTGTCTGTGGAAGTACTGGGACAGCAGGGAGCGCGGCGAGTGCCCGTGTCACGGCAGCATATATGATCCGTCGACGGGACAGGCAATAGCGGGGCCCGCATCGCTTCAGGCGCCGCCTTCCAACGTGCTGCCGCAGCTGACCTTTGAGGCCGACATTGACGGCGCAATGTGGATAGTGCCGCCGACGTGGGGCGTCAACCAAAACGGAGTAGTGGGATTTGGACGCTATATCAAGTAAGCACACCGGCTTTGTCGCCTTTATCTACTGGATCTGGAACGGGATAGACCGGACCATATTCACCGCCATAAAGTTCTCGTTTCCCGCCAGGTTTGTCAGCCCGTTCGGGTTTTTGGGAATGCTCACGTTCATCGTGTTTGTGATACTTGGTATATCCGGCGCGCTTTTGATGTTCTACTATGAGCCGATACTGGACAGGGCGTGGGACAGCGTCGAGTTCATCAACGACGACGTCCCGTACGGCTTTCACATAAGGAACATACACTATCACGGATCCAACGCGATGGTGCTGCTGGCCATACTGCACATGTATTACCAGTATTTCAGCGGCAGATACAAGATAAGAAACGAGATTCTGTGGGTGACCGGCGTGATACTCGGGACCGTGACCATACTGGAGGCCTTTACGGGATACGACATTATATTCAGCGAAAGGGCAGAGCTTGCAATCAGCATTGCGGCGTCCCTGACTAACTCCATGCCCATTGTGGGGCCCACCATACGCGACGCGATGTTTGGAAGCGGGTTCCACGACTTTGTGCTGCGCTTTTACGCGCAGCACGTCTTTATCCTGCCGCTTGTCATGCTGGGGCTGATGGCCGTGCACTTTCCGAGGTTTCTGGTCTTTGACGTGCCGATGGTCATGGCGATATCCGGCGCAATCCTGATCACAGGCGGCGTGTTTCCGATTGATCTCGGATTCAAGTTCCAGCCGTCGGTGCCGCCGGGGATCACCGTCCCGGAATGGTACCTGACTGGCCTGTATGCGTTTCTGAGGACGCAGTACGACAAGTTCGTCACCGGGGTGCTCTGGCCGGCGCTGTTCATCGGCTCGCTGCTGCTGATCCCGTTCCTTGACAGGTACAAAAAATTCTCGTGGAAGGACAGGCCCATAATAACGTCCTTTGGCATAGTGGGAATAGCGCAGATAATGGTCACCACGTACTGGGGATTCTACATACCGGCAGACGTGGACCTGCCTCTAGTGGAGCGGCTGGTAATAGACCCGATATTTCTGTACCTTACAATGATACTGCTGGTGCCGCTGGGATTCGGGTTTAGCTATATGATGATACTGATGGCCAGAGAGTCCGAAAGAAAGGCAAAGATGGCAAAAAGCAACGGCCCCAACAAGGTGGCGACCATAAACCTGTCAGACAAGTGGATCAACTGGGTGATAATAGCGCTAATTGCGTTTTTGGTGTTCCTGAACATAGCGGCGTACAATGCGTCAATCACCGGATTTAAGAACCTCTCGCTGTTCTGGGTCGGCCTCATACTGTTCGTGTTTGCGGCATTCTTCCACGTGTACAGGTACGCCATGGGCAAGTCAAAGGTCACACCGGAGGTGCCGCCGATGATACGGCAGCGGCCAAAGCTGCAAGAGCCGGAATCGGCGCCGCAGCTTGCCGACGGGACAAAGGCCGACGCGGATCCGGGCGCGCCAAAATAGGGCGCGCATGATCTGCCCAAGCTTTATAAGACTTTTACAGACGTTTCCAATAGTTGAGCGAATCAAAGAGCAGCAGCGCGTACGGCATTGGCATAATGACAGTAATAGTGGGCATCTCTGCAGGCGTGATATTCTATCAGGGCTTTTACCTTCCAGAGTCGCTAGAAAAGCCCTCAGTTGACGAGCACATTTTGCATCCTGAAAAGGACAGCGTAATCATCAGGATAGTTACGGGCTCTGCCCTGCAGGATCAGACAGAAAACTATGTTCCAAAGGACGTCGATGTGCAGCTGGGAATCGACAATCTGGTGGTGTGGATAAACGACGACGAGACTGCACATACGGTCACTGCGGATCACAGGTATGCAGAAGGGTACAGCGGCACATTTGGCTCTGACGGGGTGATACTTCCCGGCGAGCAGTACGAGTTTCTGTTTACAGAGCCCACCGTGGTGGAATACCACTGCACGCCACATCCGTGGATGAAGGCAGAGATTTCAGTCACAAAGCAGAGATTCTAGGAGAATCTTGCAAACAGCACGTCGCTTTCAATCTCCTTGTGCTGCTCGATGACTGACGCCCTGAACTTGACGTCGTGGCCCCGGGCGGGCTCAAAGTCAATCGATGCGGTAAACTCTGCCCTGTTTTGCACCAAGAGATCCCTCTGTACGAACAGTCTGGTGCTCTGCTGGGTCTTTTTTTTGTTGCACGACCTGTAGGTGAGGAGCTCATTTGAGTCGAGAATCTGCGCATTGATCACTATCCCGTCAAACCTTCCGGAATAGTTTACAGTTACGGCGCCCCTGATCTCCTCGCCTGCGTGTATGTCGGCGCTCTCCAGCGCAATCTCTATGTCCTTCACCGTTATGGGGGTGCAGCAGCGCTAATTTATTCTGGACGGTCGGGCTATCTGTACCCCTCTTTTGGAAACTTCATTCCGGCCACCCTGGTGGTCTGATCCTCCATCCCTGCGAATTTTACCACAGTCTCCCAGCTTTCAGAGATGATCCTTGCCACCCCGGATGGGACATAGTCCCTCCAGTCAGAACCGGCCCCGTTTGCCTCGACGTACATTTTTTCTTTTACCGACGTTGCCGACGTCTCCTTTCTGTGGCCTATCTTTGGGTGCAGGCGGTACATCCTGAGCATGTATCCCTCCGCCCTGTCGCCGGTGTACGTGAAATAGTCCCCCTTGACCCCGTCAAGAATCTGCCTGCGGAGCCTCCACGACTTGGGCGAGAGCAGCGGCGGCATGTACCTGGAGAACGGGGCGTAAAACGTATAGCTCTTTGAGACCTCGATCGAGTCCCCAAAGACTGACTCGAGCATGTCCCTTCTTGCCCCAAAGCTGAACGGAAAGCTCCGGCTGTTTACCTCCCCGCCGGGGCCGCAAAAGATCACCGGCATCACCCGCACCGTATCGGACTGCGATTGCAGCTCGGAGATGATCTCCACATGTGCGTTGGTGACTGGGTTTAGGTGTGCCAGGTATAGCGCAGTTGTCAACTATACCACGCTGGTTTTATGTCCTATTTCAATTATTGACATGGGGACGATGGGATTTGAACCCACGATTTCCAGCACCCGAGGCTGGCAGTTTACCAAGCTAACCCACGTCCCCGATACTAGGACAAAACAGGACAATATTATCTCTACGACTAGCCGTAGGACTCGTCTTTTACCTCAAAACTCCCGTCGCTGCGCTTGTTGTGCATGGTCACAAAGCCCCTCGGCTTTAAAAAGTCCATTGCGCCGTCGATCGTCCCCTGCCAGCCGCAGATGTAAAATATGGTATTGTCCCTTGTTATCTTTTCGCCCACCAGGTGCTCTAGCGGCGACATGTCGTCGTCCCTCGGCCTCAGAAACGTCTCCACCCTGCCTGTCTGCCCGCCCCACGAGCGGTTGAACCATTCCTGGGGCCTGCTGATTGCAGCCCTGTATCTAAAGTTCCACTTGTCCTTTCCCCTGTCGAGGCTGTCGTATTCCAGCTTTGTAAAGAGGTTCTTGTATGCAAGCTCGTCCACATAGCTTGCCCCGTGCAGCACTACTATCTCCCTCTTGTCAGATGACGCATGCAGGTGCTGGGCCATGCTGACAAACGGGGCGATTCCCGTCCCCCCGCCTACACAGACAATCCTCCTGTTATCCGGGCTGCCGTCTGGCAGCGTCTCGTTGACTAGAAGGGCCTGTCCAGTCGGCTTTAGCCACCCGATCTCGTCGCCCTCCTTGACGTTGAACAGCTCAGTCGTAAGGCGTCCTGGAACGGGCTTTCTTACCCATCTTATGAACAGCTCTACGTATTTCCGATTCTCCGGGTGGGACGCAATAGAGTATGCCCTGCGTATGATCTTGTCGTTTTCGCTTTTTACGGTGTGTCCTATGGTGATAAACTGTCCCGCCTTGTACTGGGGGACCTCTCCGTCGCTTGGCACAAAGCGCATCACCATCAGATCATCCTTTAGCAATTGGACATAGGTGACGGTTGCCTTGTTGTCTACGACCATTTTGGTTAATCACACCTTAAAGGTTAAATATCTTATGTTGACAGAATGCCACAAAACCGCCACATGGCGCAGATTGCAACACGGGGACGGTTTTGTATGCGGATGCCTGCTCCTGCAAATCCGCAATGTGTGAATTTCGGGGGATCGGGACCGAGACACGGGGTCGTATCCGGGGGGCGTCACCTGATGTGTGGGCCCTGCCGGTGTGACGGAAGGGACGTGCCGGCATTGCAAAACATGTCGGTTTTTTTTGCGCGGTATAGCTAGACGTAAATAACAACGCACAAAAGCCTTATCGGCTGGATTTTTCCAGGCATTGTGTGGGCCGGTCGTCTAGACTGGTAGGATACGCCCTTGGCATGGGTGAGATCGAGGGTTCAAATCCCTCCCGGTCCATGCCTCTACAGTCACTTTTATCGGTTCCAGACATTGGAATGTATGATGAAACTGACAAGGGACGAATTTCAAAGGGTGAATGCGGCATCATCGCTGGAGCTGTTCTATCAGGGGATAAAGGCAGAAGAGACGCGCGACAAGTATACGCGCACGCTGCGCCAGGTGCTGTGTGGGATACTCGAGGAGATACTGGACGGCAATTTCGAGGAGCGCGCAGAGCAGTTTGTAAAGTACGGCAGGGAGAACCCGGAATGGATGCGCGACCTGATGCTGAGCATCTCCAAAAAGCTGCGGCACAGGACGCAGCTGAGCCGGAACCATGCGGACTATTTCAACCCGGTATCGTTCGGGAACTATTTCAAGCCGGTAAAAAAGCTGCTAGAGATGAATGACGTGGTAATATCCTGGAAGCGCGTGTATGCCACGTTTCCAGAGCTTGACAACGTGTCGGACTCGCGCGGATGGCACCGCGAGGAGATACAGAGGATGCTCAGGTTCACGAGGGGGCCAATGGACAGGGCCATAATACTGGTAGCTGCCAGCTCCGGCATACGGGCCGGCGGCTTTGATCTCAGGTGGGATGATCTAATCCCCATATACAGGAACGGCGACGGTCTGGGATTCGAGGGTGAGACGCTTGCATGCGCCATGATACGCGTATACCGCGGAACAAATGCAGAGTATCCCGGGTTCATAACGCCGGAGGCGTACCGGGCGCTGCAGAACCACCGCGACACGTGGACAGTCGAGGTCGGAAGGGAGCCGGAGGGCACGGATCCGATATTCAAAAAGGAGGGCCCGCTTCCAAGAAAGGCCACGCAGATATCGATCAGGAAGAGATTGGACAGAATGATCCGCAGCGCCGGGTTGAGGGCCGAGCAGCGCAAGACAAGAAGAAGGTTCGAGGTCCCCATGATGAACGGGTTTCGGCGGTTCTGGAACAAGGCCTGCAAGGAGTCGCTCTCAAAGGAATCGCCGCTCTCCTCGCTGATCAAAAAGGAGTACATGATGGGCCATTCCGGACTGGTGAGCCTGGATCGGAACTATTTCAAGACGCACACGATAGAGCTGGCAGAGGAGTATTTGTGTGCGGTGCCTAACCTTACAATGGATGATTCCATACGGCTTGCCGAGTCAAACCGCCGCAAGAACGCCCGGATAGCGGAGCTTGAGGGCGAGAGAGAAAAGATGACGGATCTGCGCGGCATGGTGGAATCACTTGCCGACAGGATTGAAGGAATCTCGAGGGAAAAAAATTGATAATTTTTTTTGATAGAATCAGTCTTCCAAGAGCTTGCGGGCGCATGATGCCAGACCGATGTCCGTATGACTTGAGATTTCCCCGTGACACGAGGGGCATATTTTTTTCACTCCACATATGATTTGATTTGCTTATAAGTGCATTTTTTTTCGAGTCATCACCCCATCGTCTATCATATACAGTAGTGGGGGTGTGATGTTTTAACCTCTTTTTATATGCCCAAAACCGCCGATCAGACCTAATTTCCCAATACCCTTGACTGTCCGGACGATGATTCGTAGGCAATACCTACATCCGTGGATCATTTTTTTGACCAAATCATGCATGACTACACGATCACATCGTAAGTAAAAATCTAGACTACGACCGCAGGTTAAAGGACTAGAGTCATCATGCACCAAGCGATCGGCTTTACATTTAGCGTAAAGTCAAAATCAAGACTTTTGCGTGTCTTTCTCAACTTTACGTTGATTATGGCTTCGAATACAGAAATGCCTGCGGTTTTGCTGTATATAAGAAGTAAATCTTGGTCCAAACACTCAAGCATCTAAATGGTGGCTTGTGCAACCTGGAGGAATCAATCATAAAGCATTTACAAAGACCCGAATAGCAGGCCCGTCAAAGCACGGTTCTGCCCAGTCTCGATGTCCAGGATGGATACGTATTCTGATCGCAGTATACGGGATTTATTCTTGATTTGGAGATTTTGGGCATACTTTCTGATAATCCAGAGATATGGCATCTGAGCGGTAGGGTTTTTCCAGGTTTGAGGCGGTTTCAGAGAATCGTACGGCAATAGAGGATTCCGTACGCAAGTGCAATATGGCCGGCCTGGTCTACCCATCATCTGATGCGTTAAAAGGACACCTGACGTAATAGGTTAGATCCGGTGCCTGTGGATCCAAATATCCCCCTTGGACCTACCTGTTACCACTTGACTGCTAGTCACTATATATACTCCAAACGATAACATATTATACTATCTTTACTGACAATAGTTATCCGTATTCGAATCTCTTGGATCATCTGAGATGGGGACATCAAGGGCTCATGTGGATACGGCACTATTATTTTGAAATTATATGCGTATTCTTTTCCATAAATCTTGTAAAATCCAGTTGAATCGTTCCGAATGGTTCCACACCTTTGTTATTTGACCAAGCGACAAGATCAGACAACATGTGCACATATTTTTTATCAATATGTTGTAATCCATTGTCTATTGCAAACCACTTGCAATCCTCATCACACTCAAAAACAATATCCGATAACTCTATGTTATGTTTACGTGCAAATTCTATAATTCGATCATTTATGAATTTAAATAATGAATGATTATATGAGCGCAAAACCACGGCATTCCGCATCATTGGTTTTTTCTTTCTCATTTTTTTAATTATTTGATCCCTTTCAATCAGTATACAAAAAGCAATATTTTCTCTATTGTTAAATTTGAGTTGGGAGGCAAGCGCTTTCCGGGTTTCAGTGGTTTTTGTTGACATGGCTGATAATCGATCTAATTTTAAACGTTTGACTGTTGAATCAAGGTTTTCTTGCGTCCCGATCACAATTCCCATAAACTTATAATTTCCATCTTTTTGATTTCCTGAAACATCCATTCCTGCAAGAAGCATGATATATCCATATGATTTTACACCCAATATTACTATAATGATCAAGATCCTTATCGGCAAACTCCGTTTTCCTCACATGCCGTTCAATTTGATTCCCTGTTTCTCAGACCACCATTATCATGATCCGAATCATCCCATGCCCAAGTCTCCTCATACGAGTAATATGATAGACGATCAGAATATGCTCCTTGATCATGTAGAAGTCGGCCTTGGCGTCCGGGCCGGGATCCTCGGGATGGTCTTGGGCAGTCGGACTGGCCGACAATCTGAAATCTTGTGTGATTGCCATTTGCAATCCAAGTATTGAGTACGATCCAAACATGTTAAATATGCGGGATGTGAATAGCGTATAATGGACAAGAGCATAGAGGAAAAAAAGGCAGCCGAGGCCAAAAAGAAAAGCGATGAGCCGGCAGATCTCCTGGATATAAAATTAGGAGAGCACAAAAAACCTGCCGCTAAGGATCTCGAGGATGAACTTGATGATGCCGTGCAATCCACAGCCGAAGCGACCAACAGGCAGACTAGCTAATGTGTAATCTTGAGGATTTAAACTGTCCTTGTACGATGTTCTATGCGTTATTCGAATGAATATGGCCAGCCTGAAATTGCCACCTTCACGCGCAATGCTTCGTGAATCAAAAGTCTAACATGGTTCCGCTCATATCTTGCATGGAACTGTAATTCCTATTTGTGTATAAATCTGACTTGACTATGGATTATACATGATGCAGATATATTCTACTTGTCATCAATAACATCAGTTTGGCACAATTTCAAAAAATAATCCTTAGAGAGGAATTTTTTTCCTGCCAAAAGATGACATAAATATGACCTTTCCGGCTTTAGTCCATTTCTGACTTTGTTTGGATTTGCAACATATGCAATGCATTTAAAAATCTCCCCGGTACATGATTCCAAATTTAGTGATTTTTTCCGATAATGGTTCGGAAAACCCTCGTGTCCGTCCAGTTGTGTCTCAGAATCGACCTTGTACAGAATACCCTCAACTTTTGAGCCAGATTTGGGACGAATGTTGGCATAACCTGCTCTTGATCCCTCCTTTACCTCCTTGTTAAAAACAAGTTCCCAATCATGCAGTTTTGCACCAAATCTTTCTGAGAATTTGACCATTCTATCCCTGATACGGCATTCATCCATGTTGGATCCATAGGCAAAATAATTCGTCGGCATTTATTGTGTGATAGTTAGGGTGATATTTCTAGTTTTTCAGAATCAGCAATCTGTGGCAGTCACCTACAAGATTGCCCAACTGAAATTCATCTCAGGCGAGACTTGTCCCACATTCCAATTCAGGAGCCTTCAGAGTCATGGGCCGGATTAGGATAAATTTGGCATGATATCCGCACGTGGTGGAATTCGGGATGTAGATCGAGCCTAATTACACACCATTAATTCCAAAGATGTTTATCTTCCATCTGTGACAGGCATGCTAGTGGAGATTCATTTGATTAACAAGGACGGGGCGAGCAAATATGAAAAAAAACCTGTAGAGGCAGAAAAGCAGATCGAAGATGAGCTAACAAAGCATCCATCCATACTTGGCAGGGACTATTTCCTTATTGGTCGTCAGGTAAGGACCTCGCTTGGCGGAATAATTGATTTGTTGGGAATAGACCAGGAGGGCAATCTTGTAATAATTGAAATCAAAAAGGGATCGCCCAACAGAAACGTAATATCCCAAATTATCGAGTATGCCGTATGGGCATCAGGATTACAATACGAGGACGTGCGCAAAATAACCCAGGAAAACCAACTCTATAAATCAAAGGATCTATACGAGAAATTCAAATCCAAATTAAAAAACGGCGAGCCATTCAACCAGGGTCAGCGCCTTTACATTGTCACAGAGGATACCGACGAAAAAATTAAAGAGATTTGCATGTATCTCCGGAAGCGAGGAATCGACATAAAATGTGTTCAGCTGAATTTCTTTGAACGGGAAGGCCAGAGGCTAGTCCAGACGCATTTTGTAGTGGATGATATCAATTCGGAATTAGGCGAGGAGAGCACCATTCATAAAACATGGGAGGAGAGGTTAAAATGGGCCAGTAATGAAAGCCGCTCTTCTGTAAACGCATTAATCGATAAAATCGAGAAAAGATTCCAATTAACCAGAGGGCCAAAGTACAGATGGTGTTATTTCCGGACAAAAGAGACAAAAAAACATTTTGCGGTAATAATATGCCAAAAGAGAATAAGCCGTATTGCATTTAGAATAAATCCTGATAAATTCGACATTGAGGATCCGAACATACAGGAAATCGAGGGCTTTTTTTTCCTACAGAATAACAAGAAACAAAGCACAGAAAGAAGGATCTACATAAAGCCTGAAAACTTTCCATTGATTATGAAATGCCTAGATCACGCGTACGCTGCGACCAAGAATTTTTAGTTCGATCCGAAAGGTTTGGTCATTGTCCGTAGATGAACATATTCGGTAAATAAATAACGATGCATAAAAATACACGGGATGGCGCTAATGGAAACCATACACGACAGGATATGTGGACAGGATTGTTCTAGTAGAGGGATCACGGTATGAGGCAAGAGATTTGTGAAACAAATAACTCTAGTCGATCAATTACATACAAATCCTATTTGTATTTGTGAACCGCATATGCTGTTATTATTGCAGTTACAACTATACCAGCAACAATCCCAGGAATCCAATGAGGTGAATCATTTAGCAAATGCTTTATCGGATCCTTACTGGGATTTGCATGATCCCAGTGAATCAAATAACAATCATCATATTCCTTGATGTGTATGTCCTTTCCATCATCTAACGTTATGCGGTAATTGCCCTTTTGGCCATCAAGATCTGCCAATATGCTTTTGTAAGGTTGTAAGAAATTGCGATCTAGATCATATTTTTCAATTCTTACATCGGTATGGGCAGAATAATTCAACACTTTGTCAATAAACCATCTATCTTGGTTCATGATTTAATATGTTGAATCTACTATTTATAATTTTAATCCAAAATTCATGATTGTGGGATCCAGAAAGTTCTTCCCTCACTCTGTGGGCTCTCGGACAGGTGATGAACTATTTGGACAAGATAAAGATCTTTACCGGCAAATCCCACTTTATTGTTCAATCTGATTCCGTGCTTTACAATCCCTCCCCATTCAAACCATGAGCCGAATCATCCCGTGCCAAAGCCTCCCGCATCAGAATAATACGGAGATGATCAGACTAGAATAACACCGGCGCCCCTGCAGACGCGTAATCCTGTAATGCCGGCCTATACGGAACTGCACTGCGCCACCGCTCGCAGTAAACGCTATACGACGGCCCGTAACGGTATGGGGTGATGAAAAAGCAAAGACTGCCCGCACGGCGGGCCTATCTGATATTTGGCACAGCGGCCCTTGCCATTGCGTTTGCATACTCTTATCTTGACTCTGACATGTCGCCTGACTCTGCGGGAACGGACGACTCTGCCGCACAGTATGCACACATGGAGCATCCGCCGGATGGGGCCGCGATACACGGAAGGATTACCGGGATAATCGACGGCGATACGCTTGAAATTGACGGCACGCGAATAAGGCTGGCCCTTGTGGATGCCCCAGAACGCGGTGATGCGGGATACCGCGAGGCGGCAGAGTTTGCAAGAGAAGAGTGTCCGGTGGATTCTGCCGCAATGTACGATGTGGATGACGGGCAAAAAGAAGGCTCGTATGGCAGGATTATCGCAAAGGTGTGGTGTTTTAAAAATTCAGATGTGGCGCCTGCCGAGTCGCTAAACAGCAGGCTTGTGGGTTTGGGCCATGCAGAGATTATCCCGCACTTCTGCAAGACCAGCGAGTACGGCGGCGAGAAATGGGCCTCCGGCCGGTGTTGAGGATACGCAGGGACACCGGCGCAGACGAATGCTCAGTATTGCTTAAAACTGCGGGACTGTAGCATCTGTAATGAAGGCCCGGTTTGTCCTGCTTGCCATACTCTCCGGCGTCTTTATGATCGCCTTCCTGCCGGTGGGGATTTTGTTCTTTGTACTGGTCTGCATGTATTATCTTAAATCAGAGACCCGGGACGATTCAGGCGGGGCATATCCTGACTTTCAAAAACTACTTGGCAGCCGGGGCTATGCTGATGCCCAAAAGCGCCTGAAATAATGCCGGCCGGCTGCAAAAGCCGAATCTAAATGAAGCGCAGAGAGAGGGATTCGAACCCCCGCGCGATTGCTCACACAGGCTCTCAAGGCCCGCGCCCTACCAGGCTAGGCGACCTCTGCGAACTATATTTGTAACAACCGATTAAAATTTGTTGAGATGGCGCGGCAGTAGCGGGCTGAGACATTCGGATCCGCGGGCCTCGTGTGTGTGCGGCAGATACAAAATAAAAAGAGAAAAAAAAGACTAGTGTGCGTGTGGATTGGCAGAGCTGCCCTTCATCTGTACGAACGTTCCGTCTGCCTTTTCGTGGTGTTCCTGGTATGACGGTTCAATCAGGATTGCCTTTTCCGGGCAGGCCTCCTGGCACGCCATGCACTGAGTGCAGTCGTGCTCCCTGATTGGCTGCGACTTGTCAGAATAGTCTAGACGTTCGTCCTGTTCAGTTAGTCCGGTTCCCTCAAAGGTATCGTCGAGACACTTGTCTGCCGAGACGTCCTTTTCGGTCCTGTACCACTGAAATGTCTGGACGGGACATACGCTCATGCATGATCCTTGGGCCGTACAGTCGTCCCAGTCCACTGCGACTACCGTGCCGTGGATGCCGAGAGGAACCTGCTTTTCACCGTGTGCCTCGTACGCCTCTTTTACCTGATCGTTGCTAAATGCCGCCCCGTCTTTTTTGCCCTTGCCCCAAATGAAGTGCTTGTTTTCACCGTCTGAGTGACTCGTCTTTCCAGTCACCTTGAGATTTTCGACAAATTTGTCATCAATTGGCATGGATTAAAACCCATTTGGATAATATTTAAATCTAGACAAACTTAGTTTGGACTAAATTATTGCCAGGATATCAAAGAAAAAACCGGATCTGCTCGGGTGCCTAGTCGTGTGAGTGGGGATTGTGCGATCCCGATTCCATCTTTACAAACGTGCCTGCCGCCTTTTCGTGGTGCTCCAGACATGACTGGTCCACCTTGATGGCCTGGGGCGGACACACAGAGACGCAGGCCATGCACCAGATGCAGTCGTGCTCCCTGATTACGTCTGCCTTGTCGCTATGATCCTTTCTCTCCTCCTTTACGGTACTGCCGGTCCCCTCAAAGGTCTCGTGGATGGCCTGTATGGCAGGAATGTCCTTTTCGGTCCTGTACCACTGGAACACCTGGACCGGACATGCCTCGATACACGCGCCGTCGGCCACGCAAGAGTCCCAGTCCACTGCCACCATGGTCCCGCTGATGCCTAGGGGCTCGAATTTCTCGCCATGCGCCTTGTATGCTGCCTGTACCTCGTCGCTAGTTGCAGTCTCGGCGTCACCCCTGCCCGGACCCCAGACAAAATGAAAATGCTCCCCGTCTGCATGCTTTATCTTTCCGATGGGCTTTAGACCCTCCGGGAAATTTTCCGCAATCGGCATGAGTCTGAAAACTTGAGGATATTATTTAAATCTAGGCAATACGTCCGTGCGGGGCCGCACCCAGTTGGGCGCGAATCGCACGGGTCCTAGGCGGCCCGGAGGGGCCGCCCGGGTATAAAAGCATGCAGGCAGCCCAATCATACGCATATCCCTACGTTCATATTTTTTAGAATACCAGTTGATTGGTGGATATTTTTACGTACGACGTGTACCGTGGCCCGAATATCGGAATCTATGCCACGGTAAACGATGAAAAGATCTTTTTGCCCAGGGGCTTTGCAAAATCAAAGGCCTCCAATCTGGAAAAATACCTCGATGCCGAGGCGCTTTATACCTCGGTAGCAAACACGAGGCTGATGGGAATACTGATGGTGGTAAACAACCACGGGATTTTGCTGCCAAACACCATCTCAGAGATGGAGCTGGAATTTTACAAAAAGCACACGGATCTCAACGTCGCCGTCCTGGATACAAAGTTTACCGCGCTGGGAAACATGATAAGCGCCAACGACAAGGGCTGCGTGGTCTCGCCGGTAATCCCGAAAAAGCAGGCCGAACAGGTATCTGATGTACTTGACGTGGAGGTCATACAAAAGAGGATAGCAGGATACGATCAGATCGGGGCAATGATGACGGCGACATCGCACGGCGGTATAATACACCCAGAGACTGACGACGCAGACGTCAGAAAAATCTCCGACGTCCTGGGCATAAACATGGAGCCGGCCACCATCAACGGCGGAATACCGTTTGTCGCATCCGGGGTGCTGGCCAACAACAAGAGCATGGTGGTGGGATCCTTTACTAGCGGCCCGGAGATAATGATGCTCACAAGGGCCTTTGCAGGCTAGGCGTCACAAAGATACTTGCCTGCGTCCCCCAAAAGCTCGTCGATACTTACTGCGGATTCCGTCCCGTCTGCCATGTTTTTGAGCACTATCTGGCCCCGGCTTGCCTCCTTGGGGCCCACTATCACTGCCAGGCCTGCGTCTGAGGCCGCCTCCATCTGCTTTTTCAGGCTCCTTCCCACAAGATCAATCTCTACTGGTATGTTTTTTGCGCGAATGCGTGACGCAAGATTCATCGCCTGCCTTTGCATGTCAGCATTCACATACAGCACTGCAATCTTTTGCACTTTGGGTGCGTGCCGTATGCCCTGCTCGTCCATCGCAAGTATCATCCGCTCCACGCCGCCTGCAATCCCCGTCGCGCCAATGTCGTCGCGCCCAAACGCCCTTGTCAGCTTGTCGTACCTGCCCCCGCCTGCAAGGGCGCCGAGCTTTGAGCTTGTATCGAACACCTCAAAGACCGTCCCCGAATAATAGTCCAGTCCGCGGACAATCCCAAAGTTTATCGCGATATTGTCAACAGAGCGGTTTTGCAGCAGGATCCAAAGCTGCTCTAGATAGTCCCATGATTCCAGCCCCGATACGTCGGTTCTGGCCCTTACCTGTTCTGGCGTTCCTGCAATCGTGGCAAAGTCCAGCAGGTTCTGCGCAAACTCTTGCGGCACGTGCCTGTATTCTGCGAGCAGGCTCTCCCTTGGCTTTTTTGCCGCCTTGTCGACAAGCCTGAACGAGTCGGCGAATATCTCCTCCTGCCGCCCCGGATCAAAATCCGGGTAATTCTTGCGGATATAGGACTCTACAAGCCTGCGGTGGTTGATCTGAATCTCGATGCCCTCGAGGCCTAGGTCCCCGAACAGCCTGGATGTAAACTCGATCACCTCGGATTCGGACTCTGGACTGGGCCTTCCGAAAATCTCAATGTTCCACTGGTGAAAAAACCGGTATCTCCCCCTTTGCGGCTCGTCGTACCGGAACACGCCCCCAAACGAGCCGAGCTTTGCGGGAAGCTTTAGCGACTGCTGGGATGCGACGTACCTGGTCAGGCCGACGGTAAAGTCAAAGCGCAGCGCCACATCGCGCATGCCCTTGTCCTTGAAGAAATAAATCTCGTCTTTTATCGCGGATCCGGACTTTGCCTCCAGCGTCGAGAGCGATTCAATCGGCGAGGGCTCCATCATTTTGAATGAAAACAGCCTTGCAGTCTGGATGAATTTTTCCCTGACGGCCTCTATCCTTGAGGCCTCCTCCGGCGCAAAATCCTTCATTCCGCGTGGCAGTTCCAAACCAACTTGGGAGTCGGGATCTACTGATTTAAGATTTTGGGAGGCCCGCCGGGACGGCGTATCGGGATTGTCTTGATCCCCCGGCCAGACTCCTAAAACAGATTAATTACTGGGCTTGTTTTCTGCCTCTTGTGGATTCAAAGTTCATCTGGCTTGACGGCGAATTTGTCGCACACGACAGGGCAACGGTGCCGATTACCACGCATGCCATCCACTACGGGACGTCGGTATTTGAGGGGGTAAGGGCGTACTGGAACTCGGAGAACCTGCACGTCTTTAGGCTGCCTGAGCACATCAGGCGGTTCAGGCGATCGGGGGAGTACTATTCAATGTCGCTGAACTTTACAGACGATCAGATAAGGGACGCCGTCATAAACCTGTGCAAAAAAAACAAGACCAGACAATCGTGCTATATCAGGCCGTTTTATTTCGTAGGCCAGCACGGGATCAACTTGCATGTGACAAAAAAGACCCCCACGGTTGCGGCCATTATCATGTTTCCGCTGGGGGACCTGTTTGACAAGGGCGGCATTACTGCGGCCGTGTCGTCCTGGAGAAAGTTCTCAGATGCGTCCACCCCGACGCAGGCAAAGATGGGGGGCAACTATCTCAACTCGATAATCTCCACGCAGGAGGCAAAGGGCAGGGGATTTGACGAGGCGATACTGCTGGACTTGCAGGGATATGTAAGTGAGGCCCCCGGCGAGAACATTTTTGTCGTAAAGGACGGCCACCTGACTACCCCGCCTGCCTCGCCTGCGCTGGACGGAATCACGCGCGACTCTATTCTTGGGATTGCCGGGGATTCGGGATACAAGGTGTCGGTTAAAAAATTCAGAAAACAGACGCTGTATCGTGCCGACGAGGTATTTCTTTGCGGCACGGCGGCTGAAATTACCCCGGTAGTCAAAGTCGACGGAAAAAAGATCGGCGACGGCAAGGCAGGCAAGACTACCAAAAGCCTGATGGGCGCGTATGCCAGAATCGTGGCAGGCGGGGATTCAAGGTACGCCGGATGGCTGACTGCGGTATATTGACTGCGGTATATTGACTACAGGCCGGATGCGGACTGTCACGGCGGCTAGAATCCGGCTGCGGCACGCCTCTGCCTTGATCGCCTGAATCGGCACTTTTATCAAGCCAAAAAGTCCACGGTTTGCTTGTCTAAAATGAACAGGAAAATGATGGACATTCTGGCGTGTCCTATTGACAAGCACGCGCCGCTGGAGATCTTTGAGTGCAAGGCCAAAGACGAGACAGTCAGTGAGGGGGCGCTCTACTGCACAGAGTGCACTAGGTTCTATCCCATAATCGACGACATTCCAATCATGCTGCCCGACGAGCTAAGGGACAAGGGACAGGACATGGACTTTCTGAGGGCCAACATGGGGGCGCTTCCAGAAAAAATAACCAAGCAGTCGATGCCGTGGCACGTGTGACTATACGATGCGGATTTTTCCGGCATGATTCGTCCTGCGCGGGACTAGCTCCATTAATTAGATGTGACTGCAACCAGGGTGCATGCCACAAAACCCTGCTGATGTCAAGAGGGCGATGGAGGCAAAATGGAACAGGTACCTGTCCCGGTACGGAAACCTCTTTTCATCAGACAGCCTGAGCGGCTCTAGCCCGCCTTCTGTGTTTGTCGGATCATACGACTATCCAAAGGTAAACGTCGGGCCGATGCTCCCCCCGGTCCACGGGGACACGTCCATCCTTGATGCGCCAGAAAAATGGGCCGGCAAGACGCTCGGCGAGATTGTAAACTTTAGGCTGGGTCTGGTCAGGGGAGTCCAAAAAATCCCGGCACACAGGCCGGAGGGCCGCTATATCGAGAACCTGCAGGACATGGAAATGTCCTGCCGTCCCGCCGACTCTGACATACAGTTTGAAAAACCCGCATCCCCCGTGTCGCTAATAGACGGGTATGCCGCCCCGTTTGGGCCGATCGGGCAGATAAAGCGCGCGAAATTCTCAAACCCTCCGGCCGAGGGCCGGATTGAAAAGGTGTACTATGACAGGGATCTCAGGGCAGACGACGCAGTCCTAAAGCTTTACAACGGCGGAATAGAGATCTCGAAAATCCAGAAATGCCTCTCGATTGGAATGATGGGCCGCAAAAGAAGGCTTGTTCCCACCCGCTGGAGCATCACTGCCACTGACGACATTGTATCAAGATCGCTAATTGACGGCATACTGGATGCGCCGGTAATCGACTCGCACAGGGTCTTTTTTTTCGGGCACCTGGGAAACCTGTTCTCGGTGGTGCTGTTTCCGCACAGGTGGATTTACGAGATGATTGAGGCGTGGTATTCTGACGGGGTTCCCGGTTTTGGCTCTGATCACGAGGATTCGCGGGGAATGAACCACACGCCTGCAATTGCGGGGGCCTATTTTGCAGCAAAGCTGGCAGTCGGGGAGTATCTTGCAGAAAACAAGATACAGGCAGGCGTGCTGGTGCTGCGCGAGATACGCCCCGAATACGCAGTCCCGGTGGGGGTCTGGCAGATAAGGGAGGGAGTCCGGCAGGCAATGCGGCAGGCGCCTGCGATTAAAGACGACATGGAGCACAGCCTTGATGCGGCATGCAGGCATTTGGGCATCTCAAAGAACGAGTGGCTCTCGCACGGCGTGATTCTCAGGATGATGAGGCAAAAGACAATCACGGATTTTTTCTAGAATCTGCAGCCGTCTGCGCGTATCACGTCAGGACGGCCTCTCCAAAGTATACCCCAAAGGGCTGGCAGTAGATTACCACCGTATCATACACGTCAGTATCGATGTCGCCCAGGGGATAGTTCTGGGATCCCACGCTGCCCTTGAGCTTTGCCAGCTGGATTCCCTGGTTTACGTCCCCGCCCTGCGTGACGTATACCCTGAGATCTGGCCCGTTTGTAACCTCGAAATTCTCAAACCTGAGATACGCGTCGCCCCCCACATCCAGGACCAGCGCGTCGCCGCCGGCACGGTGTCCCGCCAGCCCGTCGAATTGGCCGGACTTTGGAGTAATCGTCCACGCCTCATCCATCTCCTCTGAGACGGTGCTGGGCAGTTTTGCCGACTCCATTATCTTTTCTTTTTGCTCATCTGACATTGTGTCTACCAGAATCACCCTCGAATCCTCATCCATGCTTGCAAACTTTTCAAGTGTAATGTCTTTTGCCGTGCCCTCTGGCGGAACCGGCAGCTCCTCGTTTACCTCGGTGTCATAAAACAGCGGACTGGCAAGCGCGCCGCCTACTATGGCTATTGCAACTGCAATGCCGGCTATCACGATCCTGTTCATCTGTATGGCCTGTTGCGGCTGCCTATATGTATTAATCCAAACGGGCGGGGCCGTCCCGGTGCCAAACCAAAGCCATGTTATTTATGTCCCGATCCGGCCTGAAAAACCGTGCAGAACAAAAACCTCTTGGTTGCCATCGCGGTAATCTCCAGCCCCATAGTGTTTGCGCTTGTTGCATACTCGGACTCGTTTAGCCTCAGCTGGAATCAGGGGCGCGGCGGGTTTCTGTTCGGCGTCGCATTCATTGTAGCCGAGCTAATCGGGCTGAGGATTGTAATCTCGAGGAGGAGAATCCTTGCCGCCGTCCCGCTGGCGGCTGCAACTATAGCATACATTGTGGCCATTGAAAACGGGCTGCGGCAGTACATCGAGGCGGGATCAGAGTTTTACAGCGTGCAGCTGGTGTTTTCGTGGATCTGGCTGTGGGATTTCATCGTCATGACGCTGTTCGTAATCGCCGTACTGAGCATCTATTTTGGCACCAAATGGATAAGAATCGCACCCGCCGGCCCGATCTTCCTTGGGGGAAGCGCGATAATCCTGTCCCTTGATGCGTTTTTCCCGTACGATTCGCTGGGGCCGCTGCAGTTTTTTGTCCCGTATCTGGTAGAGCTGAACGTGTGGCTTGTGGGCCTGTTTGATCTAGGGATGGCGACTGCGAGGGACAACCTGATGTTTCTGAGGGGCGACCACGGGCCGTTTGCCCTGCAGGTATTCTGGCCGTCTGCAGGCGTGCACAGCATAATCATCTATTCGCTAGTCATGATGGCGTTTTTGCTAAAGATGAACATAGCCCGGCCAAGAAAGCTGGCGTGGTTTGCAATAGGGATCATCGGCACCATAACGGTGAACGTAATCCGGATCTTTTCGCTTTCGTGGTACGCCCTCAAGGTCACAACAGATACGGCCAAATGGGAAGAGTTCCACTCTGTCGCCGGCGAGATAATGTTCCTGCCGTGGCTGTTCATATTCCTGATGATCGTAATGCTGGTGGAAAGCAGGAGGCTCCGCCGGCTTGAAAAGGCCTAGCCGATGTAATCGTCCATCATGCTCTGGCCGCTGATATCTGACAGCTCAGACACCTTGACGCCCAGCCTGCGAACGGTCTTTTTTTGATCCTCGAGGGCCTCCAGGAGCAGCTGCTGCGCGTTTTTTTCAAGCTCTGCAAGACTCAAAGTCGGGTTTCGCAGCATCCTGGATCTGGACCTTTGGGACAGATCAGAGTGGACAAACTGTATGCCGACTGACTTGTAGCGGCTATTGTTCTTTAAAATGATCTTGTGCAGCTCTGCGCATATCCTCACAATGTTTTCTGCGAGGAATTCCGGCTCGTCTGAATCCCTCTTTAGCGTGACTATCTTGCTGTACTGTACGTTTGGCTCTTTTTCTGCGACGGGTTCCTCGTTGATTCCCCTGGCGGATCTGTGTATGTACGTGCCGGTCTTTCTTCCAAACATCTGCTGCAGTGCAAAGACGTCAAGGGACTGCAAGTCAGGTACGGTCTTGAGGCCCATCTCTGCAAAGATCTTTTCGGTCTTTTTTCCGATTCCCGGAATGTCCCTGATGTTCAGGGATTCCAGAAACGATCCGGTTTTATCCTGCGGCACTACTGTCAGCCCGTCTGGTTTTTTATAGTCCGATGCGATTTTTGAGAGCAGCTTGTTGGGGGTGACGCCGACAGAGCAGGTAAGCCTTGTCTTGTCCCTTATGGCGTTTTTGATCTGCTGCGCCAGGTGAGCTGCCCTGTCATAGCCGCCGCCGGTCCTTTCTGTGACGTCCAGATACGCCTCGTCCCTGCCGACGTACTCAAAGATGTCTGCAAATTCCGCCATGACGTCCATGGCCTTTTGCGACATGTCCGAGTAATAGCCAAAATCGGTGGGCAAAAACACCGTGCCCTCCTCCTGCATGCCCCTTGCAGTGCGTATCGGCATGCCGGATTTTATGCCGGACTTTCTTGCGGTATAGTTTGCAGTTGCGACTGCCCCGCTGTCGTTGCCCCTGTCTGAGAACACGCAGACCGCTATGGGCTTTGACTTTAGCTCCGGCCTGCGGATCTCCTCGCACTGGGCGTAAAAATAGTCGAAATCAACGTGAAGTATTATCCGGCCTCCCATGATCCGTGTCAGTCAAAATGCCTTTTATAACATTCGAGCTGCGGCGCGATGTGAGGTTACTCTAAATACGACGCACGGCCTGCAGCCATTATGGTGTATCCCCTGGTCGCAAACGACGACGGCATCAAGATGATGCCCGAGCACATGGAGGATGAAAAACTGTACCACTGCATCTTTGGGAAAAAGGTAATGCTGCTGTACAGGGACAACCAGCAGGTCCTTCACTGCTACGAGATAGAAGAGAAGAATCTAGTAGAACAGATAAGGCAGTGCGGCGACAATGAGATGATTGCGAAAATTCTGGAGGATTACATTGCCGACCGGAATCTGAAATAATTAAATAAAAGAGCGATTTTATGAGCCTAGGAATGACGATTTGAGCGAAAACAAAAAGCAGACAGATGCCGAGGACATTCTGTCAGAGTTTCAACAGGCCAGGGAACAGCAGACCGAACCGGAACCCGCAGCCGACCCCGCACAACAGGCAACGGATTCACAGGACAAACCCGCAGAGGCTGACTCGCAGGGAGAGCCGGCAGCCGACCCCGCACAACAGGCAGAAAACACACAGGACGCAGAATCGGCAGCCGACCCCGCACAACAGGCAGAAAACACACAGGACGCAGAATCGGCAGCCGACCCCGCACAACAGGCAAAAGTTTCTCAGGACAAGCCTGCAGAGTCAGCGGCTGATCCTATACAACAGGCAACGGATTCGCAGGACAAACCCGCAGAATCGGCAGCCGACCCCGCACAACAGGCAAAAGTTTCTCAGGACAAGCCTGCAGAGTCAGACCAGAAAACAACACAAAACAGCTCCGTGCCGGAGCGGAACATAATCTTTGTTGGAACAAAGCCCATCATGGCGTACGTTACTGCTACACTGACACAGCTTGCAAGCCATCCGATCATTACGATCAAGGCAAGGGGCAAGCGCATTACCCAGGCGGTGGATATATCACAGATAATTGTAAAGAGAATCGGCACCGTGGGATTCATTGTCGGAGACATCCGGATATCCTCTGATGCGCTAGAGTCCCAGGATGGAAAGACGCGCAATGTCTCCACCATAGAAATAGATGTCACGAAAAACTAGGCTAGTTGCGATAACCGTGCCGCTAATCGGAATCGTCCTTCTGCTGGCGCTGGGATCCTGCGGCGTGGATTATGTGGCGATAGCCGGCGATATTGCAAGATACGGCGAGACTCTGGATCCAGAGTTCTGCGAGTCGATAGTGCACAGGATTGGACAATACAACCAAGAATGCCCCCTGCGGTTTGAAATTCTGGACTGCGGCTAGACTTACTGGTACATGCCGTCTGTGAGGCGCTTTGTCTCCTCCTTTGTCTCTTTTATTACGACGTCAATCTTTTCTGCCTCCTTTTGCAGCGCAGGTATGTCGCATGTGGCCCCGGGGACCAGCTTTGCCATCGCAGTGCACAGGTCCACGCTGGATTTAAAGTCCGGTCCTGCGCGGTGCGGATTAAACAGCACCACGATGACGTCCTGATCGTTTGTCATGCCCCGGTTTAGCATGGCCCCCGGAATGCCCGGAATCGTACCGTGCTCCAAAACGCGCATTCCGCACTCTTTTATCTTTGCCCTTGCCGCATCCGTGCTTCCGACGGCAACAGTATCGGTGATTTCGGCCTTTATGGCGGCGCTGCTTATCACGTATGACACGCCGTGTTTTTGCGCCCACTCTAGCATTGTCTTTGCCATCGTCTTTTGCATCGGCTCATTTAGCGTAAGATACGACGAAAAGACGCCCACGTTTAGCTCATTGTTGACGTATACGTTAGTCGGATAATTCGGCCTGCCGTTTCTGACCAGGCTGACTGCGGGAAACTTGTTCGAGTCTACAAACCCGGCAAGCTCAAACTGCGTGGTGTGTATCAGCGATTCGGCGGCTATCGCACTGGTGTATCCCACGGAGGGAAACCCGTCTATGAGATATCCGCCCTTGATGCTAATGGGCCTAAGCTCAGTTATCCTGAATTGATGCGGAATCATGTAATGCCTCGCCTGACTGGCAGCTAGCCCACATTTATTTTGAAAGCCTTGAGAGCAGCGCCGCATATAAGAAGGGAAGCACAGTCGTGGCCTCTGCGTGGAGCGTGGCCTGTTTTGCCTTTTGGGTGACTTTGCCCCACGATACTGCCTCCCGGACAAGCGCGCCGCTGAGGCTCCCGTCGAACTCTTGGGCAGTGGTGATATACAGGGCATAGTCTAGCCCCCCGCGATACTGGTTCCACCACAGCGTGTGGTGCTTTGATATCCCGCCCCCGATCATCAGCGCGCCTGACCTTTCTGCCTTGAAGATCAAGCCGGACAGGAGGTCTGCATCGCGTGTGAGGCTCAGCTTAAAGTCGGCGTGCTTTTGCGCAAACATCCACACCTGGCTTCCGACTGCGCCGTCCATTATTCCGGGAACTATTACGGGCACGCCGTTTTTCTCAGCCCAGCTTAGAAACGACTCGTCCCCCAGATGCCTTCCGATCATGCCGGCAATGTCTGCTGTAGACATTTCCCGTACTCCCGACTTGTATTCCTCCTCCAAAAACGCCTGCATCTTTTGCTCGATGAGCGGGCCATAGCTGTCCATCGGAACCAGTATGTTTCCCAGCCTGTGTATGTTTTGGTCTGCAAGCTCGCAGTCATCCATCGTAAAGGAGCCCTCCTTGTAATCGGAATAAAACCTTGCAATGTCGTGATCCAGCGCGCCACAGGTGGTAATCACGGCATCGAACATTCTGTTTTTTATCATGTCTTTGATTATTCCGCGCAGTCCGGTGGAGACGACTGCCCCGACAAACGACACGAACCTCAAACACTTTTTGTCAGAGACCATGGAATGCAGTATGTCCAGGCCCTCTGCCATGTTTTTTGATTCAAACCCGCCTGATTTGGACAGCTCGTCGAAAATCCGCTCCACGCTCGTGTCCCCGTCTATCCTGATGTCCCTTACCGCATTTCCCGGCTTGATCATGTGAAAAAAACTTGGCATACGGCTATAAAACCCTGTCTTACTTGTCGGCGATTATTTTCTAGCAAAGCTTTAAACCCTTTTGGTAAGGACAGACTATGAATGGCTGCAAGGATAAAGGTCGGTCTGGTGGGGATAGGCAACTGTTTTTCCGGCCTGATTCAGGGAATAGAGTACTATCGGAAAAACCCCTCGCAGCAAGTCATCGGCATAATCCACGACAAGCTGCGCGATTACGGAATTTATGACATTGACTTTGTCTGCGGCTTTGATGTGGCAGAAAACAAGATTGGCAAGCCGATCAACGAGGCGATATACGAATACCCCAACATGGTCGACTGGATTTCAAAAGGCGACATGCCGGAGACTGGCGCCCTGGTGTATGAGGGCCCCGCGCTAGACGGCGTGGGACTGTGGGTCCAAAACAGGGTAAAGCCGATTTCAAGCACAAAGACAAACGAGGATCTCGCCGCAGAGGCCAAGAAAATCATGAGGGACGCAGGCGTGGAGATTCTAGTCTCGTACCTTCCCGTGGGCTCCGAGCAGGCGACGCAGTTCTGGGCGCAGATCTGCCTTGATACCGGCACGGCGTTTGTAAACTGCATCCCGTCTTTTATCGCCTCAAGCGAGGAATGGAGCAAAAAATTCGAGCAAAAAAACATACCCGTAATCGGCGACGACATAAAGGGGCAGGTCGGCGCGACCATAGTCCACAGGACCCTGGCACGGCTGTGCAACGACCGGGGCACCAAGATCGAAAAGACGTACCAGATCAACGTCGGCGGAAACACCGACTTTCTGAACATGAAGGAGCAGGAACGGCTGGTAAGCAAGAGGATATCAAAGACCGAAAGCGTGCAAAGCCAGCTCGACGAGAGGCTTGATGACGATCAAATCTATGTGGGGCCGTCTGATTTCATCCCGTTTCTGGGAAATACAAAGCTCATGTTTATGAGAATCGAGGGGCGCCAGTGGGCAAACATCCCGTACAACATGGAGGTGAGGCTGGACGTCGACGACAAGGCAAACTCTGCCGGAATCGTAATTGACGCAATAAGGCTGGCAAAGATCGCCCTGGATGACGGGATTGGCGGCTCGATAATACCTGCCAGCGCGTATCTTATGAAGCACCCGATACTACAAATGACTGATCCCCTTGCAAAGCAGGCGTGCGAGGATTTTGTCGACGGCGGGACGCAGGACCCCAGTCGTGGCACAAGCCAAGTCCATAGAAAATAAACCGTCTTGTCAACTAAACTTGTTAGTAATCGATTATCCTGTATGGGTGCGCAGGATTACACATGGTTCACATTAACAAAGTCGAGATCTTTGGATTCAAGTCGTTTGGCTTTAAGAACACCATAGTGGATTTCAAGCAGGGGCTGGTCTCGATCTCGGGGCCGAACGGATCCGGCAAAAGCAACATACTGGATGCGATAATCTTTGCAATGGGGGAGAACCGCCCAAAGACGATGCGGGTGGACAAGCTGAGATCCCTGCTGCACGACATAGAGGGCTCCAGAAGGGGGCCCAAGCTGACGCGCGTCAGCGTGCATTTTGACAATTCAGACAGAAAGATACCTGTGGACTCTGACGCAGTGGAGATTACGCGGGAGCTAGACGGCGGCGGCGATAACACCTATTTTCTCAACAAGAAAAAGACCAACCGGGGCCACATTTTGGATCTGCTCGACATGGCAAACGCCGGCCTGCACCAGCTAAACGCAGTCCAGCAGGGGACAGTCACCCGAATATCGGAATTCTCGCCTGAGGAAAAGCGCGAGGCCATAGAAAACCTGATAGGGCTGTCGTATTTCGACGAAAAAAAGACAGAGTCCGAAAAGCAGCTCAGCGATGCGGACAGGAGGCTGGAGATTGCGCTGGCCACGATGGATGAGATCAAAAAGCGCATAGACGAGCTAGAAGAGGAGAGAAACCTCAAGCTCCGCCACGACGTCCTTGAGCGGGAGCTAAACCGGCTCAATGCGATATCGGCCTCTGGCAAGCTCAAGGTGATAACAAGGCAAAAGGAGGAAAAGGACGCAGAGCTGGGCTCGCTGAGCTCAGAGACTAGGGAGCTTGAGGAGCGGCGCGGCGTCATCAAGGCGGAGATTGGCGCAATCGAGGGGGAAAAATCGGCGTTTCTGGACAATGTAAACGAGTTCAACCAGGCAAAACTCACCATCGATACCGAGCTGAGCTCCGAGATGCGCGGCTTTGAGGAGGCCAATACGGGAATTCTTGCGGCCAAAAAACACATAGGGCAGATGGAGTCCCAGATTCCGAGGATCAAACAGGATATTCTGGACATCCGGGATGCCGGCGGCGCAAATGCCGCCAGCATTGGCAAGCTCAGATCAGAGCTGGAGAAATTCGATGCGCAAAAACAGCAGGCCGGCGAGGAGATAAGGGGGATAAACTCTGCGCGCGATGCGGTGCTAAAACAGCAGACTGACATTCTAAAAAGAAAGTCGAGCTTTGATGCAAAAATAAAAGAGCTGACCCTGCAGTTCAACGATTCCCAGCTAAAGCTGTCGCAGTTCAGGTCCGCACAGTCGGACATTGGCGGAAAACTGGAAACCAACTCTTCAAAGCACGGCGATTACGAACAGGACGCCGCAAAACTCTCAAAGCTGCACGAAGAGCTAGAGTCCGTGTCTGCGAACCACCAAAGGTCGGTCTCTGAGATAAAGTCAATCCTCTCAAACCTGAATGCGAAAAAGACGAAAATCCAGGGCGACATTGAGGATCTCGGAATGATGCTGGAAAAGTCAAGCAAGGCGGGAAACCAGTACGATGCAAAGATAAAGATGGTAAAGGGAATGATGCACGAGGATTATTCTGCGGCAAAGCTAAAACAAAACGCAGGCGAGCTTGGAATCATGGGGCTGGTCTATGAGCTGATCTCGTGGGACAAGAAATACGAGAGGGCGGTGCTGGCAGTGGGCTCTGACTGGGTAAAGGCAACGGTGGTGCAGGACTTTGCTGCACTGGTAAGCCTGGCAGAGTATGTGAGATACAAGAACCTTCCCAAGCTCAAGATAATCCCGCTTGATGCGATTCCAAAGCTAAGGCTGGAGCCGCCCAACCACAAGGGCGTCGTGGGCATACTGTCTGACTATGTAAAGTGCGACAGGAAATACGCCGCGCTAAAGACGTTTCTGTTTGGCAGCGTGGTGCTTGTCGACTCGAAGGAATCGGCCCACGAGATATCAAAGTCCGGGTACAGGGCGGCCACCCTTGAGGGCGAGTTCTTTGAGTCCAAGGCCACAGTAGTGGTAATCGACATCAATTCCAAGATATCAAAGCTGACAAAGATCATCTCGATGAGCACCTCAGTTGACGGGCTTTTGGCCTCAATCACCCTTTTAAGAAAGTACATGCAGCGAAAAAAGCACTCGCTGGCAAAGCTGGAGGCGGGAATCCAGGGCTACCGGGATCGGCTCCAGGTCTCTGAGACGGGGCTGGCCACTAGCAGCCAGGCCTGCGGCGATCTGAGGCTGCAGATAAGGGGCAAATCAAGGATACAGACGGATCTAGCGGCAAGGCTCTCTATTCTTGCAAAACAAAGAGAAGAAACGTCCACCAAGATTGCAAAGCAAGAGTCTCTAGTGTCCTCCCTGCGCGAGAGGATTTCGCTGACCCGGGAAAACTATTCTGACGGCGAGCTTGGGCGGATTGCAGGCGAGCTTGACATGATAAACTCCCAGAAATCACAGCTGGAGATAAAACAGGCAGACGTCCTAAGCGACTTTCAGGACAAGCACTCCCAGATAGCGGAGCTTGAGGCCCGAAACATCAGGGACAGCACTGCCATCCAAAACCTCAACGACGACAGGGACAGGCTGATTGCCCAAAAGTCAGAGACGGAACGCAGGATTACAGACTTGGAAAAGACGCGCGGGGAGAAGAACCAGAACCTGGTGCGGCTCAGGCAAAAAGAGCAGGAGCTCATCTCGACGTCGGGAACGTCCGTCTCCAAGGTAAACGAGTTCGACGGCCGGCTCGCGGATCTAGTCGACCAGGAAAAGGCGCTGACAAAAAAGATCGGCCAGCTGGAGCGGCAGACATACTCGCTTTCGCGCGACTTGCAGGACCTCGCCCAGAGCAGGGCGGAGATTCAAAAGATGCTTGCAAAGTTCGGGTACAGCGGTAATGTTGACGACTTTGATGTGGAGCCGATCCTGCGCGCCCTGGATGCGGAATACCGCGCACTGACGGCGCTCAACGCAAAGGCGCCAGAGACATACCTTGAAGTCTCCAACAGGTACAGGTCAATGTCCACCAGAAAGAACTCGCTGGAAGAAGAGCGCAATTCCATCGTAAAGTTCATCGAGCTGATTGAAAAGGACAAGAGGCAGACGTTCCTTGACGCGTTTGACAAGGTGGACAAGGAGATCCGCCACGCGTTCTCCAAGATGACCGGGGGAAACGCCTGGCTTGAGCTGCAAAACGAGGACGACATATTCAATTCCGGAATATCGTACATGATCCAGTTCCAAAACAAGCCAAAGCGGGAGTCCACGTCCATCAGCGGCGGCGAAAAGACCCTGGCCGCGATAGTCTTTGTGCTTGCGCTTCAAAAGCTAAAGCCGTCCCCGTTTTACCTGTTCGACGAGGTCGACGCCCACCTTGATGCGCCAAACTCCGAAAGCCTCTCCAAGATACTCGAGGAGAGGGCAAAGGAGAGCCAGTTTATCATGGTGTCGCTAAAGGACTCGATGGTGCAAAAGGCCAAGCTCATCTATGGCGTATACGGGAGAAACGGCGTATCGCACGTGGTGACCTATAAAAACAAGCACCTGCCGTCCGTGGCCACAAGATAGCATAAAGAAACAATTTTGAATACCCCCCGCGCTAAAACTGCCATGGAGAGGGACATTGTAGACGACGTCAATGCGCTGCTAAAGCTCGGCGTGGGCGACATCTACCGCCTGGAGCATATAAAGCAGGCGTATATGGCCAACAAGACCATCTGGGACAGCGACGCCAAGTACATGGCGCACATGAAGAGCAAGTATCTCAAGCCGGATGCTGACGCACCGGAGGACGCAAAAGACGCAGAAGACGAGGAGATAATACAC
This sequence comes from Cenarchaeum sp., assembly GCA_965212015.1. Lineage (GTDB taxonomy): Archaea > Thermoproteota > Nitrososphaeria > Nitrososphaerales > Nitrosopumilaceae > Cenarchaeum. The sequence continues at coordinate 1,585,883 of OZ243037.1, forward strand.
TGCTGGAAATGCGGCCAAAAAAACTCGCTAAAGGCCAACTTTTGCATGGTGTGCGGCGTCTCTTTGTTCGAGATAGACTCAAAGCCAGAGACGGAATCAAAGCAGACACACCGTGCCTCGCGCGGCATAAAGTCCCGGCTGAAAAAACCAATCCTGATTGCAATTCCCATCCTGATACTGCTGGCAGCGGGGGCCGCAATAGCCACGGGATCAGTTGACGTCGGCCTGCCACAGTTTGGCTCTGGGGGGACCGTACCTGTGGTGGTACCTGATGACCCTACAGTAACACACTCAAAGTGCGGCACGGGCACCGTGTTTGATCCCGTTTCTAATACCTGCGCCCTTGCGCCCTAGTCGAGCTTGGCAAAGCACGCCGCCTGCCTTTTCGCATCGCCCTCCAGTTCCGGCTCTGTCTTGCATTTTTCTATCGCATAGGGGCACCTTGCCCTGAACCTGCATCCCGCATACGCGTCGACGTCAAGCGGCTCGTTTATGCGAATCATCTTTTCCCTGTTGAGGTTTTCTGGGTCGGGTACGGAGATGGCGTCAATCAGGGCCTGCGTGTACGGGTGCCTCGGATGCAGCAGCACGTCGTCGACTGGTCCGATCTCCATGATCTTTCCGAGATACATGATTGCAATCCTCTTTCCGAAATACCTCGCAGTGGCAAGATCGTGTGTAATGTATATGAAGGATATTCCGTGTTTTTTTTGCAGCTCCGATAGGAGCTCCAGCATCTCTGCACGTATGGAGACGTCCAGCATCGATACTGGCTCGTCGGCAATTATTATCCTGGGATTCAGCGCCAGCGCCCTTGCCAGTACCACCCTCTGCCTCTGTCCGCCCGAAAGCACGTGCGGATACCTGCCTGCGATATCCTCGGCGGGCTCTAGCTTTACCTCCCTGAGCACCTCGATTACCCTTTCTGCCCTGGATCTCTTGTCCCCCGCACCGTGGATGCCAAGCGGCTCGGCGACAATGTCGGAGACTTTCATCCTGGGGTTTATAGAGTCGTACGGATCCTGGTGGATCATCTGGCACTGCATTCTAAGACCCCTGGCGTCATCCACCCTGGCCCCGTCCAAAAACACGTCCCCGCGATCCGCCCTTGCCGACTTCATAATCAGCTTGGCCACAGTCGTTTTTCCGGATCCGGACTCGCCTGCCAGCACCAGTATGTCGTCCCTGTAGAGTGCAAACGACACCCCGTCCACGGCCCTTGTGGTTTTTTGCGCTCCAAACAGGCTCTTTTTTGTGTAATGCTTGACAAGTCCCTCGACGCGCAAGACTTTGTCCAATTACCGGACTATTCCGCACGGGTATATCAAGCTGCATCATGCGCCTGTGAAAAACCCGGCTTTTGGGATAAGGCATTTATGGGCTAAAATGCGGCTAACCATACTTGAATCCCCGGGCCGTTCAGGAGATATCTGACTATGAGCACCACCTGATACATGACAGGCTGGACTATTTCAAGCCGCGCAGCGCCGCTAGCAGACAGACGTTTGCGCAGCAGGTCCGCAGCGGCCTGGGCGGCACGCCAAAGTCGTTAAGCCCGAAATTCTTTTATGACTGTAGGGGCTCGTCGCTTTTTGAGCAAATCTGCAGGCTGCCGGAATACTATCTGACCCGGACTGAGATCAAAATCCTCGGCGGGCTGGGAGATGAGCTGGCGCCATACATCGCAGCAGACACGCGCCTGGTGGAGCTTGGCAGCGGCTCGTCGGTAAAGACCAGGCTAATCCTTGACGTCTTTGAGAGGATTCAGGGCAGGACGGAGTATTTTCCGATAGACGTCTCTGACATACTCGAGGACAGCTCCCGGCGGCTGCTAGGCGACTATGCAAACCTGCACGTTACTGGCATTATTGACACGTACGACAGGGGCCTGGAGTTTGTCAGGAATTTTGACGACGCCCCGAATTTGATCGCCTTTTTGGGATCCAGCTTTGGCAACTTTTCTGCCGGCGAGGGCGGCGCCTTTTTGAGGCTGCTCAACTCGTCGATGGGCGACTCTGATCACTTTCTTGTGGGCCTTGACCTGCTAAAGGATGCGCGCCTTTTGGAGGATGCGTACGACGACTCGCGGGGGGTCACTGCAAAATTCAACCTCAACGTGCTCTCCAGGATAAACGGGGAGCTAGGCGGCAACTTTGATCTGGGAAAATTCTCGCACCATATAGTCTTTAACAGGGACATGCAGAGAATCGAGATGTATCTGAGATCAAAGGAGGCCCAGTCGGCAAGGATTCCAAAGTCGGATCTGGAGGTGCACCTGTACGAAAACGAGCTGATTCACACGGAGCACTCGCACAAGTATACCGTGCCGCAAATCCGCCGGATGCTGGGCGATTCGGGATTTGCAATAGACAGGATATGGCGTGATGACATGGCGCACTATGCGCTGGTGCTGTGCTCAAAGGCCTAGGCGTCCTGGGCGCACCTGAACCCGGCAAACATCCATCTCTCATCCAGCCTGAAAAAGTTCCTATAGCTTCCCCTGATTGACATTGCCGGGGTTCCAAACGAGCCGCCCCTTAGGACCTTCTGGCCTGTAAACCACTTGTCGTTGTACTCATCAAAGCCGGTCTTGAACTTTGGATATCCGGCAAACTCTGAGGACGTCCACTCCCACACGTCTCCGATCATCTGGTGGCACCCGCTCGGGCTCCTTCCCTCCGGATACGAGCCTGCCGGGGTGCACCCCCACTGGTATGACTCTAAAAGGTTGGCAGTGCCGGCGTCTGGCATTTTGTCGCCCCACGGAAACAAGAGCTTTCTCTGCTTTTGCTCGCTCCACAGCGCGGCCTTTTCCCACTCTGCCTCAGAAGGCAGCCTCCTTTCGGCCCACTTGCAGTATGCGCTGGCCTCGTAAAAGCTCACGTGGCACACCGGATCCTCCGGACTGATCCTCCTTTTTCCTGCAAAATCGGCCACAAACCACCGCCCGTCGGCCTTTTCCCAGTACATCGGCGACTCCCACAGGTTTTCCTTGAGCTTTTCCCATCCGTCGGCAAGCCAGAACTTGTAGTCGCCGTATCCGCCGTCGTCCATGAACTCCATGTACTGCCCGTTGGTGACTGGCAGCGAGTCTATCTTGTAGTCGTCAAGATACACCCTGTGTTCGGGCAGCTCAATGTCGTAGCAAAACCCGTCGCCGCCGTATCCCGCATGGTACAATCCGCCCCCGATTGCGATCTGGCGGTTTTTCACGTGTGGCTGTGCGGGCCGCCGGTTTTTTCTTGCGGGGGCATACCTGTCGCCGAGCATGTGCTGTAAATCATACACGAGCAGCTCCTGGTGCTGGCATTCGTGGTGGAACCCCGTCGTGATTAGCTTGTATTCGCGCGCGCCAATCCGGCGGGTCCCGATAAAATCCCTTACGCGCCTGTTGACTGCATCAAAGTATTCAAAGACCTGCTCTAGCGTGGGCCTGGACACCGTTCCCCTGCTTGCCTTGTCCTTTGGCACCCCGAACTGCTGATAGTACGAGTTGAGGTATTCTGAAAACTCTTTGGAGTAAAATTCGTAATCCCCGTCAATCTTGTACAGTATGGCCTCGTATATCCAGCTTACGTGGCCCAGGTGCCACTTTGGCGGGCTTGTGTACGATTCTGTCTGCGCCATAAAGTCGTCCTTTTCCAGGGTCCTTACCAGCTCGAGTGTCCTGTCTCGGGTGCACTCGAACTGTTCTAGGAGCGGTTTTTTTAGCTCCTGTCCCGGAATAACAATCACAGGCCATTTCCCGCATGCGGCATTATTATGTCTGTGGTGCCTAGTATCCCCTGGCAAACAGGGGTGCTGACTCTGAGGGCTTTTTGCAGACGATGCACGTGCCGGACCCTGCTCCGGAGGGTATGACCCTGATGTCGGCCCCTGTATCGCCCTTGATCTTTTCCTCGCAGCCTGAATCCCCGCACCAGCCGGCCCTGACGAATCCGCCCTTTTTGAGCTCATTTACAAAGTCGGGGTACTGCTCGGCGTCTTTGGTATTCGCATCCAGGATCTTTTTTGCCGCGGCTAGCATCTTTTTTTGTATCGAGTCTAGCAGGCCTGATATGTGGGAATCTAGGCCATCAAACGAATGGCTTGACTTTTCCCTGTTGAACCTGGTCGCAATGACGGTCTTTTTGTCTTGTATGTCCCTCGGGCCGATCTCGATTCTTATCGGCACGCCCCTTAGCTCCCAGTCGTGAAATTTAAAGCCCGGGGTCAGCTCCTGTCTTGAGTCCATGTGCGTCCTGATGCCGGATTCCAGCAGCTGCTCTTTTATCCTGCCTGCCTCGGACATTACTGCCTTTTTGTCGTCCATGGAATAGTAGATTGGAATTATGACGACCTGGACTGGGGCCACCTTTGGCGGCAGGACAAGCCCGCTGTCGTCTCCGTGCACCATGATCATGGCGCCTATCAGCCTCCACGAGACGCCCCACGACGTCTGCCATGAATGGTGCTCTATGTTTTTCTTGTCTACAAACTTTATCCCAAACGGCCTTGAAAAGTTCTGCCCGAGAAAGTGCGAGGTTCCCATCTGCAGCGCCTTTCCGTCTGGCATCATCGATTCCATGGTGCTGGTGTATACGGCCCCCACGAACTTTTCACTCTCGCTTTTCTTGCCGGTGATCACGGGGATTGCCAGCTCTTCTTCTACTGTCTTTTGGTATACCTTTAGAATCTCCTCTGTCTCGGCCCTGGCCTCCACCTCGTCTGCGTGGACCGTGTGGCCCTCCTGCCACAAAAACTCCGATGTCCTAAGAAACGGCTTTGTGCCCTTGATCTCCGCCCGCAGGGCGGTGTTCCAAAAATTGATCCGCAGCGGAAGATCACGCCAGCTTTTTATCCATTTTGCGTACAGCGAATAGGCCAGAGTCTCCGAAGTCGGCCTCAGGGCCAGCCTTTCGCCCATCTCGCCGTCGCCAGAATGCGTCACCCAGAACACCTCCGGATTAAACCCCGCAAAATGCTCCTTCTCCTTGCTCAAAAGGGATTCGGGAATCAGCACGGGCAGAAATCCGTTTCTGACGCCGCGCCTGGAAAACTTTTCATCAAGCGATCTTTTCAGCGACTCCCATATGGAATAGCCGTCGGGCCTCAGGACGATGAGTCCCTTGACTGGGGCATAGTCGGCAAGCTCTGCCTTGATGACTAGCTGCGTGTACCATTCGCTAAAATCATCCTTTTTTGATACGGTAATCCCAATGTCTTCCTTGCCCAAGCCGATTCTCGGTGGGAATTTTCATTAATGAGCTTTTTGATTGATCCCGCGCTGCCGGGGTTGCCCGGTGTTTTTTTGTATAATGCGTCCTGTCGAAATTCGCGCGATTCCGCAGGCTAACCTTAAAATAATTAGCTGCCAGTTGCCAAGTAATTGCTTGCAATTTTTGATGTTGAGGGAGTTTTATTTGACGCAGAATACCTTCCGATCCTGGCAGAAAAACTGCACAAGGAAGACAGGATATGGGAGATTACAAAAAAAGGAATCCAGGGCGCGATAAACTGGGAGGAGGGACTCAAAACCAGAGTCGAGGAGCTAAGGGGCCTTGGGTACGATACGTGCAAAAGGGTGGCCGACGACCTGCCGATAATGACCGGCGCAAGGGAGGCGTGCGGGGCCCTCAAGGACGCCGGATGGAGGATCATGGCAGTATCTGGCGGCTTTACCATAATGACTGACAGGCTAAAGGAGGAACTTGGCCTTGATTACGTGTATTCCAATGAGCTGCTCTTCCGGGACGGAAGGCTCGACGGGGTGCAGATCAATGTGGATTCGGACAAGGCAAAGTCGGCGATAATGAAAATCCGCGAATGGGGCCAGAAAAAAGACGAGATCGTAGTAATTGTCGACGGGGCCAACGACATAAAGCTCTTTGACATATGCGGGCTGGGAATCGCCTTTAGGGCGCAAGACAAGGTCAAGGATCTCGCCGACGTGACGCTGGACGAAAAGGATCTCTCAAAGATACTTGGAATAATCAACAAGCACTACGGCGTGGCCCTCGGGGCCCCGGCAAAGCTATCGGAACCCAGGCGCGAATTCTCGAATCCAAACATGCGCTAGAATGGTCCGGGTTGTACAGTCGGCAGTTTTGTAGATCCGGCGGGATATTTGTGGGAACCGGCCGGGGCTATGTGGGATGCGCAGCATCCGGCGCGCGCCATAATACGGGTGGAATCTGCCGGCGTAACTGATATTTCCTACCATATGGTACCACCAGTGATGTCCCTTGAGATAATCCCGGTCCGAATATCGCGCGAAATAATCCAGGATGAGAAACTCGAGGATTTGATAAAATCCAAGGTAAAGCTGTGTGACGGCGACATTGTAGTCGTTTCGCAAAAGATCATCTCCAAGCAGGAGGGCAGGATAATGAGGCTCTCGCTGGTCATTCCGTCCCTGCTGTCAGTCGGCATCGCGTCTGAATACCGCAAGGATCCAAGACTAGTCGAGGTGATACTCTCCGAGTCCAAGAGAATCGTCAGGATGCAAAACGGGGTGATCATAGTTGAGACAAACGGGGGGTTTGTCTGCGCCAATGCAGGCGTGGACCAGAGCAACCTTGATGACGATCTGGTGGCGCTGCTTCCGGAGGATCCCGACGCGTCTGCTGCGAGGCTGCGCGGCGCGATTCTAGAAAAGACCGGCAGGCAGGTGGCCGTGATAATATCGGACACCTTTGGCAGGCCGTTTAGGATGGGGCAGACTGACTGCGCGATAGGCGTCTCTGGAATCGACTCCATACTGGACTATGCGGGAACAACAGACACGTTTGGCAACACGCTGCGCGTCACTGCAATCGCCGTATCCGACGAGATGTGCGGTGCGGCAGAACTGGTCTGCAACAAGGCGACTAACACGCCGATAGCCGTGATTAGAAACTACAAGTTTTCTGCAGGCACCGGCAGCGCAAGGGACCTGCTGCGCCCCAAGGCCGTGGACTTGTTTCGATAAGCCCGGGACGCCGCCGGATGCAAAAGGTGCGAGTGCCCTCGGCGCCGGACTTTTGCACGGCTGCAACAATGTGCGCGGCTGGACGGATCGCATCCCCGAGTCCGAATTCCAAACCTGTTTCTGTACTGCCATAGCAATGCTTTTAATCTCAAATATTTTCCCTAGAGCGATCCAATGTCCACAAGGCACGCACCGCTTGTAAATTTTTCCCTGCGCCGGGAGATCTTTTTCGTCACTGCGGGATCCATAGCCGGCGGCATCGTGATGCATCTTGTGATATTCGCCCTGGATCTTTTGGGAAGCGCCTCGTATCTTACGACCCTGCTTGTGGCCGCACGCGTGGTAGGCTCGCCTGTCCCAGTGGCGGGGCTGTTGCTGCACCTGTTCGTCTCGACTGTAATCGGAATCGTAACGGGAATATTCCTGCACAGGATGATAAAGTTCAACATATCCAAGATTGCCAGGGGGCTTGCCTATGGCGTAACTGCGGGAATAGTGGTGTTTGTCGTGTTTGCAATCCCCGTATACAACATACTGCTGGTACCCAACCTTGCACAGGTGCTAATGGAGTTTGATCCGCAAATGACATTCGGCGAGATCTCTGATGACATCAACGACGGCCTGCCCGTCACTCTGCTGTATTCGTTTTTGTACCATATAATATGGGGGCTGACCCTCGGCGCGACTAGCTCGCTGCTGACAAGAAGGGCCGGCGCCAACTATCGGTGCCACATATGCGACATCGAGTTCTCAAGGATTCGCACCTATGAGAGGCACCAGACGGTCCACCAGGATCCCCCGCCTGCAATGAAAAAGATTCTCATCCTGGGAGGGGGATACGCAGGCGTCAATGTACTCAACAAAATCCAAAAGAGCTTTGAAGGCGACATAAGCGTGGATATCCGGCTGGTCAGCGAGTCGAATTTTTTCCTGCATACGCCGATGCTGCCTGAGATGGCCACCGGCACGATCGAGCCGCGCCACATAGCGACTCCGATCAGAAAGTTCTGCAAGCGCGCAAAGTTCCATCAGGCAAGGGCGGTGGGCATAGACCTAGAGTCAAGGCAGGTGACAATACAGAGGGACTCTGACGGAACCCGCAAAAACCTCCGGTATGACTATCTGGTCCTGGCAATGGGGGGCAGGACCAATTTCTTTGGAAACAAGAACATTGAGGAGCACGCCATGACGATAAAGACCCTCGATGACGCCATACGCCTCAGAAACCACGTCATAAGCGCGCTGGAGGACGCAGATCAGGAGACGGATCCCGCCATACAGTCGAGGCTAGTCACGTTTGTTATAGTGGGCGGCGGCTTTTCGGGAGTCGAGACGGCAGGCGAGCTAAACGACTTTATCAGAGAGTCAGTCGAAAAGTTCTACCGCAACATAGACCCCGATATGGTAAAGGTGGTCCTGGTGGCATCGGGAGAAAAGATCCTGCCGGAGATCGGAAGTCTCGGCGGATATGCCAAAAGATCGCTGCAAAAAGCAGGCGTTACGATTCTTGTCAATACGAGGCTGGCAGACGCGTCGCCTGCCGGGGCGGTGCTAAGCGGCGGCGATGAAATCCCCTGCGGCACGCTGGTCTGGGCCGGCGGCGTGGCAGTGGATGCCGTCATAGAAAAGCTGGACACAGAGCACCACAAGGGCGGCAGGATAATGGTAGACGAGCACCTCCGGCTGAAAAACCACGGCGAGGTCTATGCCCTGGGCGACTGCGCCCTAGTCACCGATCCCAGGTCCGGCAAGCCGTATCCGCCCACCGCGCAGCATGCAATCCGGCAGGCAGGTACGGTGTCAGAAAACCTGATCAGCGCAGTCTGCGGCAGGCCGGTGCAGTCGTCGTTCGTGTATGACGCCAAGGGCTCGATGGCAAAGATTGGCAAAAAGGACGGCGTCGCGCTTTTAATGGGCCACGAGTTCAGCGGGTTTTTCGCGTGGTTTGTCTGGAAGCAGTACTATCTCTCCACGCTGCCCACGAACGAAAAGAAGATCCGGGTGGGGCTGGACTGGTTTGTAGACTTGTTCTTTCCCAAGGACATCACGCGGCTGTCCTAGAACGGTATGGTGTGAGACGGCGTGTTTTTTGGAATGCAAAGACATGCTCCCGCCGGGATTTGAACCCGGGATCACTGCCTTGAGAGGGCAGTATGCTTAGCCGGACTACACCACAGGAGCTCGTAAAAATCCAGCGATCATAGCAATTTAAAGCTAGGTTAATCCCCGGCGTTTTTTTTCACAAACTTTGCCAGTCCCAGCTTGCGGAGACTCTCTGACTCTTTTAGCACGGAATCGTACTGCCTGAACTTGTGGTCTTTTAGTTCCCTTTTCAGGGACGAATCCCCGTTTGCCAGGATCTTGATTGCATATATGCCGGCATTGGCAGCCTTGTTGACCCCGACGCTTACCACGGGGGAGCCGGTGGGCATCTCTGAGATTGACAGCAGCGAATCAAGCCCGCCAAACGCCGAAAACCGTAGCTTCTCTGATCCGCCGTGCCTGTCGTTGTATACCAGTATGGGGACCCCGATTACCGGAATCGTGGTGTGCGATGCGATCATGCCCGGCAGGTGTGCCGCACCGCCTGCCCCCGCGATGATTACCTTGAATTTGTTTTTTTCTGCGTGCTTTGCATACTCTTCTAGCCTGGTAGGCGTCCTGTGTGCCGAGACGATTTGATCCTCGTGGCCCACCCCGAACTCGTCTAGGATGGCCGCCGCCCCGTGCATGATCCTGCTATCCGAGCTGGACCCCATGATGATGCCTATCTGCGTCTTGTCATCCATGCCAGTTCTAATCCGCCCCGTGTTATTATCTATAGCTAAACTGCAGCGGGCCTCCATCCGCACGGCTGGTCTTAAGATTTTAAATTCAATGGTAAAAATTAGTGCGTTTGGGAGTTTATAGAAAAAGGCCGCGACGGCATACCGTGGACATCCCGGGACTGCTTGAGAAATATTCGTTGGCCGATTTTCCCGCGGGACTGGGCGGGTGCCGCAACGACGGCGAGCCCCATGCATGCTGCGAGTATGACGTGTCCGTGTTTGACGAAAAAGACGAGCAGGATACGATAGTTGAATTCCGCGGCGAGACGGCGGTGATTCACCACTGTTCGCTGGGCGAGACGCGCTCTGATGTACTGGTGCAGCTTTTGGGAATCGACATAATCCAAGACGAGCAGTGGGAGCTACGAATGATGCTGTCTCGAATCCGCGAGAAAAGAGACGCGCTGTACCGGGACTATATGAAAAACTGCCTGATTGACTCTCTTTTTTGCATTACAAAATCGCGCGAGGGCCTGAGGACGTCGGACCTGTTTGCCCCGTGCTGGATAAAGTGCGCCGCGTTTTACCTTGCCGACGCAATTTTGCTGTACCATGCAATCCGGCCCAGCCCCGCGCATTCCCTGCAGGGCCTGCGGACGCTGGGGGGCAGGATAGGCCAAAAGTTTTCGGCCGTAAATGAGTGCATCGGAATAGAGAGATCCACCCCGGTGCTGCTAGAGCGCATGTCAAAGTCCACGATCGGATTCTCCGACATGGTGGAGGGCGGCGGCCGCTCTGGGATAATCCGGGCCAAAGGCGACTATTTCATGAAAAACTCGCTGTTTGCGGACTGGTACTTTTACCTCGGATGCGTCAACCGGAACAACCTGGTGGGGATAAAGCGCGATCTTGCAAAGAGGCCAGAGCTCATCCACGTCCTCAAGACCGCATTTGACATCGAAAGCGACAGGCAGGCGGTGCTGAGGCAGGCCGACGTGCTGTTTGGGGCCGCCCACGAGATTCTCGCACTCTGAGCGCCGGATCTGCTATTCTAAACCTTTAAAATCTAGGGCGAGATCCACATTATTATGTCAGATGCAGCATGCGGATGTGCAGCACAGGCCGAAAACGGCACAGAATGTGACTGTACTATGCAAGGTGAGTGCTATTGTGACGCTACTTGTGATTGTAAACTGGATCTTTGCAAAAACGCAGAACACTAGCTACTTTATCTCTTATTTTTTTATCAGGTCAGTCTTCCTCTTCATCCTCTAGTCCCCACGACTTTACCAGCTCCTTTCGGAACACGTCTGACTGCTTGTCATTTAGACTGACGCCGCAGTTTTTGTGCGTGGGAACCACGATCAATCCCTTTAGCTTGAATTCCACTTCAAAAAGGTGGATCTTTGGGCAGTCGCACATATCTGAGTTCAAAACAACACCTCCTCTATATTTGCCTTTGAATAAACTTTAACTAGGGATTGCCTGAATCCCATACCGTATGAAAGTGGTGCTTGCCGTGCTGGCAGTGTTGATCTCGGGATACGCCGTGTTCGGACTTGCATACGCGCAGGATTTTGGCGGCGGGGTGGACAAGGATGGATCCTGGTACGCCGGCGAGGGGCTAAAGCACGGGGATTATTTCTATTATGAAATGTGCCACGAGTCCCACAACGACTGTATCGACTTTGAGATGGAGCTCTGGGTACGGGGGGACGTCCAGGTGGGCACTGAGACAAAATGGCTCGTAGGAACGGTCGTGTATGACGGAAACAAGATAGTAAAGGGAAACATGACGCTGGGAAAGGTCGCCTCGGAGCCTAGCGGGCATACGACCGGCCTGACGCAATACGCCGCCGCATTCAAGTCCTCAGTCGTCTGGCTTTCTGCGTTTGCGTCGTCCTATGACGGGGGCGGCGACAAGGGTCCCAAGAAATTCAGGGACATCTCTTGGGGAAAAATTGCAAACATCGGAGGCGAGCAGGTAAAGCCGCTTGCGCTGGAATCCATTACCGTCCCTGCCGGCACGTTTGATGCCGTGGTGATAGGATGGAAGACCGGCGGACAGCTAAGCCAAATCTGGGTGGTGGACGACTTTCCGTTTCCGGTAAAGGCCAGCACGTGGGTGCACACCTCTGAGGGAATACCCCCGCAGGAATACCGCTTTGAGCTCAAGGACTACAAGGAGAACGTGCAAAAAGACCCGTTTTCTGACGTGGTAGGCAAGGACAGGATAAAGCCGGAGGGCTGTCCTGAGAACTATGATCTTGTAAAGGTCCGCAAGTCCACGAAAAATTTTGATTATCTGATCGATCTGAAATACGGCCCGGAAAACCCCAAACAGGGCTGTGACATACAGTGGATTATCAACTTTCATAAAAAAACAGACGAGACAGAGTTTCTCTCCCAGGTGCAGTACGACATTCTGGTGGTGGACGACGATCTGAACCTGATCCGCTCCATTGCCCAGGATAACGGCAGGAAATCCTTCTATTCCGGATCCGGACAGGTGCGCACATTCACCCCGGTCGACGAGCCGGTGGGGACTGCACACTATGTGGTCTGGATTTACGGCCTGTCCCCAAAGCACATAGTCCCCTCCACCACGCCTGACTATCTTTTGGTGGAAATTGAGATAGAGCCGGAACCCGGAGGCGATGCGGCCCGGAGCACAGGCGAGGATCCGGCCATAGACACCGGCAGGACGGCAGGCATCCCCGAGTGGATCAAGACAGTCGCGGGATACTGGACCGGCGGCCAGAGCTCAGACGGCGAGTTTATCGGCGCAATAGAGTTCCTAATCCGCGCGGGGATCATAACTGTCTCTGCTGAATCATCGGGTGCCTCCACCGGGGCAGACGTGCCGGCATGGGTAAAGACTACCACCGGATACTGGACCGGCGGCCAGAGCTCAGATGACGAGTTTATCGGGGCGATCGAGTATTTAATTGGGCAGGGAATAATCGGCATCTGATGCGTCGAACCATTAAAAAACTCTCACACCATGGGTGCGTATGACCGGCCTGTTTAGATATCCAAAACGCAAGCTCCGAAAGCTGGCCAACAACGGGGAATACCGCAAGGCCCTGGAGTTTGGGGACAGCATAGAGCAGGATTATTCCCGCGATCCGGACTTTCTTTTCATCATGGGCAGCATCTATTACATGATCGAGAATGCGGACAGTGCGATACACTATTTTGACCGGGTACTCCAGATCAACGACTCTGACATTGACGCGCTGTGGCTCAAGGCCAACGCCCACCTGTCACTCGGGGAGACAGGCGATGTGTGCAGGTGCTGTGACAGGATACTGGAAGTTGATCCCGATCATAACGGCGCCAAGGAAATCCTGGAGGATCTATAGCCCGTATGCGTTTTCCAGCAGCCAGTCGCAGTACTGCGTGACGGGCCCTGTAAACTCGCACCAGACGTGCAGCGAATGCGGAAGAATGTCGATTCTCCCGTCGTCAAAAAACACCTTTAGGCCCTCTTTTCCCTCGTCCATATAGGCATCCTCAATCCTCGCATCTGCAAAAAACTCTTGCGCCTTTTGGCGCATCGCCTCGCGCTTTATGGGAAATCGCTTTTTTTGAAGATCCATGATCATGCTCAGATCACGCCTTCCGTACATCTCAAACTCGTCAATCCTGCCCTTTTTTGGAAAGTTTACCACCAGCTTCATGCCGTACTTTTTCCCGACTCCCCTCCCAAGCTCGGTAATCCTGGTGTATCCCATCGCCGGGTTTCTCTTTAGGAGGAGCCTGATCTGCGGCAGGTTTGATCTCAGGACCGACTGTAGATCCCGGGTAATCTCTGAGAAGGACATCTAGCATGGTTTTTTAGATGCCCCGCAATATTATTTTTGTTGAGCCTTCCGATGGATTATGACGGCATGAGGACCGGTGACGAGTCAGAGAGGACCAGTAATGTCGAAAGCTACAAGATTACCTGCATGGACTTTATCAAGGACATCTCTGGGGACTATCTGGCCTGGGTGGACTATTACAAGCTGCCGCCAGAAGAAGACAAGAGACGCCGCGCCGGGATTGCCGCGACGATACTGCGCACAAACGACTGGATAGCCAAGGTGGCCCAGACAATCAAGGCAGTGGACGTTGTGATGAATGACGGGATACAAAAGATGGCCGAAGCCACTGCGGGAAAGCCGTTTCAAATAGGGGTCTTTGTCAACCAGAAATCAAGCTATACGATGGCCAAGCCCGGGACGATAAGGGTCAATGTAAAGTCGGCGGCAAGGCAGGACAGAAAAACCAGGCTTGGCTTTCACTTTAAGGACGACCGGTTCCGAATCGAGTCGACTGCCGGCGCGTCCTTTGATGAGACGAACCTGCCCACAGGCGAGTTTGATCTGATGGACGTCCATTTGGATTTGGATGCGACCAGGTGCCGGCAGCGCGACGTGATATCATTCACCGTGACAGTCGGCGAGGTTAAAGACGGGCAAGAGTACGACAAGCGGGGAGTCTCTACGATCATTCACATAGTGTGACCTTGATTACGACCCTTTTTTCCCGGGCCCTCTCGCTGCCCGGATACTTTAGGCCCGATATCCTCGCCGCAAGCCCATTATCAGTCACCAGGCTGGCCCTGCCGGCAAGCTCTGAGCCGTCAATGCGCACCGTTACGTCCGGGTTTTTCAGCGCGTTTTGAAACCAGTCGCCATCGGGCCTGTGCCTTGAAAAATAAATCCCGCCCCCGTACATTACTGCTAGCAGCCACACAGAGTGCCTCTGCCCCGACCTTCTTCCCAGCGTGGTCAGCACCGCCTTGAATGGCTGATCCTTGCCTTGCATGGTGCGCGTAGGATGTCAAGTAATTTAACCCCATGGATGGATTTTTCTGATATTCGGTATGATAAGGAAATCCCAAAACCATGACCCATGTCAAAGCCAGAAATGAGCCCGAAACTCGTGGCAGCGGACGCCTTTACCGGCAAGAAGGTAGTTGACCGCGAGGGAACAAAGTTCGGCAAAGTCAAGCACATTCACATAAACCAGGACACCATGACCGTGTCGGGAGTAACCGTCAACCACGGGTATCGCAAGGACTATTTTCTTCCAGAGACGTTCATTGACAAATTCACCGACGAGACGCTTTTGCTCAGCACCCCTCCCGTGAGAACGTCAATTCCGGTAGTGGACATTGACGGACACAAGATCGGCAAGGTAAAACAGCTAAACAAAAACCCGGACACAGGCGAGCTTGAATCAATCACAGTCTCTGACGGAATTCTAAGCTCAAAGATAGTCTCAAAGACGGAGATATGGGGGATTGGCGAAAAGATAATCCTCAAGGTAACAAAAAAAGAGTTTGAAAAGCTGGCCTGATTCGGGCATCCGTGCCGGGGCCCGGCCAGACTCGTCGCAGGACATGATAGATTTAGTAAGGCAGGATGCCGCCGTTGGGTGATAATGAAAATTGGCAGTAATTCTGGGATCGGTTTACAAAAACAAACCCTTATAACGTACCAGTACCGTACATTACGGTATGAACATGGATAACTTTGATTTGTCAGATCTCGAAGGCGTGGGACCTGTCACAAAAAAGAAACTTGAGGAAGCCGGAATACACAACATGATGGATCTTGTCGTAAGAGGCCCAGTAGAACTGGGAGAGATATCCAGCATGACTCCTGAAACCTGTGACAAAATAGTCACCATTGCACGAAAACAGCTTGCAGAAAGCGGGACAATAACTAAAGACTTTGCATCCGCAACTGAAATCTACAAAAAGAGGCAAAACATCGGAAAAATCACGACTAGTACGGAATCGCTTGATAAATTATTGGGCGGAGGAATCGAAACGCAGGCAATCACGGAAATATTCGGCGAGTTTGGCTCTGGTAAGACACAGATATGTCATACCATGTGTGTCATGACTCAAAAACCCAAAGAGGAAGGCGGTCTTGATGGCGGAGTTTTGTACATCGATACGGAAGGAACATTCAGGCCGGAAAGAGTCGTATCTATTGCCAAAGCACACAATATGGATCCAGAAAAAGTACTGGACAGGATAATTGTTGCAAGGGCGTACAATAGCGCGCATCAGGTTCTGATACTGGAAGAGGCAGGAAAGACGATACAGGAAGAAAACATCAAACTGATTATATCTGATTCCACCACCGGGTTGTTTAGGGCCGAATATTTGGGACGAGGAACTCTGGCAAACAGACAGCAAAAGCTTGGACGGTACATACGATTGTTATCAAGGATTGCAGAGACATACAACTGTGCAGTCATTGCGACAAACCAGGTATCATCCAGCCCAGACTCCTTCTTTGGCGATCCGACAAGACCGGTCGGCGGCAACATAATGGGGCACGCAAGCACGTATAGGATTTACTTTAGAAAAGGAGGTAAAAACAAGCGTGTTGCAAAAATCATTGACAGCCCGCACCACGCCGCTAGCGAAGAGGTCTTTGAGCTAGGCGAAAAAGGGGTTCAGGACACAGAAGACTATCTAAAGCAGATGGAAAAAGACGCCAAAAAAGCAGAAAAAGAGGTCGAAAAGTTGGCCAAAGAGACGGCCAAGCAGGAAAAACAGACGGCAAAGAAAAACCCGCCTGCGAATCCAAAAAACGATCAACCATCCGTCACAGAGTCACCTGATCTGGAATCCTTTGACGAGTCTGAACCAGACATCGAATAGGACAATCCTATTTTTTTATTTTTTTTTACGACCAGTGTGACATGCCGTCTTGCCGCAAAATAACGGCCCTGGAAAACGCCCCGTCTGGCCAAACAGTGATGCGCCTGATCTGTCTGCTATACGTGGCTGCCTTTTTCCAGTCCCGCCTTTGCGTCCACAGAAACGCATGGCATTTCCTTGCGGCCTGCATGCAATCCGGCGCCGCATCCGGAGGGCTCATGCGGGCAGAAATCTGGCCGGATTGGCGGGGCCCCCAAGCACCGGTTTTACGATATCCTGCCCCGTGCGTCCTGCCAGTTGTTTTTAATCATTAAAATAAGGCTTTTTGATCCCTACTCAAATATGGCTACAAAGAAAACATCCGGCAGATCCCACGGATTCAGGCATAAATCAAGATCCGTAATGACAAAGAAATTCTCCAGGGGCGTGTCGTTTCTTCTCAGGGAGTATCACGAGGGGCAGAGGGCCCTAGTTATAATCGACCCCAGGCAGCACAAGGGGCTGCCTCACAGGAGATACCATGGAAAGGTAGGCACAGTCACCAATGTGGGCAGGCGTGCCGTTACCCTGGATGTGAATCTGGGCAACAAAACAAAAACCTTAATCACTAGATACGACCACATAAAACCGTTCGGTGTATAGCGATGGAAGAGGTAAAAAAGAAACAGGCGATATCTATTTCTGAGGTCAAGGAAATTCTTGGAAAGGAGGATCCTGAGAAAATGGATCAAATCCAGCGCTGGGCGTTTGACTATGTCACAAAGTTCGTAAAGACTGATCCAAAGGACGCCAAAAAAATGAAACGGCAGCTAGTCAAGGAATGCGAGCTAACGGAGGAGGAGGCCGTCGAGATAGTGAACATCAGGCCCACGACCCTGGCAGAACTGCGCTCCTTTACGTTTGGATGGAAGAAACTGATTCTTGCAGAGACGCTTGAAAAAATACTCAAAACGATAAAGGAGTATTCCTAATTAAACCGGTGAATTCTTTGCAAGGTGAAGACGCCCCGGTTAGAAAATACGAGGAATATGCATGTGTTCTGGATTATAACGTCATGGACAGGTCTACTACGATAAAGGGCCGGGAGGGAATCATAGTCATTGCAATAGGCGAGGACTGGCTGACGCTGCTGGAAATACTCGGGATTCCAAACACGGATTTTGAGATTGGCGAAAAAATATTCATAGGCAAGGAGGGCAGGACCAAGGTGCTCTCCGTGCTGGGAAAGATGGAGTATAAAAAAATCTCAGACACGGCAAAGCACGAGCTGCCTGCAATAGTCGAGAACATAGTGACCACCAACGAGAAAAGATTCGTTGACTATCTGAACAACGCGCGCCCGCTGACCCCGCGCGTGCACGCATTTGAGCTGATTCCCGGAATCGGCAAGGCCTACATGAAGGTAATGCTGGAGGAAAGGGACAGGCAAAAATTCGAAAGCTATGCGGATCTTCAAGAGAGGGTGGGACTGAAAAACCCGATCAAACACATCACGGAGAGAATACTCGACGAGATTACCGGGGACCAGAGAATGAACATTTTTGTAAAGCGATGAAGAGGCAGCGGCTGGGACAACATTTCTTAAAATCCAAAAAAATCGCCCGGCTTGTGGTGGACGCGGCGCAACTGACCAAGCGCGACACCGTCCTTGAAATAGGGACGGGACGCGGGATTCTGACCGGTCTTCTGTGCGAGGGCGCGCGCAGGGTGGTCTCTGTGGAATCCGACAAAAAGCTGTACGCCGATGCGGCCGGTGCGATGGGCGGCCTTGCAAACCTCAGTCTGGTGTGCGGGGACGGATTCAAGACCAAAGAAAAGTTTACCGTCTTTGTATCCAACCTGCCGTACTCTGAGAGCAAAAAGGCCATAGAGTGGCTCGTACAGCGGAATTTTTCGCGCGGGGTGGTGATGGTCCAAAAAGAGTTCGCCCAAAAGCTGGCCGCAGTGTCTGCCGGGGACCGCAAGGCGATCAGCGTTCTTGCCAGGCACTCGTTTGACATAAAGGAGATTGCGCGCGTGCAAAAAAGCAGCTTTGATCCCGCGCCGACGGTGGATTCCGTAATACTGGAGCTAAAAAAGATAAAGACCCTGCCGCATCCGGTCATAAAGACGGTAAACAGGATATTTTCATACAG
This sequence comes from Cenarchaeum sp., assembly GCA_965212015.1. Lineage (GTDB taxonomy): Archaea > Thermoproteota > Nitrososphaeria > Nitrososphaerales > Nitrosopumilaceae > Cenarchaeum. The sequence goes on from OZ243037.1 coordinate 1,604,405, forward strand.
GCGCAAGACACTGCAAAACATACTAGTGCAGTTTGGCAAAAGGACAAATGATCAGAGGCGCCTCGCTGATCTGACGGGCGATGAGATAATCGGGATTGCAAGGCATGTCCTCAGATAGCGCGCAGTATGATCCGGCGGAGGACACCTTTTTCCTCGACGATCACATAAAAAACAAAAGCGGGCACTCTGCACTTGACATTGGCAGCGGTTCTGGATACCTCACCCGGGCGCTCTCAAAGTCATTCGAGTTCGTCGTGGGCACCGACATTAGCCACTCCGTACTGAGGCAGCAGACCTACAAGACCCCCAACATCATATGCTGTAATGGGGCAGATGCCATACGCCACACGTTTGATCTGATCGTCTGCAACCTTCCGTACCTTGCGACTGACGAAATCCTGGACGTGGCGACTGACGGCGGGAAGGAGGGAACAGAGGTTCCGCTTTTGATAATAAAATCGGCGATTCCGCGCATAAAAAAGGGGGGCAAGTTCCTCTTTGTCACATCATCGCTTTCAAACCACCAAAAGCTCGTCGATGCCGTGAAATCCTGCGGCCTTGATGCAAAAATACTGTCACGAAAAAAGCTTTTTTTTGAAGAGCTGATAATAATAGAGGCCTCGCAGTCACCCTAGTCTCTGCTGCGCCCTCTTGGATATCTCGTCGGACATTTGCGTCATGGTTGCGCTGCCGCCGATATCAAACGTGACGAACTTTCCCTCGTTGATCACGTCCTGCGTGGCCCCAAATATCGCGTCCCTGATGTCCGTCTCGCCCAGATACTCTGCCATCCACGCCCCGGAGAGCACGGCTGCGGTGGGGTTTACCTTGTTTTGTCCCGCAAACGACGGCGCGCTTCCGTGCGCCGCCTCAAACATTGCAAAGCCGTCGCCCATGTTTGCCGAATAGATCAGTCCGATCGAGCCTACCAGTCCCGAGGCCAGCTCGGAGATTATGTCCATGAACAGGTTCGTGCTGACTAGCACCGCGCCGTTATAGTCCTCGGTAGCCACGATCAGCTGCTGGGCCATGTTGTCTATGTATATCTCGGAGAGCTTTATGTCCGGATGATCGCCTGTCGCCGCCTGCATCTCCTCCCAAAAGATTCCGTCTGTCTGCCTTAGTATGTTCCTTTTTGTGATGGCCACCATCTTTTTGTTGCCGTGTTTTTCCGCCCACCGTACGGCCATCCTTGCGAACCTGCGGCAGCCCTGGCGCGTGATCTTTCTTATTGCAATGGCAGCATCGTCTGTGATCTTTGCCTCCACTCCGGTGTAAAGGCCCTCTGTGGCCTCCCTAAAGCACACGCAGTCCAGCTTTTTGTCTGTCAGCCTTGAATACGTCTTGCACGGCCTGATGTTGGAGTAGAGCTCGAACTTTTGCCTCAGGGTCACTGCCACGCTTTTTGGCATGTCCGGCTCGGGGATTGTAGTCGTGGGACCCTTGAAGCACGCGTCGGACTCTTTGAGTATCTCCATGGTGTGGTCGGGAATGTATGACTCGTCCCTGCGGCGGTTTTTCTCCCACTGTTCGGATCCCGCCTCGCAGACGACAAGCTCCGACTGCATGCCGCAGTCCCTGAGAATTCCCAGCATGCTGTCTACTAGCTCCGGACCTATGCCGTCTCCCCTCATGACGGCAGCTTTTTTTACCAAGGCAGGCACATTTCAAGAAATTATTATTTAACTCTTGATAATCGTGGCCGGCGCCCGTCATGCGCCTCTAGGAGGTGACCTCGACGCCGTTCCAAAAGGCTATTCTTCCCCTGATCTTTTTTGCGGCGTCGTTTGGCTCTGCATAGTACCACGCGCAGTCCTTGTTTGTCTGCCCGCCTGCGTTTACCGAGTAATAGCTCGCAGTCCCCTTCCATCCGCAAAACGACGTAAAGTCGCTTTGTTCCAGAAATTCCTTTTTTACGGACTCGGCGGGAAAATAGTGGTTTCCCTCGACTATTACAGTGTCGTCGCTTTCCGCTATTACGGTGCCGTTCCAGACTGCCTTCATGGTATGCCTGTGTCTGGAACTTATTTAAAACAATCCCCGACTCGGGCGGCAAGTCATACGATCAAGGGGGGCTCGCCCCAATCATGATGGCCGTCTGTGTTATTTACCACGGGTCTTTCTGGAACGTGATTTACGTGCCTTTACCTCCGTTTGTATTCCTTATGATATTCTCGCTGTATTTCTGCGCATGATTTTGTGAAACTGTGTGTTTTTTGTGCGTTATGGATCGTATTTTGCCGTGTTTTGTAACTTTGAGATGTGCAGTTATGTTCAAGTCATGCAAAATTGTTGCGAGATGGTCTAATCCGCATATCCTCTAATCTTTGAATTGTTTTTCCCTTTAAAACTGTTAACCACATTTTTCATTTCAGTTTTTGTGATTCCGATGGCGCCAGCCGCCATTTGATAGTCGCGTTCCTCGATTTTAGAGAGCGCATCGTATATGACATTCTTGGCCATTAAATCCAAAACTCTGGTTTTTAGCTTTTCCGGTTTCATTCCGGAATGCCATATCAGGGCATAAATGTCCGCAATATCCTTCCATTTTTTGTGATCTTTGGTTCTTTGTGGTAATGATTTTATCTTGGTAGCGAGTAAAACTTCGGGTTTTGGAATTTGAATCAATACGTCAAAATACTTGATTTCAACAAACTGTCTTTCCTCAAATATCATTCCCAATAGCGTTTCATCTATGGGTTGTACGCCCAAAACATCCTTAATGTTGTCAGGAATATTATCGACAATTGGATCCACATACAAATCAAACAAATCATATTGTGGAGTTTTTTTTGCCTGTTCTGGGGTCAGCGCATGTTTAGTTTCCCTATGATAATGCTGAACCAGCCTAAAACTAATGGAATAAAACCCAATCTCTTCCAATGCCTGTATGGACTGATTAAAAGCAGACGTCTTCAATGATTCCTTGGTCTCATTTTTGGAAAAATGAAATCCCAAATCAATATCTTTGGAGCCATGATAATCTCTTCCTTTCTCCTTTCTATAGTTTGCATTTACGGTAAAATAAATGGCCCATCCACCAAGCAGGCAGACAGGTTTTGTTACTTTGGAGAATACAGCACCCAAATTATTTTTTGAGATTTCGGTCTCATAATCTTCGTATAGCATCCTTTTCCACCTTTTCTAGCAGCATGTCCCCCGCTTCGGTACATACGCCGTTCTCATTATATAAATCCAGCACCACTTGGGGTACTGACACCAGTGTAAGATCGTCCACTTTGAATGACTTGTAAAAAACATGATCATCTCCCGTTAAAATTCGAACGTTTCCCTGTCCGACCAGACCGTTTTCACTCATTAACTCGTGCCATTTTTGCTTGTCCTTGGAATGAATATAGATGTCAGTCCGTGACGGAAACAGATAGTTCTGTATCCTGTTTTCCGCCTGGTACGTTGTCAGCGCGTATTCCAGATCCGTTCCTTTCAAAAGATCCAGCGGTCCTTGCACCATATAGTCCCGATATTTTGGAGCGGGCTGCCATCTTTTCCACCATTCCATTAACAAGCTGAAATTTTTTACCTGGGTTTTGTGGATGATCCCCTGCTCATCTAATCCCCGCAACACATTGTAAATCCATGGATATGCGCTTTCCGCCAGTTTTGCTATTCGGTATTTTGTCATTGTGCCGTTAGGATCATTAAACAGGATTCTTGCCACCCTGCCCTTGATGTCAGTCCTCGTTTCTTTTTTCATTATATAGTTTTATATTAAATAATATGCCTAATAAAGATATATAGTTTTATGTTAAATATATATTGTAAAAACTATAATTCATGCCTATATTTGATTAATTTTATGAAAAATCAGGCATAATTTTCTTTAAATAGTGTTTTAGGATGATATGAGGCCACCATGCCAGCTGCCTCTACTGCTATACACAGGCCGTATATGCCCTCTCATTTATTGAGCCAAAAACGTCCTCATTTTATGGGGTCCAGTCCAATTTTCACCCGATGAGAAAACTAGCATGTCCATCAATCAGGATTTTGCCATCTTTACTGCCTCGATATGTGAGCATGTCGGAATCGTTCCCGGCTTTATTTTACCATACGTCTTGAACCCCTTGCACTGGCAGCCCGTACTAGTCACCCGATACGTTCTGCCCGGATCGCTCTCCGATGGAATCAGATACGCACCACCCGCATCGGACCTTATCACGCCGGCAGTAATTTCTGCCGCAATCCTGGTCGCTTTAACTTTCATTCCAGCGCTTACGATCGAGGGACCAGAACGCTCATCTATATGGATCGTCTCGTCGGTTCTAGCCGGCATCTTGCGTTTCGCATGGTCTGCCGGCTGAAAATTGACCCCGACATCAAAGCCCTTGTGGGGACAAATAGCCCTGAAATCGCACACGCCGCACATTGTATTCTCCGGCGTGGCCGCAAACTTGCCCTCCAGTATATGGTCTATTTTTGATTCTATGCCCTTTCTGGTCTTTTCGAGCTTTTCATCGCCGATATCCACGTAATCCTTCCTGTTCGTGTCAAGATGGTGCACTATGGCCTTTGCCGGCAGAATTCCCAGCGAATGCCTTGCGGCATACGAGTAGAATCGAATCTGCTCGGCATAATCCGGATCATACACCCCGCCCTCCTTGTCCGCCTTGAAATCTATAATCTCCACCTCGGTCACGTCCCCCTTTTCGTTGATCCTTTTGAGCAGGTCTATGCTTCCCGATACCAGGGCCTTGTCCATCACAAACTCGAATCTTTTTTCCGTATCAAGAATGCTCCCAAAGCCGCCCTTGTGCAGCAGGATATAGTTGGATACCACTTTTTTTCCCGCCTTTTTCATGTTCTCATTCTGCCTGCTTGATGCAAACCGCAGGTGGAACATGCTCTCAAACATGTCCCCGAGATCCTCTTCTGTCGGTATCCTTTTGTTTCTGATATAGTTGGAATGGACCAGATTCAGTATGTTGTGTATGTTTGTCCCGTATCCATATGCAGATGGCACCCCCGGATTAAACCCGAACACGTGCCGGAGCTTGTAATCGTACGGACACCTGTCATAGACGCTCAGCTGGCTGTATGTGGTGGGAAATGTCCCATCCGTCGGGATGCGGGGCTTCAGCTTGGTCTTTGTTTTTTTCACCTGTGACATTGCAGAAAACCTTCCGTTTTTCATCTCGTCGATGAACGGGTGCTGGACAATAATGTTCTTGGACGGGTATGATTTTACAGTTATCTCCCTTTTTTGCGCACCCGTCAGGAACAGGTACTTTTGCGAGCGGGTTACTGCGGTATAGTATGCCCTTCGCTCATCCTCGATGGTACCCGCATATCTCTCCCGGTCATACAGGTCATCGTTTACAAAGCACTCAGAGGGCGGGGGGCGTCTCCGGGATACAAAGCTGGGCACAAAGACTGCCGGAAATTCCAGTCCCTTTGCCTTCCATATGGTAAGTATCCTGACTGCGTCAACCATGCCCGGATCATCATGGCGCGGATCCGTATAGTACGTCTCTGCAAACTGGGTGATAAACCACCTAAAGCCGGCAATTTCGCGGACTCTGAGCGTCTGGTATACGTATTCAAAGTCAGATACTGCCGTGCTCAGGACGGCCAGATTGTACATGGCCACATCATCAAAGACGTCCCTCTCGGATCCCATCGCGACCAGGATTCGCTGGTAAAACTCCTGCAGTCCCAGATTCGGAAGCCAGCCTCCGTGTGCAGATAGGGCCTCTGCCTGTCCCCTTGTCCGGGATAGCCCGTCTGCAAATTTCTGTCCGTTCTTCCCTGTAATCAGGGTATATCTTTCTGCCAGCTCGTCCAGGTTTGGAACCCCGCCGGTCGTATATCCCTCACAGTCAAATGTATAGCATATGCAGTCGACTGTAAAAGATACGATGTGGCGATCAAATATCCCGCTGCCGCTGTCTGCCACGCACGGGATGCCTTTTTGCTCAAAATAGCCGATTATTCTTGCCGCATCCTCGTTTGTCTTTACTATTACGGCCATGTCCCGGTAGGAGAGCGCAAAAGGGGCCCCCTGCTTGTCGACAAACTCTGTACCGCATAGCGCAGTCATGACAGATCGTATATAGTCAAACTCGTCGGTGTCGGTGGCAAAATGGTGGTGTATAATGTCCCCGCGCTCGTATACGCGGGGTTGTTTTTTGTGCGCCTCCATGTTCTTTTCAATTCGCCTATTGTTGTTTTTGATGAGTCTCTTTGCCACATCCACCAGCCCGTCCGTTGCCCTATAGTTGATGTCCAGCCCTTCTGTGGTGACGCCGTATTTTGCGTATTTTTTCTTGAAATCTATCATGTGTTTTATGCTGCTTCCCCTCCACTGGAATATGTTCTGGTCATCGTCTCCCACCACGCAGACAGAGTCAGAAGCGCGCGAGAGGTATTCGAGTAGCTTTTCCTGCAGCCTGTTGACGTCCTGGTATTCGTCAAAGACCACGTGCTTTACAGAGTCGCCAAGATATTGCCGTGCTGTTTTGTCGCGGTCCAGCAGACTAGTCAGCTGGAATATTACGGACGTAAAGTCAAAGAATTTTTTTTCCTCCAGTTTTTTTACATATCTGTCATAACATTTGGCAAATCCGTTTGTGCGTATCATTGATGTGTCTATGCCTTCGGTCATTACCATGTCGGCGCTACTACAGAATATCTGCATCACTCTCCATTTTCCTGTTCTTGGTCCCTGCATCACATCAAATTTCATGTCGTAATACCACCTGTCGATAAACGCCATCCTTCTTGCAGAGTCCAGTATCTCAAAGGACTGGAATTCCGGCCGTATCTTTCGGATGATATGCAGGCAGAACGAGTCGATTGTGCCAATGTACATCTCGCCAAAGTCTGATTTTCCCTGTGTGTTCTCCAGGATTCTTCTTATTCTTAGCTTTAGCTCCTCGGCAGCCTTTTGCGTGAACGTAAAGGCCACTATCTTTGATGGGTCTGCGCCCTTTTTGATCAGCTGTGCGATGCGCCGGCTTACTACCTCTGTCTTTCCAGAGCCCGGACATGCCACTATTCTAAGGTGGCCCCTGTCGTGGCGTATTATGCGCTTTTGGATATCGGATAGCTGTATGTCCTGCAATGCCTATGGGGTATGCCCTCTTGTAAAAAAACCCTGCCTTGCGTGTCCAGACACATTCTGATGTTTTGCCCTTATCCTAGATGTAGATTCGCCGCTTGTAAATCCGGAATTGTAAAGGCGCAATAGTTGGAGATTGCATGTTCACACAATCAGACTCAAAAAGCTTTAGATCATTACCGTTCTGGCATACATTCATCTCTAGGCCGCCATACAGACAGACACAGATTCTTGCAGAATCGCTACTTGGCACGGATATGCCAGTCAGGCATTCTGGCCTTGCCACGAAAGCGACACGGAAGAAATTTGCAGTATATAAAGCACCAATCAACTTCACAGCGCCATTAGATATAATTCTTATATGTGGAAATAATCCTATATCATACATGACACTAAGAGACGTAAAACCATTTGATGAAGCCCAGTTGGCATTATTGCGAAAAAACTTGAAAAGAGGTGCGACTGCCAAACAGATAGAGAATTTAAAGAAAGCTGAAGAACACGTAGCCAAGGCCAAGGCAAACAGAAATTTCTGAAATTGCATTTAAATAAAATAAATTTTGGATCAACACCATATGACTTTCATCTTGTTACTGATAAGGATCTAATTGATGATGATTTTGAGTCATCTGAATAAGAATTTACTGATTATTTTCATCGTGATAGCTGGCAGGATATTCTTGAGAAAATAGTAAAGATGTATGTATTAAAGATAGACGGCAAGATATTGGGATTTGTTACGCTTGGAATGGCACATATTAGAAACGATGCAACATGCAAAATAAAAGATAAAGAAATTAATGGAACCATACCTGCTTTGCTGATAAGTCATCGGGGTGATTTCAAGCATGATAATGGCGGGTGGCTACATTTTGATTCACTATCTGTAGCAAAACAAATGGGACGAATTATCACAAAAAAGCTGGGATTGAATATGCAATCATGTGGAAAATGCACCATATCATACGATTGACAGTATGTGGAGGACTGATACTGTAAAGATTTATTGGCAATGTGTATTGGCACTGCCTGTGAAATATTTCGCATACGGCTCCAATTTGAACCCGAAATGTTTGGACTACTGGTGCAGGAATAAATTACCCTGTTGTGATCGGAAATTGATGCGGATCCCTCTAGAGTAAGACTCCTCCAAAATGGAGATTTTTTGAGCAGGCACAAACAAGGCCTGAATGGGACCTGCAAGAGATGCCTAGAGTAGACTGCTATACGGCCCGAGGTCACGTCCTGACATCGGACATGACGCATATGCCAGTCAGGCATATTCCGGCCTTGAAATAATCAGAGTGGCACGACTGGAAATTTTTAGCAAAGCACCACACAACCTCCCCCGACTCGGGAAGGCCGGCCCGGATGCGCCTGCAGCATGTGATCGCCCGGAGTGGCGGATTCCGCCCGATACGGGGACGAATGAATTTATTTACACACAGGTTTTAGCAAACACGTGCGGAGATCGCCTAGCTTGGTAGGGCGTGGGATTGCTAATCCCATGTCCGCAAGGACTCGAGGGTTCAAATCCCTCTCTCCGCGCCATACTAATACTTAAAAAGCCCCTGCCATGTTTTTAGCCATGGGACGTAGAAAAACCCAGAAAATTATAAAATCCGGACCGAAAAACGCCACTACGGGAATGTGTCCACTGTGCAAGACGATAGGACGCATCTTCATTACGGGGCAGGTGGGCCAGGAGCGCGGCAAGTGCCCTGCATGCAACCAGTCATTTGATCTCTGAGTCCGATCTTTTCTACAGTCGGATTGTGCCCAAGGCAGGCGATCCTGCCGCCGGCGCGGGTCTTGCCAACGCTTATTTTCCCGCCCGCCGTTGCGTACCGCAATGGAGATATCCGTCGAGCAGATGTACAGGATTGAAAACAACGGCCACGACATGGGGTTTTTGAAGAAATTCATGATGGAAAATGCAGGTGCTGCCGCCGTGAGGCGACTAGCAGAAAAGATTGACGTGGAATCCAAAAAAATACTAATCCTTGCGGGACTGGGAAACAACGGCGGCGACGGGCTGGTGATGGCCAGGCATCTTGCGGGATACGGGGCCGACGTCACCGTGATGCTTCTTGGATCCCCTGATGGAATAAAGACCGAGGAGAGCGCCTGGAACTGGTCAATCCTGCAAAAAATGCCCTCAGTAAGGCTGGTGCACGAAACGGATTTTGCGGCAGATGTGATAATAGATGCGATACTTGGGACGGGGATATCCGGAAAAATCAAAGAGCCTTTTGCATCTGCAATTGGCCGCATCAACGCGGCCCGGTGCTACAAGCTTGCAGTAGACGTCCCATCCGGGCTGGACCCGCAGACAGGCGAGGCAGCTAATGTCTGCGTAAGGGCCGACATGACTGTCACGTTTCACAAAATGAAGCGGGGAATCCCGAAAAGGCGAGATCTTACCGGCGACATACACGTAGAAAGGATAGGGATTCCGCCAGAGGCGGAGGGCGACGTCATATGATCGTGCACCAGATCCCGGTGGGCGGCATGCAAAACTTTTGCTATGTGGTGTGCGACGAGGAGACCGACGAGTGCATTGTAATTGATCCCTCGTGGGATCTTGACAGGATAGAGGAGGTAATTTCCAGGGACTCGCTGCGCGTAAAATACGTGGTAAACACGCACCACCACTTTGATCACACCGCAGGCAACAGGGCAGTCGCTGACTCTACCGGGGCCAAGATAGTGCAGCACGAGGCCTCGGATCTGGACTGTGACATATCGGTAAAGGACGGCGAAAAGATACGGTTTGGCAGCAGCGAGCTTGCAGTGGTGCACACGCCGGGCCACTCAAAGGACAGCATATGCCTGGTCGGGGACGGAAAGATTTTTTCCGGCGACACGCTGTTTGTCGGAAGCTGCGGCAGGGTGGATCTTCCAGGCGGCAGCGCCGGGGAGCTGTACCACAGCCTGTTTGATGCGCTGTACGGCATGGGCGACGATCTCGTCCTGTATTGCGGCCACGACTATGGAAGCTCAAAGACCTCGACTTTGGGCGCCGAAAAAAGAACCAACCCCGTGATGCAAAAAAGAACCGAGCGGGAATTCACAGAAATGATGGGACAGTGATAGATTGGATGACATCGGGCTTTATGGCAACACTGCAAAGGCGAGGGGCTTTTCGGACTCGCTGAGGGGGAAAAACTTTCTCTTCTCCCTTGTCATCTCGTACACCAAAACGTGCGAGATTCCCGGAATAACCTTTGCCGGCTCTGATCCAGAGTCGGTAAGGTATACTGCGCCGGCAGACGCAGAGTTTCTTTACTACGGGCACTGCAAGTCAATTGACGGCATCCCCGTGACGCCTGACGGAAAGCCGACTCCGGCGCTATTAACCAGAGTCGCCCTCGAATCTGCCGGCATACCGCATGTGACAGTCAATGCGGGCAGTGCCATACCCCCGCAGCTGCCCTACATTCAGACCGGGCTGCCCTGTGGGCAGAACATTGCGCACGGGCATGCTATGGGCAAGGCAGACTTGCTCCGGGCAGTAGACTATGGCCGGATAATCGGCCGCACCCTGGCATCCGTGACTGACTGCCTGGTGATAGGCGAGAGCATTCCCGGCGGAACCACCACTGCGCTTGCAGTCATGCGGGGACTGGGCATAGACGCAAGCGTAAGCTCCAGCATTCCCGACAATCCTGTTGCGCTGAAAAACAAGACAGTCGAGGGCGCGCTGAAAAACGTCACATCAGACGATCCGTTTGCAATTGCCGCCGCCCTGGGGGATCCGATGATTCCGACTGTAGCAGGCATGCTCAGCGGCGCAAGTGAAATCTCGCGCGTAATCCTTGCGGGCGGAACGCAGATGGCAGCCGTCCTGTCCTTTGGCAGATCGCTGGGCTTTAACGCAGACAATACCGCGGTGGGAACCACGTCATACATTACAGACGACAAATCTGCGAACTTTCTTGACACCATGGGGCAGATTGCCGACATTCCCATCCTTGTGGTGGACCCGGGACTGGACGGGTCGTCCATCGACGGGCTGCGTGCATACTCTGAGGGGTTTGCAAAGGAGGGCGCCGGCGCAGGCGGGTGCCTTGCCGCATCGATGCTAAAGGCCGGAACGAGCCCCGAAAAGCTGCGCGAGCTTGCAGAAAGACAGTACGCGCGCATCCTTACCTGACTGTCACCGATTTTGCCAGGTTTCTTGGATGGTCGGGATCTGTGTCCTTTTTTATTGCCAGATAGTATGCCAGCATCTGAACCGGGATAATCTCGGTAATGGGATACATTGACTCGCCGATCTTTGGAATCCTTATCCAGTGGTCGTACACGTCGCTGTTTTTGTCCGATATTCCGATAATCCTTGCGTTTCTGGCCCTGATCTCCCTGGCGCTGTTTATCGTGTCCTGGTATGTCGAGTCATCGGGGTTGATGATTATCACATAGACGCTAGAGTCCATCAGGGCAAGCGGGCCGTGCTTTATCTCGCCTCCGGGAATCCCCTCTGCGTGTATGTACGTGAGCTCCTTTAGCTTTAGCGCCGCCTCGCAGGCTATCGGATAGTGCACCCCCCTGCCCAGGACGTAAATGTCAGAGACGTCTGCGAGCTTGGCTGCCACGTCCTGTATGTCCTTGCAGGATGCCAGGATTTTTGAGACAGAGTCAGACACTGCCCCAAAGTCTACCCCCATGCTCCCCCCGCAGAGCTTTTCTGTAATGTTGTAGATTATGCCCAGCTGCGCCGTAAAGCTCTTTGTTGCCGCAACGCCTATCTCAGGTCCGCAGTTCATGCCCATGACCAGCGAGGACTCTTGTGCCAGCGACGACATTTGCATGTTGACAATTGACAGCACCCTTGCGTTTGATCTCTTTGCAATGGCTGCTGCCTCTATGACGTCTGCGCTCTCGCCGCTCTGCGAGATTGCAATCAGAATCGAGCCGCTCTCCATGTAGATTGGCGAATGCGGCAGCTCGCTTGCAATCACCGGCTCTATTCTTATCTTTGCGTATTTTGATGCCAGGTGGCGGAATATCAGGGCGGCGTTATAGCTGGTGCCGCTTCCCGTGACGTATGTCACCTTTGCCTGCCTTATCTGCTCTGCGATGCGGCCTATCTCCGGGCTGTCCCTTCCTGCGCGCAAGACGGTGTCTGGCTGCTCAAAGATCTCCTTGAGGGTGTAATGGGCATAGTCGCCCTTGTATGCGTCGGCAAACTCTTTTGAGACCTTGGTGATCTGCTTTTTTAGCGTGTTTCCCTCAAAATCATAGACGGACAGCCCGGAGGAGTCGAGTATCACAAAGTTGTTGTTCTCGATATAGATTGCGTCGTCTGTCTGCTCTATAAAGCCCAGCACGTCGCTTGAGAGAAAATACGAGTCCCTTCCGACCCCGATTATCAGCGGTTCGCGAAACCGTGCTGCTGCCAGCGTCCCGTCATCGAACATGGCTACAAAGGCATAGTGGCCCCTTAGCTGCGCAAACGTCATCATCATGGCCTCCTTGATGTCTGAGCTTTTGGCATAGTTTTTTTGCAGCTGGTTGACTAAAACCTCGGTGTCAGTCTCGCTCTTGAATGAAAACCCGTCGCCGACTAGTTTCTCCTTTAGCTCCGTATAGTTCTCTATCATGCCGTTGTGCACAAGCGCAATCCTTCCAGAGTTGCTTGGGTGCGGGTGTGCGTTGGCATCAGTTATCCCCCCGTGGCTGGCCCAGCGCGTGTGGCCAATGCCCACGCTTCCGGACATCTCGTCTAGCTTGAATGACCGGTTTACATCCGACACCCGTCCGATCCCCTTTCTGAGTGAGATATCCGAGCCGGTCCCCGTCGCAATCCCGACGCTGTCGTACCCCCGATACTCCATCCTCTTGAGGCCCCTTACCAGTATTGGAGCCGCCTTACCCTTGCCAGTGTATCCGATTATAGAGCACAATTACACATCAGCTAAAAGCTTGTTTTATTTACGGATATTGAAAGTGCAAAATCCGTCACTGGGGCGGCTGCTCTGCGGGCTCTGCCTCGGCTTTGGCCGCCTCGTTCTTTTTTATCTCCTCTAGCAGCGCCTTTAGCGTGGAGCCGGGGGTGAGACTGACGTTTTTTTCCTCGCCTGCGTCTACCATGTATGACGGAATGGTGACGACACCGTCGCCGATCATTACATGTCCGTGCACTATTGCCTGCCTTGCCTGGTACGGCGTCTTGAATCCAAGGTTTCTCATCACTATTGTCTGCAGCCTTCTTGAGAGGAGGTCAGTCACCTGCAGGTTCAGGACGTCATCCAGCGTGGAGCTGTCCTCGACTAGGCCGATTCTTGAGAGCGACTTTATCAGGATCGGCTCCCTTTCCTGCCTTATCTCCTGTCCAAGGGCAAGCAGGGAGCGGGCCTGGTTTCTGACCCTTGATAGCTCCGTGTGGGCCTTCCACAGCTCCCTTTTGGTCTTTAATCCAAACGTTCCGATGGTCTTTAGCTCCTCCATCTTTAGATCATAGTTGAATGGCCGCTTGGGCTTTCTCCAAACTCTTCGCGGTAGTTTTGTGTCTCCCATCTGCCTCGCCTATTTCTTCTCTGACGGCTCTTTTTTCTCTGCCGGCTTGGCCTCTGCTGCCGCCTCTACAGGCGCATCCGTGCTTGCGGCCTCTGCAGGCGCACCTGCTCCGCCCTTTGCCGGCATTACCTTTCCGCCCTTTGCCACGCCGACTGCTCCTCCCTTTCTGCCAGTCGTCCTGGTCCTCTGTCCCCGGACCTTTAGTCCGAACATGTGGCGATGGCCCCTCCAGCTTCCGGCAATCCTCTCGCGCTCGATGTCGTTTCTGACGGTAAACTCTATATCTGATGTAAGAATGTGCTTGTCCTCGCCGGTCTCTGTGTCCTTTCTCCTGTTGAAGAACCATGCGGGAAAATTCGAGTCAGACGGGTTTTGAAGAATCTGCTCGATTGATTTTACCTGCTGTTCTGAAAGATATCCGATATTCGTATTGGTGTCAATCTTTAGCGTGTCGAGAATCGCGGTGGCAAAGTTGTACCCGATGCCCCTGATCTGCGTTAGGCCGATTAGTATTTTCCTGTCCCCCAGTATGTCGTTTCCAATTATCCTGACTATGTGTCTGTATTCCTGGGCGCTCAAGTACGCACCGTTCTTTGCACCCTAGATAAAAACCATGCTGGAATTGGTCTGGGCGGGATTCCCCGGATTCAAAATCATGGCCAAAAACAATTCGGCAAAACCCCGTCATCGGACTGTAGGCGGGTTTTCCCGGAATGCCAGAAACGGGTATCGTGCAGTGCCGCGCCCCCAGACGTGCGATGCCCTTCTCTGATCCCCGCGGGCCGGCCCAGAGTTTTTCAGTCCGGTATGAGGCTGCCACGGATACCGGTAAACGCCTGAATCGTGCCGGATATTGGCATGCGGCCATCTGGCGGGCCTGCGTGCAAATGCACGAGCCGCCAATACCCGGAATATTCTGGCATGGCAGTATGCGGGAATCTGCGGGGCCGGGATTGCCAATAGTATAATGCCCGCCGGGCCGGTCCGCACCGCCCGGGCTGCTGCCAAAAGGCGGATTTGCGCGTGCCGGCTGATATGGGTGTAGCGGCCAGAATCGGCGCACCGCAGCCGTTAGGGCAGTCTCGGGCCGCGCAGGCCCGGTGCCAATACGCCGCAAACCGCCCGACCGGAAAAGTTTTTAGCAAAAAGCATAGGCGGTATGACGATGGCCGACTCTGCTGAGCGAGAAAAAGTAATCGAGTGCATATTTGATCCAGATGTATCCTCCATTCTCGCCGAGCTCGAAGACGGTGCAAAAGACGCAGCCTATCTTTCAGACAAGCTGGGAATCGACCCAGGCGAGATCAGAGACCGGCTCTCGTATCTGTTAGAGTGCGGCTATGTCGCCGAATCCGGTTCCGTTTATTCTGCGGACGCAGAAAAGCTTGCCAAAGTAATGGAGCACGACGAGAACTTTCAGTCGGCCATAGACGGCATGACAAAGCTGGACGGATTCCTAAACTAGGTGCGCCTGCTTTTGACGGCATAAATTCCCACGACACCCATCCCGACTAGTCCTATGATCAAAATGTAAAACCCCGCTGCGCCCACCAGGATTTTTCCCGTCCCCGGGGCGTGGCCTAGGGCGCCGGCCACATACGTGTCCTCGCCGGAGTTTTCTATTGCCAGCGTAAACTCTCCGGCTGCTGACACCTCAAAGCTCTCCTCAAGGGAGCCCTCTACTATCTTTCCTGCGGCAACCTGCCTGCCGGCGGGATCCCTTACCGTGGCAGAAACCGTGTCCTTTGGCGGCATTACCTGGACTGCAAATATTCCCTCTGCGCTTATCTTGGGATCAAGTGCTGCTACGATGGTCATCTCCTCGCCGCCCCCGATGTCTTTTGTATCCTGGACAAATCCCTCGATGATTACCATGGATCCGTAAAACGACAGCGCGATTCCCGCTGCAATGAGGCCCCCCACGACGGCTAGCATCACGACTGGTTTTTGCATACCGTACGGGGGCCCTCGGGGCTAGTTAAATCCTTTCGGGGCGTCCCTGTAAATTTAATACGTATTAAAAAAGTTAGTTTGAGGCAAAAAAGTTAACCCATATTAAATTTTAAATATGCTGTCTATTACGTCATCATGTGCTTGATTCGCGCTCAATGATGATATTTGCAGTATTGCTGCTCGGCATGGCAGGCTCGCTCTACCTGCTCCTGCCGGAGCTTACAAGCGCCCAGCAGGAGGAAAAGACGTTTCTGACCCATTCTGGCGGGATTGTGAGGACCACGGGCGAGATTCTCGATCCGCTGTACGCGCAAAGCACGGTGGAGTTTGATCCCATGGAGTATCTCCGGGATTTCAGCTATGGAAAGGTGACGCAGCTTCCGGACGGCACGGCGCTGCGCGAGTTTACCATCGTGGCTGCCGACGACCAGATAATGGAGGTGGCGCCGGACGTCTTTTACAACGTGTGGACCTTCAACGGGACGGTTCCCGGGCCGACGATACGCGCAACGCAGGGGGATCTCGTCCGGATCAACTTTATCAACAACGGAACCAAGGAGCACACCATGCATTTTCACGGAATACACGAGTCGCATTTTGACGGGGTCTTCGAGCCCGTCGGGCCCGGCGGCAGGTTCACCTACGAATGGAGGGCAGAACCCGTGGGGGTGCACCCGTACCACTGCCATGTCATGCCGCTAGAAGAGCACATTGTGCACGGGCTTTACGGCGTGTACATTGTGGATCCAAAGGAAAAAAGGCCGCCTGCCGACGAGATGGTGATGGTACTCAACGGCCTGGATACCGACTTTGACGGGGAGAACAACTTTTATGCGGCAAACACCGTCCCGTTTTACTACCACCACCATCCGATCCAAATCGACACGGGGGATCTGATACGAATCTACGTGGTCAACATGCTAGAGTTTGATCCGATAAACAACTTTCATTTGCACGGAAACCTGTACCACTATTACCCGACTGGCACTGACACGGTTCCCTCGTTTTACACCGACATGCTGACGCTGTCGCAGACTGAGCGGGGCATAATGGAGTTCACATACGACTATCCTGGCAGGTACCTGTTTCACGCACACAAGGTAGAGTTTTCAGAAAAAGGGTGGACCGGATTGTTTTTGGTGGGCGGCGAGCCGCTTGCAGAGACTATAGGGCAGATAGACTATGGCTAGCCTCGAATCTGCGCGGGTTTTTGCAAGCGGACTAGTCCCGCTTTTGTTTCTTGTGCTGGTAATGGCGTACATTCTCGGCCCCGGCTCGGATCTGCTGGACTTGGGCGTGCCGCTGCCTGAGCTAAGCATTGAAAGGGTCGATTTCATCGACTCGGAGATCCGCGCCACCGTAAGAAACACCGGCCCCATACCGCTACAGGTGGTGATAGCCGACGTCAATGACAGGATACAGCCTGCAGCAGTAGAGCCTGACGGGTTTTTGGAGCGCTATGAGACTGCCCTGGTCAGGATACCGTTTGAGTGGAACACGGCAGAGCCGTACACGATTGGCGTCACGGTGGGCGACGGGACCCGGTTTGAGAAAAGAATAGACGCCGCAGCACCGGCACTTGCGCCCACCCTTGAGCTTGTGGGATTCTTTGCGGTAATTGGCACGTACGTGGGGATTATCCCCGTCACGATAGGCCTGCTGTGGCTGCCGTTTATCAGGAGGATAGGCAGGGCCAAATACCACTTTTTTCTGGCGCTCACCGCCGGCCTTTTGCTGTTTCTGGGAGTCGACTCGCTTGAGGAGGCACTAGATGTATCCGAGGAAGGCCTTGCCGCCAGCTTTAATGGCGCGCTGCTCGTGGTGACCGTGGCGGTGCTGTCGTTTCTCGCACTGCACTATTCGGGGGCGGCGATAATGAAAAGGGCGGGACACTCAGGCGTCAGGCCCGTCATGATGGGACTGATGATCTCAATAGGCATAGGACTGCACAACTTTGGCGAGGGCCTTGCCATCGGCGCCGCACTCGGACTGGGCTCTGTCGCCTTTGGAAGCTTTCTTGTGGTGGGCTTTGCTTTACACAACACCACCGAGGGAATCGCAATCGCAGCGCCAATGTCCCGGGGAAAGACAATGCTCAAAAAGCTGGCCCTGATGGGGCTGATTGCGGGATCCCCCACCATCCTTGGCGCGTGGACCGGCGGGTTTGCCTATTCCCCGTTTGCCGCAGTGGTGTTTCTGTCCGTCGGGGCCGGCGCCATATTTCAGATAATTATGATATTGCTGCGGTGGATACGAGAAGAGACCGGACTTTCAAGTGCGCCGGTAATTGCGGGATTTGCCGCCGGAATGCTGATAATGTACGCCACCAGCATACTGGTATAGTAGGTCATATCGGCTCTGGATGTATCGTAATTACCGCGTTTTTGAAATTACCGCGTATCTTGCGCTCGATCTCGGTGGTCAGGTCGTGGACGTTCTCTATCGGGAGGCTCTTCTCAAAGGAGCAGTCAATGTCGATTTTTACAACGTCCTTAAAGTTAAACGTCACAATCCTTCCTATTTTTTTGATCTCCCGGTATTCGCTGATCAGCTGCCTTATCTCGTCCTCTGTTTTTTTCCCCACCATCTCCAGCGTGTGGGGAACCGCAATGTACGGCTCTAGGTGTATGGTGACGTGCTCAATGTCCTCAAGGCTGACCCGTATCTGCTCCTCGATTCTCTCGGAGATTTTGTGCGCCTCCTCGAGGTTGATCTTTCCGTCGACCATCACGTGGAGGCTGACGTACGGCCTTCCCTCCGAGCGGTAGGAGCTGATATTGTGCACCTCCTTTACCCCGTCGACTCTGGAGGCAATCTCGCCTATCCTGGGGTCGATGGGAACCTTGTCCCACGTGGGCTCAAAGTGAATCGTGACTGCCGAGTTTTCGATGACGCCCCTGATGTTGTCCTCCACCTTGCTGCTTATCTCGTGCGCCCCCTCAAAGCTGGTGTCTGCCCTCAGCGACACGGTAACGTCGGCAAACACCACGTCACCGGACTTTCTCATCAGTACGGGCCCGACGCCGACTACCCCCTGCGTGCCGGCCACTATTCCCCTGACTCTTGCCACCATCTCCGGCGATATGGTGTCTGTCAGATCCATTGCAGAGTTGTAGATCAGCTTTGTGCTCAGGGCGGCAAGCAGGACTCCCAGTATGAGGGCGGCTGCAAAGTCGCCATAGTAAAACCCGTATGACACTATGACTATGCCCGCTATTGCAACCATGGTGGAGCCCAGATCCATGAGTGCGTGATAAAAGTCGGCCTTTAGCGTGGCGCCGCCCACCCTGGATATTGATCTCCGCAGGATGACTATCCTGAACATGTCTGCCCCGATGGTGTATATGCCTGCTATTACGGCAAACAGCCCCGGCAGTATGTCCGGAGGGGGTTTTTGGGCGCGGCTCAGCGACTCGATTATGAAAAACACCGCTATTAGCAGGATTGCTATCCCGCCTATCAGGCCCCCGAGGGACTCTATCTTTCCGTGGCCGTAGGTGTGCTCTGCGTCTGGCGGCTTGAGGGCCATCCTTGCGGCAAGAAGCAGCACTATGGTGACTATGGCGTCTAGTAGCGCGTGTATGCTGTCAGTTATCAGCGCCAAACTGTTTGAGAACAGGCCGAATGCCAGCTCTACTACAAACGCAGAAAGAATGGCTACTAGCGACAGCTTTAGGACCCTGGTTCTCTGGACGAATGCCGACATTTCTGCTATCCAACCCGGCGGGGAATGCTATAACTATTGTTGATTTAGTATGAATTATGCGACAACTATTTGTGTGTGGGGGCGGCAAGCTTGGATGTGCGGCTGGCAGCAATACTGGTTATTCTGACGGTTCCGCTTTTTATCGGCAGTGCCAGTGCGGCAAACACAAACCTGTTCGTCTCAGCAGAGAATTCTAGATTTGATGATCATTTTGCAGGCTCGATGATAGTCGAGGTAATAGTGCGCGATCCCGACATAAGCGGCGTTGGCAGTCCCATCGGCGAGCCAAACGTGACCATAAACGGAAACGATCTCCGCATGGTACAGGCCACCGACGGGGCGTGGTATGCGTATTTTGCACACATCGACGGGGCGCAGGCAGCCGATCAGGCGGTGGCCGATGCGGGGGCGCAAGGCGACAGCCTGGACTTTGGCGTCTTTTGCGGGGCCGACACGGATGTGGCAGTGCTGGGGGCAGACTTTACTGACTCGCAGGGCGTGGCAGTTCCGAGAACCGGCGAGCTGGAAGGCTTTGCAAACGGCGATGCCGCCCTTGGGGCGTGCACCGGCAATGCCACGTCCACCCAGGTGATAAACGGCGTGCTAAGGCAGCCAAAACAGATAAACGAAAACCCGCGCATTGCAACAGGACAGATAGGCCTTGACGCAGATGTCTGGCCGATAATACAGCTGTTCTCCTTTGGCAACGTGGAGATAAAGTACGACAGGGCAGGCGGCAGCCAGCAGGTAAATCTGGAATATTCCGAGATTCCAAACATTACACTCGAGCTTGACAGGGAGCAGTATCCGCCCGGCGCCGAGGTGTTTGTGACCATCTTTGATGCGCAGCTAAACCAGGATCCCACCGACGAGGACTCGTGGACCTTTGATGTGGGCTCGCAGGCCGTATTTTACAACGCCTTTACAGAGTCCGGCGCCGATGCGGGAAACGGCGGCACGGGGCTGGTAAACCTGAACCCGCACCTCTCGTCGATTGGCTTTGAGGACAACGGGCGGGTCTCAATCGATCTGGGATCCGTCCTGGAGCTGAGGACAAACAGGCACCAGCCGGAATCCTCAGTCACCGACGGCAGTACGGCATACCGGCAGATTGTGACTTTTGTCGAGACCCGGTCAAACTCTGGCGAGTTTCGAAGCTATGACACGGCCTCTGTGTCTGTAATCGGAATGCTGTCCGATGCGCCGAGGGGCATGGCCGGCTCCATCCGGTACAACGACGGCACGCAGTCCATATTTTCTGGCGTCTCTAGTGCGTCATTCCTGCCGGATTCTGGCGTGCCCGCCCCGGGAAAAAGGATTCCAGTCACAATAACGGATGACGATCAGAACGTCAACTCTGCAAGAAGGGACAGCCTGGACGTCTTTAGGGCGTCTGCGATAATCCCGATTTTGAGTCTGGGGGCCCCCCTGACTTTACAGGACGCCTCTGATGTCCGGTTCTACGAGTCCTCCGGCGAGTGGACATCTGTTGCCTCCCGCGTGCTGCCGGATTTTTCTGGCAGGCTGGCAATAGACTCTGCGTCAGTTTCTGGCTTGGATTTTGAAACAATCACCATTGATGCCGGGTATACTGCCGGCATGCTGCGCTCGCTTTTTGTCGATTCGGGCGGCACGAGTGCGGGCACCAACTGGATAAACTATGACCTGCGCTCTATCCGGAATCTGGGGGTGGATTTCTCAGACGCCTCGATATCGCTGGCCTTCGGAGCTGCAGATGATTCACCGATAGAGGTCGCCCGAATTGCATCGTCGCAGGGCTTTCTGGCCATTGACGATGCAGTTGTGGACTCTGTCGGATTACAGTCCGGCGGCGTCCATATTGTGATAGACCTTGACGCATCAGGCGACTCGCAGGTGGTGGGCAGGACCGGCGGCGATGCGGGTCTGATGCCGGTGATAGTCGACTTTTTCTCCTTTGGAATAGAGGGCCCGCGCGAGGTCAACAATGCCATATACCGCTTTGAGCTAGAAGAGACGCAGCGCAATTCCGGCGTCTTTGCCGGCTCTGTAGAGTATGTGGTCGCAAACCAGCTCAACATTGCCGATCCCGGTTTCATCTCCACGCTGGATACCATCGGTGATGACATACGGCTAATAGTCGCCGGCGAGCGCCTAGACGAGGACGCGCTGGTGATATCGTACGCCGACCTGGACGTCGCATCGGTGTCAGAAAAGCGCTCAGAAAAGCACGACGTCAGGACGCACACCGGAAAGGTGTCTACTGATGCCGCAAGCTATGGCTTTGGCAGGCCCGTCACCATAATACTTGATGATCCAGACTTGAACCTGGACTATCAGACAATAGAGACGTACCGCGTGATTAACAACCCGAACCTGCCCGGAGTCGACACGGTGGGAAACGACGACGGAAGCATACTGCTTGAGGTGTCCATCAAGGGCTTTAGGTACATGCGCTGTATGATAGACGGCGTGGCGCACGGGGGGCTGGCGGCTACCGGCTTTACAATGTCCGAGACCGGGACTGACACGGGAATCTTTGAGGGCGTCTTTAAGATGCCGTCGCAGATATGCAGCGAGGACGGAACAGGGCTGGTCTCACCTGCGGGCGGGAGCATTGATGTGAGGTATTATGACTTTAGGGACTCGTCTGGAAACACAAACATCTCCAAGCTGTCAAGCCCCAAAAATGCCCAGTCCACCGTAAGGCTAAACGCCTACGAGTTTTCCATTCCGAAATACAACGGGTCAGTCGAAATAATCCTGTCCGGCGAGCTGAGCAGGCACAGCAGGGGGATTCCGGTGTCCGTCATACTGTATGATCCGCTTGGCGCATCTGACACGTTTGGAGTGCTTCCTACCGGCAGCGGGGCATACAGCATGCCGATAATCCTGCACCACGATTCGCCTGTAGGAACATACCTGATAGACATAATGTACGACGGCGAGCACGCAGGCTCTGCCTCCTTTGTGCTGTCCCCGAGGCCGGAGCCGCCGGCAGATCCTGTCCGGCAGCAGGAGGTCGCCCCGCCAAAGGCCCTGCCTGAAACCCCCGGTGAGCCCGTAATGGGGAACAATACGAAATGGCGGGACGGTGATGCCATGACGGACTCTGAGCTTTTGGACGGAATCGGGCAGCTAATCGACGAAAAACCCGCCGAAATGTGGCAGTACAATTCAACCGGGCTGCCCGACTGGGTAAAATCCGGAGCAGAATGGTGGGGTGAGGGCCTGATTACCGATGACGAGTTTGCCGCGATACTGCAATTTTTGGTCAAAAAAGGTATAATTCAGGTATGATAAAGTCAATTTTTCTTTCACTTAATACATAAATACCTTAAACCAGTCGTAAATTCTAACGAATGAAACTTTCAAACGGATTCATGATGATCGTGCTGGCAGTATCAATCCTGTCATACGGAATCCCCGGTGCGAGCTTTGCACAGGAGGACGGCGAGGATGACAGCGGCATAGTGGAGCAGCTGCTGCCCATTACCATCAGTACCGATTCTGAAACTTATGAGGCCGGTGACACCATTACCATTTCGGGACAGTTAAAGACCATATCCAACCTAATGTCGGATGTTACAATTATCGTCGATGCTCCCAACAATCCGGCGTTTATCGTAGCTCAGCCAACTCCAGCCATGGACGGCTCATTTACCAAGACAGTTTTTACAGGGGGTTCCCTGTGGAAGGTGAGCGGAGAGTATACAATCACTGCCACATATCTACGAGGTGTGGGTGATTCGATTAACGCCGTTGGCACCTTTACATTTACAGCAGCAGGAGAAGAGCCGCCCGAGGAAATAACCTGCCCGGAGGGCCAGGTCCTTGAGGACGGCGCCTGCGTCGACGAGGTAGTGGAGCTAGAGTGCGCCGAAGGTGAAAAGGAGGTAGACGGGGAATGCGTCTCTATTGCACCCCCGCCACCAGAGTGCGCCGAAGATGAAAATCTAGTCAACGGGGAATGCGTCTCTATTGCGCCTCCCCCACTTGAATGCGGAGCCAATCAAATAGAAAAGAACGGGGAATGCGTAGACGAGCTTACATGTGGAGAGGGAACAATAAAGAACCCTACAACCGGACAGTGTGAGGCAGCGCCGCCAAAATCTGGCTGCCTGATTGCTACTGCGGCATACGGCTCTGAGCTTGCGCCACAGGTACAGTTGCTGCGAGAGATTCGTGACAATACGCTGCTGTCCACCGAATCCGGAACATCATTTATGGGCGGATTCAGCCAGGCCTATTACTCGTTTTCACCCACAATAGCGGACCTTGAGAGGGAGAATCCCGCATTCCGCGAGGCAGTAAAGCTGTTCATCACACCAATGCTTGCCACCCTGTCAATAATGACGCTGGCCGAAGAGGGCTCTGAATCACAGGTGCTTGCACTCGGAATATCGGTAATTGCGCTGAACCTTGGAATGTACATTGCGGCACCTGCCGTCGTGGGCCTCAAGATACGCGGTCATTTCAAGGCAAAAGACCTCTAAGTTATTATACTGAAAACCGCCCACAATACCCATGAACATAGAGTATGAGGAGTTTGAGACGATCGGGGACATATTCATGTACATGTCGTCTGCCGCACCGCCGATGAAAAACACAATGCCTGTAAACTCTTACAAGGGATACGTGATGGCCTTTATCCCGCTCAGCCCTGCAACCGGCGATACGTACCTCATGATCTATGCCAAGGGCGACCTGGAGCAGGGAATATACGAGTTTGATCTTTCCACAAAAACCTACAAAAAAGTCGACGCAATAGAGCGGGCAGACAAGAATTACTTTGTATCCCTCACGCCAAAGCGAAACACCATAGCGGATGCCGCCATAGAAAAACTATAGCTTTTTGGTCTCTATCCTGGGGGCAGACACGGACCTGCTTCTGGCATACTTGTCGATTATCTCATCAGGAGTCCTTCCGTTAAAGAGATCCTTGCACAGGCCCCTCAGGTACCTCATGATTGCCCAGCTTCCGGCCTTGATTATTCCGTACATGAATAGCTTCATGGGGGGCCCGTAGGTCTTGTTTCTGAGAATGATCGGAATAATGTCATTGATCACCCGGAGGTTGTTCTCCCAGCACCTCCAAAAGAGGGTAAACTGCGCCTCGTTGAGGTTGCCAAAGTGCATAGAGTTCTTTTCGCCGAAATCCTGGTAAAGCAGCGGTGCCACCAGTCCCCTGAAATTCATGGCCCTAAAGTCCTTTGTCATGTCGATGGTGTACTGGACGTCCTCTGGCGTCTCATCGGGCCATCCTATGATTATGGTAGCCGCCGGAAACCAGTGGTTTTTGTTGAGAATCTCTGCGCCCTCCCTTACCACGCTGCCCCACTCCTCCGGTGCAAACGGCTTTGTCTTTACGCCGAGGTGCTTTTTTACCATGCTTGGCGCGACTGTCTCGATTCCGAGGTTTGTTGCAAGCCACCTGTTGTCCTCGTGCTGCCTGTTGATATCCGATATCTGCCGCATCAGCTCGGGATCCGCTGCCACTGCGGAGAATGTCATGTGCGTGGTTCCTATAAAGTTGGCACCAAGCCCCTTTAGGCCCCTCCACAGCTCGGTGATTGCGTCCCTGTTTGGGATAAAGTCCCTGTTGTCGCATCCGTATAGTAGCATCTCGTCGGAGTGCAGCCATATCGAGTCGAATCCGTACTTTAGGTTAATCTCCGCCTCGTGCTGGAGCCTATCTAGCGGCAGGTCCTTTTTCGATCTCTTGTTTACGTCGCAAAAGTCGCAGCCCCTCCCGCATCCGCGCATGGCCTCTATGAGCGAGTTGACAGTGGGCCCCTCTATTACCGGGATGTTTTGTATGTTTTTTACAAAGCAGTGCATAAGCTCAGGCGAGTCGTCATTTTCCAGATCGTTGAACAAATCCAGCGCAAGCTCGTCTGCCTCGCCTATTACCACCGTGTCTATGCCGTGAATCTTCATCCTGTCAGTCTTTGCAAGCTCCCACGCCCCGTTGCCGCCGACGACTACGTGAAAGTCGTACTTTTTCTTTAGCTGGATTATCTGGGCGCACATGCGCTTGAACTTCATTGCGACATAGGACAGCTTTTCTGGGGACATTGTGGTGGTGACCGGCGCCATGCCGAGCGGGTCCATTACGTTTATTCCGACCACCTTGGTGTCCGGCCCGATTGACTTTTCCAAATAGTCCGGATTTGACACAAAGACCTCGTCTCTGTCATACCCCTGCAAAAGGGCGCTCTCTATGCGCCTCAGCCCCACCTGTGCCACCTTGGCCTCGCCGGTAACCGGATCGGTCTCGACTGGCGGGCAGAACACCTTGTCGAAGACCCATTCTGGCAGGACCTCGTACGGCCCGCACGCGATAAACCCGTAAAGAAAATTCCCCCTGTAATTTGTCATTAGGCTTCGATCCGCAGTAAGCACTATCCGTTTTCCTGACAATATCCCAAGCTGACCCAGCATTGTATATATCATTTACGAGAAGCCGCAGTACGAAAAGCCGCGTTTTTCAAGGCCGGCCCGATCCCATGCGGAGCCTATCGGTTTTTTTTGAGCCGTCTCCGGTGGACCATGTTGGAGATGTTTGCAGCCGCCGCACCTGCCCCTATCCCGTTGTCTATGTTGACTATTGACATTCCCAGCGAGCAGCTCTGAAGCATCGATGCCAGGGCGGCGACCCCCCTGCTGCCGTATCCGTAGCCCACGGAGCTTGGCACCCCTATTACCGGCACGTCCACCAGCGACGATACGACTGTGGCAAGCGCCCCCTCCATTCCGGCCACCACTATTATCGCATCTGCGTTCCTTGAGACCAGATCCTTTAGCACCGGAAACAGCCTGTGCATTCCGGCCACGCCGACGTCATAGCTGCAGACGCCCTCGCAGCCCATCGCCTTGCACATGAGGCGCGCCTCCTCTGCCACCCCGATATCAGATGTCCCGGCGCAGACTATGCCCACTGTTCCGCGCATCCTGATTGGCTTTTTGTAAAACAGTATGGACGACGAGTTTCTTCCCTGATCCGACCGCACCCCGATTTTTTTTGCAAGCGCCGCAATTTTTGGATGATCGTCTTTGCGAATCCGTGAAACTAAAACCCTGTCTGATTTTTCCAGCGTACGCCGGACTATTTTTTTAATCTCTGCGAGCTGCTTGCCTTCTGCAAAGACCACCTCGGGGACGCCCTTTCTGTTCCTTCTTCCCGAGTCAATCCTGGCAAAATCCTCGACTTTTTCTATAGAGTACAGCGACAGCAGCTTTTGTGCCCCTGGAACGTCTATCCTTCCGGCCTTTAGTGATTCGAGGATCTCGTCTAGCTCCAACTATAACACGGCCTGCTTGTCTGGATAAATATCTAATCCGCAACGCCCGAAATGGCGCCCTTGACGCTGGCTATGCCCCTATCAAAGGTCGCCCTCTCCTCGCCGTCAAGATCAAGCTCTATTATCCTCTCGACGCCCCCCCTGCCAATCACGGCGGGAACGCCTATGGAGACGTCCGTATGGCCGTACTCCCCGTCAAGATATGTCGCAACGGGAATCACCTGCTTTTTGTCCATCTTTACTGATTCCACAATGGCAGATATTGCGTTTCCCGGGGCGTGAACCGTCGCGCCCTTTAGCTCGATTACCTTGGCTGCAACCTGCCTCGTATTCCTGACAAGCTCGTCGAGCTTTTCTTTTGGCAGGAGGCCGGAGAGCGGGATTCCGGATACCGACGAAAACCTGACAAGCGGAAGCATGTTCTCGCCGTGCTCGCCGATTACCAGCGCCCTGATAGAGTCCCTAGAGTGACCGGTGGACTCGTGGATAAACTGCCTGAATCTTGACAGATCCAGCATTCCGCCCATTCCAAACACCCTGTTTCTCTCAAAGCCGGACGTCTTGTATGTAATGTACGCCATTGGATCAAGCGGGTTTGTCACCGGGATTATCATGGAATCGGCCGCATGCCGCTTTATGTTCCCGACTATATCCCTGACTATTCCGGCATTGATCTTTAGCAGGTCCATTCTGGTCATTCCGGGCTTTCTTCCGGATCCTGCCACCACTATGACGATATCCGATCCCCCCATCTCCGAATAGTCGTTGGAGCCGCGCACCTGCACGTCTATTCCGCGCTCTGAGAGCATCTGGTTTATGTCCATGGCCTCGCCCTGCGGAAGGCCCTTGACTATGTCCAAAAGCACAATCTCCCGATCCAGCCTTTTGAGCGCGCAAAACATGGCCGCATCGCCGCCCACCTTGCCGGCGCCTATTATCGTAATCATGCCCGACAATCCCGATTTTCAGTAATTAAATCTAGTGACAATATCTCCAGATATAATTTATATGCATTTTAGCCGTCCGTAAATAATGGTACTGGTAATTGACTCCCAGGTTGCAGGCATCGCCGGCGACATGATCCTCTCCTCGCTTGTGGACATGGGCTCAGACAAGGCCAGGATAATAGACGGCATAAGGTCCGCAGAAAAGCTTCTTGACGGCGTAAGGATAAAAAAAATCGACTTTGTAAGGGCCAGCAAGCACGGGATGGATGCGACCCGGATGGTGCTGGAGCTCGACGAGGACCACGACACCGCAAGGGGGACTGTTATCATGGACTGCATAGGCAGGACGTGCGAAAAAATCGGGCTATCGGGGGAGGCTACTGCGTTTGCGGCCTCGTGCATCTCGACTCTGATAGCCGCAGAGTCAAGAATCCACGGCGAGCCGGCAGATTCCGTGCATTTTCACGAGGCCTCCAGCTTTGACACGATAGCCGACATTGTAGGGACTGCCATTGCAGCAGACGATCTCTCGCTGTTTGACGAGGAGATAGTCTGCACGCCGGTGGCGGTGGGAAGCAAAACAATAGAGTTCTCCCACGGCGTCTCCTCTAATCCGGCAGGGGCGATACTTGAGATATTTAGGGATTCGGGCGTGATGATTCTGGGAAACCAGACCGGAAAAGAGATGACTACGCCCACCGGTGCGTGCATACTGGTAAACCTGTCTGGCTCCTGCCAAGAGTTTTACCCGATGATGAGAGTAGAGCATACGGGATACGGCGCGGGGGCAAGGGACTTTGAGGGTTTTGCCAACGTCTTAAAGCTGGTCCGCGGCCCGAAAAACGAGGGCTATACGTCTGATACGGTAAACATACTAGAGACCAACATTGACGATGCCACAGGCGAGGCCCTGGGACACATGATTGAAAAGACCATGCAGGCAGGCGCCAGCGACGTGACAGTCTCGCCGGCAATAACAAAAAAGGGGCGTCCGACGCACCTGGTCTCTGTCATCTGCAGGCCCGGTCTGGCAGCGCACCTGGCCGATCTTCTCGTATCTGAGACGGGCACCCTGGGGGTCCGGGTGAGGACATCGGGGCGCATAAGGGCCTCCCGCCGCGCCCTGGAGGCCGGCATAACGCTCAAGGGCCGGGATTTTACCGTCCGCTACAAGGCAAACGACGCATCAGGCCGCTTTAAGATCGAGGCCGACGACATTAGGACGGTCTCCGAGTCCCTCGGGGAGCCGTTTGGACGCACAGAAGAATTAATCAGGAACGAGATAAACAGGATGGTACGGCATGAAAAAGCTTGACGATCTGACCGAATGGTTCGCCGGCAGGGGCGGCACACTCGTGGCGCTGTCCGGGGGAGTGGACAGCTCCCTTGTGGCGTATGCGGCGCACAAAAAACTGGGGAGCCGCGCAATAGCAGTCACTGCCGACTACAAGACGCTCTCCCGGGAGGAGCTGGCGTGCGCAAGGGCAGTCTGCAAGGAGATCCGGATACGGCAGATTCTGCTAGAGTATAATGAGCTAAAAAACGAGCAGTTTGTCCGCAACGACTCTGACCGGTGCTTTCACTGCAGAACGGAGCTTGCGCGGCGCCTTTTGGCGCTGGCCGGGCAAAACGGCATAAAGACGATAGTGGACGGGACCAACCTTGACGATCTGGGAGATTACAGGCCGGGAATCAGGGCGCTGCACGACAACAATATACAGAGCCCGCTAGTTGAGACGGGATTTACCAAAGACGACGTACGGCGGGCCGCCCGGCATGCGGGCCTGTCAGTATATGACAGGCCGTCCAATGCGTGTCTTGCATCCAGGATTCCCTGGGGACAGCGAGTCACCGCCGAAAGGCTGGCCAGGATTGAGCTCGGCGAGGCCCTGATTAAAAGCAGGACCGGCGCAAGGCAGATCCGCGTCAGGGACATGGACGGGATTGCGAAAATCGAAGTAGACCAGGAGAACATTGAGGAAATCTCCGGCGGCGCAGTCTTTGATGAGCTAGACTCACAGCTGCGGCTGATAGGGTTCAAGTCGGTAACTGTGGATCCCAGGGGATACCGCCAGGGCAAAATCAACGTGATTGCGGATTGATATACCTGGACAATGCAGCATCAACGCCGGTACACCCTGAGGTGCTAGACTGCATGCTCCCGTACCTCCGGGACCTGTACGGCAATCCGTCGTCGATTCACCGTCACGGAAGGATTGCAGAAAAGGCACTGGCGCTTGCAAGAAAACAGATAGCCGGAATAATCAACGCCGCCCCCGGTGAAATCCTGCTGACCTCCGGCGGGACAGAGTCCAACAATACCGCCCTGTACGGGGTATCATTGCGCGGCAAAAAAAGGGGGATAATCACCACTGCGATAGAGCACGAGGCAGTCCTGGAGCCGTGCAGGAGGCTTGGGGGGATGGGCTTTGATGTGCGTCATCTCCCAGTCGACAAGACCGGCATGGTTGATCCCGACGAGCTTGACTGTGCAATATCTGACGATACGTGCCTGGTCTCCGTAATGCTGGCAAACAACGAGGTCGGCACCATCGAGCCCATTGAAAAAATATCCGAGATATGCCGCCGGCGCGGCATAGTGCTGCATTCTGACGCAGTGCAGGCAGTCGGAAAGATACCGGTAGACGTGGCCAAGCTGGGAGTTGATCTCTTGTCTGTCTCGTCGCACAAGCTCAACGGGCCCAAGGGGGCAGGCGCATTATACGTCCGGCGCGGCACCGGCCTGGATCCGCTCATGCTGGGAGGTGGACAGGAGGCAGGCCTGCGCTCGGGGACAGAAAACGTGGCAGGCATTGCGGGCTTTGGCATGGCCTGCGAGATGGCCGGCAAAAACCTGGATGCGAACCGCTCGCACCTTTGCGGGCTGCGGGACTATCTGGTGTCCCGGGTGCTCAAAGAGATACCCCTTGCATCCTGTAATGGCAACAGGCAGCACGTGCTTCCAGGCAATGCCCACTTTACCTTCCTTGGGGTCAACGGCGAGGATTTGATAATCAAGCTCGACGAATATGGCATTGCCGCATCCACCGGGTCTGCCTGCTCTGTCAAGACCCAAAAGGCCTCCCACGTCCTGCATGCCATGGGCTTTTCGCACGAGCAGATCTCCGGCTCGCTGAGGCTCAGCGTGGGCCTCCTCAATACGAGGCAAGAGATCGAGCAGACGATAACTATTCTAAAGAGGATAATTACCGAGCTCAGGGCAGTCTCGCCCTTCAAGGCCAAATACGGGTTTTAGGGCCCATCCTGTTTGAGAGGATCAGGACGGATACTATTGTTGCTGCAAAAACCACCATTGCGGCCGCCCCGAATTCCGGGACTATGCAGGTGCCGATAATTGAAATCTCAGAGTCCCCCATCTCAAAGCCAATCTTGATGGACCTCGCATCTGCGGTCTCTAGTATATTTTCATACGGAACCTCTATGCTGTCGATCAGCGTTATAAACACCTCATCACCTCCGCTGCACCCGTTTGTCTTTGCATCGATTGACTCCCTTGGGAGCTCCACTGTCATGCTTCCGTCCTTTGTGGCATCAATGTCTGCCACTAGTGCAAAGTTGTAATAGTCGATTGCAATGTCGTTTACCGTGCCCCCGTTGATCATGTATGATACGTCAAAGTCATCTGCGCTTCCGCCGTCGACTCTAAAGCTTCCGTCCTCCTCTGCGTCTTCTGCCATAAACTCAAAGTTCGTGCTGGTAGTGACGCCGACGCCGGCCCCGGAATTGTATATGGCCTCCACTGTGTATATTCCGTCCATGTTCCATTTCTTGCCCTGAGCGATGGTCGTATGGGTGAATTTTTTGTCCTGCGACACTGGGATCTGGGCTATCTCGACGGTGCCGTCCCCAAAGATGATCTTGATTATCACCGGGGTCTTTTCTAGTATTGTAGAGACGCTTCCGGATATGATTATGATGTCGCCGCCGACATAGGAGTCCTTTGACGTCCTCACGTCTATCTCCAGCTGGCCAAACGCGGGAACCGCGGACACTACTATAATGATTGCGATAAGAAAAAGCCAGCCGTTCATGTTGGTTGTTTCCCGCCAATCTATATTTCTTTTACTGTGCAATCGGCAGGTTTTGAAAAATGAAAAAAATGATGGTTTTTAGAACCGTGGCATTGCAAGCCTTGATCTTGTGGTAACTGCAATTATGGATACGATTGCAACTGCCAGTATCATTACTGCAATTGTGCCGAATTCCGGAATCACACAGGTTCCGCTAATCTCGATGCTTTGTGCCCCGCTGGAAAATGCGATATCCAAGCTGGTGCCGTCAAAGACATAGTCGTCTGCCTGCTCCCCGTCCACATAGACTAGGGGATCCCCGTCCTCGCTACAGCCCTGTCTTAGGGGCTGTATGCTCAGCACTCCGTCGTCCGTCGAACTGATGGTGATGCTCATGGTGGTAAAATCGCCGCTAGTCGCGCTGGCTCCGGTGACAGTGCCGCCTGAAATGCTGTACGGTACGCAGCTGTTGTCTACGGTCAGCTCCGACTCGCCACATGATGCCTCTACTGGCCTTGTTGGCTGTTCTATGCCGTCTGTCAATTCTACAAGGACCCTGTTGTTTGTGCCGTGCTCGCCGTACTGTGCCCTGATCGTATACACGCCGTCATACTTCCACAATGTGCCATCCGTGTTGAAACTAGTCGAAAACCCGAGATTCTCATCAACTTCGATCTGTCGGATTACAATGACGCTGTTTGACGGGCTGGTCACCGTCAGCGTTATGTCAAATCCCGACTTGAGGTTTGCGACAGCGCCGCTGACTATGATCACCGAATCGTGATCATAGGTCGAACTGTCAGTCTCGATGGTTATGGGAATTGTGCCATACGTTCCTATCAGTCCCTGGCCGGCGCCCACGTCGTCTGACAGCTGGGAGAATGCCGGCATTAGCGAGACTGCCCCAATAACTGCTATAACAGCTAGTATTGGACGTGATGTATGCGCGTTCATCTGTTTATGGCTTGATCCGTCTCTATTTATGTATATGTAAAAAATGAAAAAAATGATGGTTTTTAGAACCGTGGCATTGCGAGCCTTGATCTTGTAGTGACGGCAATCGTGGATATTATTGCAACTGCCAGTATCAGCACTGCGATTGTACCGAATTCTGGAACTATCACGCAATCCTTAATCTCCACCTCTGCGGACTCTTTGTAAAAGCTGGACGTGCCCTGCTGTACCGTTATGGTATAGAATCCGTCCTGCTTCCACGTGGGGCACCCCACGCCGATGTCGGCGCTAAAGCTCCCGTCCGGGTTTGGTGTCGTCTGGGCCACCGTGATCACGTCGCCGTTTGGCGCGCTGACAGTCATGGTGACATCCGTGTGCGTGCGCTCCGTGGTGCCGTCTATCCTGATGTTTGTGGCACCCTCTGGGGCATCTGCCGTAAATGTCAGCCCTACTGCATCCTCGCCTTCAGAGAGTACTGGTGTCCCAAAGTCAAGCGATGATTCCGAGGCCGAAGTCGTCACAATCAGACCGTCCTGAATCTCGACCTGGACTGATACCTGATACTGCGACGCGGTGCTCTGCTGTGCGCTGATTACGTACCTTCCGTCCTGCTTCCAGAAACTGCCGGTCTTTACCTCCTTGGTATAGGTGCCGTCCGGATTCGGGGTAACCTGATAGGCCGAGATGACGCTGTTGTTTGGCGACGTTACTGTGATGACTACGTCAGTTGACAGCGCCGTCTGCCCGCTTACCGTGAGCAGGGTGGATCCCTTGTCTGCATTTACATTTATGGACATTCCGGAATCCTGGGCAAAAGCATTGGAGAATGCAGTTCCCGCTATCATCGAAAAAGCCAGTAAAACAAACGAGGCCGTTCTTGCGCCCTTTTTGTCTAAGTTCATCTTGATAGGAATCGGATTTATTCCTATTTATGTATATATAAAAAATGAAAAAAGTGCCTAATCTAGTATTTTGGCATTATACCGAGTCTTGACCTTGCCGAAACGGCGATTATCGAGACTATGGCGACTGCCAGAACCAGCACTGCGATCGTGCCGAATTCCGGAATTACGCAGGTGCCTATGATCTCAATCTCCTCGGATCCGTCTGTAAAGTTGATCGTCAGCTTTCGGGATTCCTCGCTTATCAGCTCGTCAAACTCCCTCTCTTGTCCGTCGATCAGGATAAAGAAGTCGCCGTCCTCCCCACTGCATCCGTCGTCGCCGAGCTTGGCGTCGATGATTGACCTTGGAAAGTCTATGATTAGCGTTCCGTCACTGGTGGTCTCTATTTCTATGATCAGGGCCTTTGACTCCTCGTTGGGCGTTATGCTGATGAGCTTTCCGCCTACTATAGTATAGCCGATTCCGATTCCATCTAGATCAAAGCTGGTATCGTCGCTTGGCGTATCAACAATGCCGCCTATCTCAAACGTGGCAGTGGCGAACTTGGACTCGTTAACATAGATTACCTTTACAGTATATTCTCCGTTACGCTTTAGTGCCCCGCCTGCAGTAAATTCCGAGCTAAACGTCTTGTTTGCTGAGACGCTGGCCTGATCTATTGCAACAATGCTGCCTAGAGGATCGATTATCTGGACTGCCACGGGCTGGTTGAACAGCTGCAAAACATGCCCCTCGACTAGGATCTTCTCCCCGTTGGTATATGATGCCTTGTCTGTGGTGACCGTGATCGGCTCTGAGAACTGTCCAAACGCTGGAGAGGCCCCGATGGCTGCAATCAGGATTGCCGGTATGGCAAGCACCAAAAGACGTCTATTCATCAAGTTTACGCCTGAATGTATACTATTTAAGGTTATGAAAAATAATCTTGACTAAAGGGAAAAAAATTTGGAATTAACGCCGATTTCAGACTAGATATATATTAACCTCTCGGTGCCAAGCTGACAGTTTGTTCACATTATTTTCAGCTACATCTAGTGTTTTTTTTGGAGATGTAATTTATGGCAGTTAAAAAAATACCGATTCTCGTACCCGATCACATCTATGTTCCAAAGCACGAAATCATTTCAAAAAAGGAGGCCCTAGAGATCCTCGCCGAGTTCAACTGCCAGCCAACTGAGCTGCCGCTGATATTCTCAAGTGATCCGGCCATTGTGGGACTTGGCGTAAAACCCGGCGACATGATAAAGATTACCCGGAAAAGCAGGACCTCCGGCAAGGGCATCTATTACCGATACGTGGTGGAGACCTGATGGCAGATCCCGCAAACAAGCGATGGCCCATCATACAGGACATCCTAAAAAGGGAGGGAATCGCAAGGCAGCACCTCAACTCGTTTGACGAGTTTCTAGAGCGCGGCCTGCAGAGCATAATCGACGAGGTCGGACAGATTGAAATCGAGAACGCCGAATATCCGTACAAGATCCAGCTCGGCAAGGTAAAGCTCCAGCAGCCGCGCATGATGGAGCTTGACGGCTCGATCACGCACATCACCCCGGCGGAGGGAAGGCTGCGCAACGTCTCGTATTCTGCCCCGGTAATGATGGAGGCAAGCGTGGTGGAGGACGGAAAAACGCTAGAGTCAAAGTCGGTGCACATTGGGGACATTCCGACAATGATCAAATCCAACGCGTGCATACTGCACAGCTTTTCGACTCAAAAACTAATAGAGCACGGCGAGGATCCAAACGATCCCGGGGGATACTTTATCATCAACGGCTCTGAGAGGGTCATAGTCGGCCTGGAGGATCTGTCGTACAACAAAATAATCGTCGACAGGGAGACAGTCGGAGGCAACGTCGTCTTTAAGGCAAAGGTCTACTCGTCCATAGTCGGCTATCGCGCAAAGCTGGAGCTTGTCATGAAAAACGACGGCCTCATCGTGGCAAGGATTCCGGGCTCTCCTGTGGACATTCCGGCAGTCACCCTGATGAGGGCGCTGGGGCTTGAATCCGACAAGGACATTGCGCTGTCCGTCTCGCTCAACGACGGCATTCAAAACGAGCTGGAGGGCTCCTTTGAAAAGGCAGGCGATGTCCCGACGTCCAAGGACGCCATCGTGTACATCAGCAAAAGAATCGCCCCCGGCATGCTCGAGGAGTTTCAGATCAAGCGCGCAGAGACCCTGCTGGACTGGGGACTGCTGCCGCACCTGGGAAAGCATCCAGAAAACAGGAAGGAAAAGGCACAGTTTCTGGGCGAGGCCGCATGCAAGCTTTTGGAGCTGAAACTAAAGTGGATATATCCGGACGACAAGGATCACTATGGCAACAAGGTGATAAAGTTCGCAGGCCAGATGCTAGCCGACCTGTTTAGGACCGCCTTTAGAAATCTGGTTCGGGACATGAAATACCAGCTGGAGCGATCAGGCCAAAAGCGCGGAATCAACGCCGTCGCCGCCGCAATAAGGCCGGGAATCGTGACTGACAAGCTCAACAATGCCATTGCCACGGGAAACTGGGGCCGCGGGCGCGTCGGCGTGACGCAGCTTCTTGACAGGACGAACTATCTTTCTACTATCAGCCATCTGAGGAGAATCCAGTCCCCCCTTAGCAGGACGCAGCCGAACTTTGAGGCAAGGGACCTGCACGCGACGCATTTTGGAAGGATATGCCCGAGTGAGACGCCGGAGGGCTCAAACTGTGGCTTGGTCAAGAACCTTGCGCTTTCTGCCATCATATCTGTCAACGTGGTCTCCCAGGAGATTGTGGAAAAGCTCTATGAACTGGGCACCGTCTATTTTTCTGAGGCAAAGGAGGATCTAAAGGCCGTGGGCACCAGGATCTTTGTGGACGGCAAGCTTGTGGGATACTATAAGGACGGCGAGAATCTGGCACAGGTGCTAAGGGATCTGAGGCGGACCTCAAAGATCCATCCGCACGTGGGGATTTCGTTTCACAAGCCCGAAGTCGAGGGTGCCACAAAGAGGCTGTACGTGAACTGTAATGCAGGACGGGTCCTCCGGCCGCTCATAATCATAAAAGACGGCAGGCCGCTTTTGACAAACGAGCTGCTCGACAAGATATCCAAAAAGCTCCTGGCGTGGACTGATCTACTGCGAATGGGAATAATAGAGCTGGTGGATGCAAACGAGGAGGAGAACTGTTACAATACCCTGGACGAAAAGGACACCAAAAAACACACGCACCTTGAAATATTCCCGTCTGCAATACTCGGCGCCGGCGCCTCGATAATCCCGTATCCGGAGCACAACCAGTCGCCAAGAAACACGTACGAGTCTGCGATGGCAAAGCAGAGCCTTGGATTCTCCACCCCAATGATGAACACCAGCACCTATGTCCGGCAGCATCTCATGCTGTATCCGCAGACGCCGATTGTCAACACAAAGGCCATGAACCTTCTTGGCCTGGAGGACAGGCCGGCCGGACAGAACTGTATAGTGGCAGTACTGCCCTTTGACGGATACAACATTGAGGACGCAATAGTGCTGAGCAAGGCCTCCGTCGATCGCGGACTGGCGCGGACGTTCTTTTACCGGATTTATGACGCAGAGGCAAAGCAGTATCCGGGCGGCATGCGCGACAGCTTTGAGATTCCAAACGCCGAGGATAACATCCGGGGATACAAGGGCGAAAAGTCGTACAGGCTTCTTGAGGACGACGGCGTGGTGGCAGCAGAGTCGTCCGTTCTTGGCGGCGACATTTTGATCGGAAAGACCAGCCCGCCGAGGTTCATGGAGGAGTACAAGGAGTTTGAATCAGCGGGCCCGTACAGGCGCGACACGTCAATCGGCGTCAGACCGTCTGAGACGGGCGTGGTGGATACCGTGGTCATGACAAAGTCCAGCGAGGGCGGCAAGATGTACAAAATCCGGGTGAGGGATGTGAGAATCCCGGAGATCGGCGACAAGTTTGCCGCAAGGCACGGGCAAAAAGGCGTGCTTGGAATCCTGGCCAAATGCGAGGATCTGCCGTACACGGCAGAGGGCATATCGCCTGACGTACTGATAAACCCGCACGCATTTCCGTCCAGGATGACGGTGGGGATGTTCATGGAGTCAATCACCGGCAAGGCCGCCGCGCTTCGCGCAAGCAAGTTTGACGGCTCGGCGTTTGTCGGCGAAAAGATGGACGAGGTAAGGGAGGTAATGGACGCATCTGGCTTCAAGTATTCGGGCAAGGAGGTAATGTATGACGGCCGGACCGGAAAAGAGTTCCCCGTCGAGGTGTTCATCGGGGTGGTATACTATCAGAAACTCCACCACATGGTGTCTGACAAGATTCATGCAAGGGCCAGGGGCCAGGTCCAGATGCTCACAAAGCAGCCCACCGAGGGAAGGGCCAGGGGAGGCGGACTGAGGTTCGGCGAAATGGAGCGGGACTGCCTTATTGCGTACGGTGCCTCGATGATACTCAAGGATCGCCTTTTAGACGAGTCTGACAAGTCTGAAATTTACGTGTGCGAACGGTGCGGCCTTGTTGCGTACCACGACGTCAAGCAGAGAAAGTACGTCTGCAGGGTGTGCGGCGACAAGGCAAAGGTGTCGTCAGTCTCTGTGGCCTATGCGTTCAAGCTGCTGCTACAAGAGATGCAGAGCCTCAATGTCGCGCCGCGGCTCTTGATTAAGGAGAAGGTATAATGTCGATTCAGACCATAAAATCAATTGACGCCATAAGGTTTTCCGTGTGGTCGCCGACTGAGATTAGAAAGTATTCAGTCGCCGAAATCACCGCGCCAGAAACGTACGACGAGGACGGCATGCCAGTACAGGGGGGCCTGATGGACGGGAGGCTCGGGACACTCGAGCCGGGACAAAAGTGCCTCACGTGCGGAAACACGGCGGCCAGGTGTCCGGGGCATTTCGGACACATCGAGCTGGCAGAGCCGATACTGCACATTGCGTTTATCGACAACATACACAAGCTGCTGCTGGGAACGTGCCGCTCCTGCTCGAGGCTCAAGGTGCCGCAGGACGACCTCGAAGAGTTTACCAAGATCCGCAAGAGGGAGGCCGCATACACGATCGTCTCGCAAAAACGCATCCCCGAGCAGATACTGGAAAAGGCCAAAAAGGCAAAAGAGTGCCCTCACTGCGGCAAGACGCAGCACGAGCTCATATTTACAAAGCCCACCATATTCATCGAAAAGACCAAAATCGGCGAGCATCGGCTCTTGCCAATCACGATAAGGGAGCGCTTTTCCCAGATTCTAGACGACGATCTGGTGCTGCTCGGATACGATCCTGCCACTGCCCGGCCGGAATGGTTCATCCTGCAGGCGCTGCCGGTTCCCCCGGTCACGGTGCGCCCCTCCATAATACTGGAGACGGGAATACGCTCAGAAGACGATCTGACGCACAAGATGGTAGACATTATACGCGTAAATCAGAGGCTCAAGGAGAGCAAGGAGGCAGGAACGCCGCCGCTTATCGTGCAGGATCTAGTCGATCTATTACAATATCATACCACCACCTATTTT
The DNA here is from genome assembly GCA_965212015.1 of Cenarchaeum sp. GTDB lineage: Archaea > Thermoproteota > Nitrososphaeria > Nitrososphaerales > Nitrosopumilaceae > Cenarchaeum. The sequence goes on from OZ243037.1 coordinate 1,643,277, forward strand.
GACAACGAGGTATCCGGAATCCCGCAGGCCCACCACCGTTCTGGCAGGCCGCTAAAGACCCTGACGCAGAGGCTAAAGGGCAAGGAGGGAAGGTTTAGGGGCTCGCTTTCAGGCAAGCGTGTGGACTTTTCTAGCAGGACCGTGATATCGCCTGATCCGAACCTTGATCTCTCCGAGGTCGGGGTTCCCGAGACAGTCGCAATGAAGCTTACCATCCCGGAGATAGTGACAGAATGGAACATTGAGAGGATGAAAAAACTGGTGGTAAACGGCCCTGACAACTATCCGGGGGTCAACTATATCGTAAGGCCCGACGGCGTAAAGATAAGGCTGGACTTTGTCGAGGACAGATCGACTATCGCCGAGACGCTTGAAATCGGGTACCTCATTGAAAGGCACCTCCTAAACGGGGACATTGTCCTATTCAACAGGCAGCCGTCGCTGCACCAAATGTCGATTATGGCGCACTATGTCCACGTGCTGCCCGGCAAGACCTTCAGGCTGCACCCGTCTGTGTGCCCCCCGTACAATGCCGACTTTGACGGCGACGAGATGAACCTGCACGTGCCGCAAAGCGAGGAGGCACGCGCAGAGGCGATCCTGCTCATGCGGGTCCAAGACCAGCTCATCTCGCCGAGGTACGGCGGCCCCATAATAGGGGGGCTCAGGGATTTCATCACCGGCTCGTACCTGCTTACAAAGGACGACACCACGCTTAGCAGGGAAGAGTTTGCAAACCTTGCGATGCTTGGCGGATACAACGGCGAGCTGCCAAAGCCTGCGGCAAAGGGCAAGGACACGTTCACCGGCAAGCAGCTCTTTTCGCTTTTCCTGCCCAAGGACTTTAACTATGTCATCACCTCAAAGTGGTCCAAGGGAATAGACGGAAGCACAAAGGACGTCGTAATCAAAAACGGCGAGCTGATAAGCGGCGTGATTGACAAGTCCTCGATAGGCGCAGAGGAGCCCGAAAGCGTCCTGCACAGGATTGCCAAGGACTATGGCAATGCGCCTGCAAAAAAATTCCTCAACTCGGTCCTGATCATTGCAAAACAGTTCATCACGCACTATGGGTTCAGCTACGGGTACGCGGATCTGGAGCTTCCAGAGGGGGCCCGGACGGGAATACTAGACGACATACAGAAAAGCTACGACACGGTGTTTGACCTCATATCGCAGGCAAAAAAGGGGACGCTAAAGCTCACCCGCGGCCTGGCAGCCGACGAGGCGCTAGAGGCGTACATTGTAAATGAGCTCTCAAAGGCAAGGGACAAGGCCGGCAGCACGGCAGACCACTCTTTTGATCACACAAACGCTGGAAAAATCATGGCCTCCACCGGGGCGCGGGGATCATCGCTTAACATAGGCCAGATGGCAGGCTCACTCGGCCAGCAGTCAAGGAGGGGGCAGCGGCTCCTAAAGGGCTACAACAACCGGGCACTGCCGCACTTTAAGGAGCACGACAACAATCCTGATGCGCACGGATTTGTAAAGTCCAACTATCGTGACGGCCTGTCGGCGCTAGAGTTTTTCTTTCACGCAATGGCCGGACGCGAGGGGCTAGTCGACACCGCAGTCAGGACGCAGCAGAGCGGGTACATGCAGCGCAGGCTGATAAACGCCCTTGAGCACATCAGGCTGGAATACGACAATACGGTTCGGGATCCCCACGGACACATTATACAGTTCCTTTATGGCGAGGACGGCATAGACGTGGCAAAAAGCGATCACGGGGAGGCCTTTAACGTGCACCGCCTCATCGAGTCGCAGACCATTGTCGATTCTGGCAAAAGGGCCACAAAGGAGGAAATTGCAGAGATTGCCAAAAAGTACACAAAGACGTTCAATCTCAGGCTGCGCGAGATGGTCGCCGACGCGCTAGCAGAGTGCAAGCTAAGCAAGGAGGGCGCCGAAAAGGTCGGAAGAAAGGGCCTCGATCTCTACAACAATGCCAAAGTCGAGCCCGGACAGGCAGTAGGAATAGTCACTGCGCAGTCAATCGGCGAGCCTGGCACCCAGATGACACTCAGGACGTTTCACTTTGCCGGAATCCGGGAGAGAAACGTCACGCTCGGACTTCCGAGGCTAATTGAGCTCGTCGATGCACGCAAGAAACCCACCACCCCCACCATGGACATATATCTTGACATGGACTCAAAGAGCTCGCGCGAGGAGGCGATCGCAGTCGCAAGAAACATACTGCAAACAAAGGTAAGCGCGCTGGTGGCGGACGCCGAGACGGACTATTCTACGGAGATAAGGCTCAACCTCAACCCGGACAGGCTGCGGGACAGGGGGTGCAGTGCAGAAGACGTGGAGGCGGTGCTCTCATCTAACAAGAAATTCAAGATCGAGTCGCACGGAAACCTGCTTGTACTCAGGCTGGTTGACGAGTCCGACGCGCCGAGCGTCATTACGATACGGAACAAGATCCTCAACACGACAGTCAAGGGCGTGCCGGACATCGAGCGGGTCACGCTGGTGCAAAAAGACGACGAGTGGGTGATACAGACTACCGGCTCGAACCTGCCCAAGGTGCTTGCCGTAAAGGGAATAGACAGGAAAAACGTCCGGACAAACAACGTCTTTGAGATCGCAGGCACTCTGGGAATCGAGGCGGCAAGAAACTCCCTGATAAACGAGCTGAGATCCACGCTTGAGGACCAGGGCCTGGAGGTGGACGTGAGGTATATTATGCTGGTGGCAGACCTAATGTGCTCCCGGGGATACATGCAGCAGATAGGCCGCCACGGGATTGCCGGCACCAAGGACAGCGTGCTTGCGCGCGCCGCCTTTGAGATTACCGTTCCCACGATTGCGCGCGCCGCACTAGGCGGCGAGATTGAGCGGCTAAAGGGGGTCACAGAAAACGTCATTGTGGGAAGCAACATACCTATTGGCAGCGGCACAGTGGACCTGTACATGCAGGTCGCCAAAAAGATCTAGCCGCAGCGGCCGCGCATTGCCGGTGCTCATTGTAATCGGTTAGGTCTGGTGCCTGTTGATCCAAAGATCCCTCTTGAACCTAACCTATTACGATGCTCATTGCAATAAACGTATAAATCCCCGATGGCAGGATGACAGGTACGCATGAGCAAACTACTAGAAAAGACGCTAAAAGACGCGCTAAAGGAGGACAGCTGCACACTGGGCACAAAGCAGACCCTCGGATCCCTCGGGGATTCAAAACTGATCATAGTCTCGCAGTCCGTACTGCAAAAGCACTCGCAAAAAATCCAGGATGCCAAAATACCCACGATTCAATTCAGGGGATCATCTGTGGCCCTGGGACGGCTCTGCGGGCTGCAATTCCGGGTCGGCGCACTGTCGCTTAGCTCCATAACTGACGCCAATATCAAATCCATCATAAACGAGAATGAAAGCCAAAAATGAGTGAAATAGCACGGTGTAGCATGTTTTGTGAAAGTTTAAATGACGTTGATCGGGTTTTGAGGTAAAAAGGATCTTCTATGGCTCATGCAATCAAACTATCAACTGATCAAATGCGGTTAATGTCGCTGTTCCAGAACGTCACGCACGCTACTGCAAAGGACTGCATAGAGGACGAAAAGCAAGACCGCGTCATCTTTGTAGTCGATAACGGCAGCATGGGCCTTGCAATCGGCAAGGGGGGCTCCAACATCAAGTCGATGCAAAGCATAATCAAGAAAAACGTAGAGCTGGTCGAATACGACGATGATCCGGCCAAATTCCTCAAAAATGTGCTAAATTCCAAGCTTATTACGGAAGTAAAATTAAATAAAAGAGACGACGGGTCGTTACAGGCGATAGTTGTGGTTGATCAGGGAAAGAAGGGAATCGTAGTCGGAAGGGAGGGGCGCAATGCAGAAAAGGCGCGTCTCTTGGCCAGAAGGTATTTTGGCATTACAAGCGTCCTTATCAACAACCCAGAGCGCACAATGATGGAGTGGTAGGAATGGCAAAATCACCCCTCGGATTATTTGCAGGACGCGTTCTCAAGGCGAAAAAGAAAAAGCAGCGCTGGTCGATATCGACCTACAAGCGCAGGGAGCTCGGACTGGACAGGAAATCAAACCCGTTTGGAGGCGCCCCGCAGGCAAGGGGGATTGTCCTCGAAAAGGTGGGCGTTGAGGCAAAGCAGCCAAACTCTGCGGTGCGAAAGTGCGTCAGGGTCCAGCTAATCAAGAACGGCAAGTCCGTCACTGCGTTTCTTCCGCGTGACGGGGCGATGAACTTTATCGACGAGCACGACGAGGTGCACCTGGAGGGCATGGGTGCAACGCAGGGCGGCGCGATGGGGGACATTCCGGGTGTGAGATTCAAGGTATTCAAGGTAAACGGCACGTCGTTGCACGAGCTGGTGATAGGTAAAAAGGAAAAGCCGAGGAGATAAGATGGCACAGACACAAAACATGCTATTGTTCAGACGATGGGACCTCACCGACATTGAAATCCGCGATCCCGGCCTAAAGACTGCAATCTCGCTGCGAAAGATGATCCTGCCGTACACGTACGGCCGCTCCGCGCTAAAAAGATTCAACAAGGCAGACGTCAACATAGTAGAGCGGCTCTCAAACAAGCTGATGCATTTTGGCAAAAAGTACGCAAAAAACACCGGGCGCATGACTGGCAAAAAGATGAACATTATGAATACAGTAAAGGCGTCCTTTGAGATGATACACCTAAAGACCGGAAAAAACCCCGCAGAAATCCTGGTACGCGCCATAGAAAACTCGGCGCCAAACGAGGACACCACCAGAATAGTCTACGGGGGCACGGTATACCACGTCTCTGTCGACGTGGCGCCGATACGGCGCGTTGATCTGGCGCTGCGCTTTATCGCCGACGGGGTAAAGGAGGCCACGTTCTCAAACCCAAAGGCCATGGAGGAATACCTTGCAGACCACCTTATCCTGGCCGCATCCAACGATCAGAGCGCGCCTTCGGTCAAGAAAAAGCACGAGCTGGAGCGCATCGCTCAGGCGTCACGGTAAAAGTAGCCCGAGGCAGATTCGAACTGCCGTCCCCGCGTATCTACTCTTGAGATCCAGAGCGCGGAATCCTTGACCCCAAATCAGTTTGGCCGCTAGACTATCGGGCTACTGCACAAAGTATGCCGGACTAGGATTTAGGTATTGAGTTTTGGCGCACTCGGCCCGATACCGGACACCAGGTCTCATCCGATCTGCATCTCGTGTGCCGCAGTGGAATAGTCGCACTGTGCCCCGAGTCTCATGTATGGAATCAGCCTGAAATGAATCCCGTAAATGCTGTTCTCCTTGTATATGATTCCCTTTTGCAGCAGGGAGGCAAGGCCGCGCGAGATCTTCATAATGTCGACGCCGTGCGATGCGCAAACCTCGTCGCGCTTTTTTTGGTACTGAATCTGGGTAAATACCGTGTCGTCAAGTTCCAGAACAAGCGGCCATACGATCTGTTTCCATACGAACCGCCTGTTTTCCGTGGCCGATGCGTGCTTGCCCTTGTCGCCCAATACCGGCATGTCGCACAATAAGGTTATAACTCAATAATCCCGCCAATGCGGCCGGGACTCGGCCTTGATGTGGCAGAACGCGCCTATCTTGGGTATTATAATGCGGCAGACGACGGCCTGCCAAGCTTCTGGCTTGACCTGGGCATTGTGGGCAGTTACATCTCTCTTTTTATCAGGAATAGTCTGGCGCCTGCGGCGGTATTTGTCTGGCTGTTCATACTGTACACAAAGGCAGTGATGGTGACATGCGGGTTTGGGGGCGGGAAATCACTTGCAATAATGGCAATATCGATATTGGCGTATTATCCCGCCGGCATGGCGATTGGAATCCTGTCACAGGTTTTGCATGAAATTACAATGTGAGCCGGCAGGTGGCACGCAGGACCATGGATGTAAAAATGCACCGTATTACCCTTCAATGTTCCAGTCGTATTTGTAATCATAAAGGGTGACAGAGTTTACAATGCCTGAAAATGCGGGGTCGTCTACCAGAATGTCGTTATTGTACATGTTTTGTGTCTTGTAATTCCCCCTTATCAGCCAGGTCTCGTGGAGCTCCAAAAGATCGATTGTTATTGCTATGTACTGCCATTCATATGACCAACTCCGTTCTTTTGCCACAAATTTGGTAATCATTACGTCTCTGCCGTCAATCGTTACGCTCTTGTCGTATTCTGAGATTACCGCGCATTCTATATCGGTAACCCACTCGTTGCATACGTCATGCTGCAGTTTCAAATATTCGGTGCTGTTGACTGGAAGCGTGTCGATTACAATGTGCGAGAATTCGTAACGGATGCGGTTCTCTGCCGGATCGTATCCCCATGTATGCGGCGGGTCTGCAGGCGCGTGCGACTCCTTGATGTGGATTTCCCTGTGGGCGTCATCCTGCACAAAGTCAGGCCAGGTTGCATTTATCCCATACGGGTTTCTTAGCACCAGCCGCGTGTTTGAATCTACGTCCTTTGCGGCCATGTGATCGGGCAGCACGATGCCGAGCTTGTCCTGTGCGGGATCCCACGGCTCGTCGGCGGGGACGGTCCATCCCCTGCCTTGCAATACCTGTAGCGTATCATCAAAGACGCAGGCCAGCCTTCCGTTTGGCGATGCGATCAAATTGTGCACCTCGCCGCACTGCATGTCATGCAGCGCATAGGCGCCGGACACTAGCACGCATGAGGCCAGCGCAAAAAGCGCCAACAACTGCGTGCCTGCCATGGTTTTTTAGCTGACATCAGGGTATTAAACCAGTTTTATGGCGCGCCGGGGCGGGCCTACAAAACACGGCTTTGGCATGCAGTGCCAGCCGTGCCCGGGATGCCGCACCTGCGGATTTGCGCGGATTAAACCGATAAATAGCAAACCTGCCACACACGTATAGTTGTCCCAAAAGGAAATCCAGGAATCCCTTGAGCTTTTGGAGAAGGACTGGGACATTGATCCCGTCCTGAAGGATTTCATGCTGCAAAAAATCCGGAATGTCTCTGATTATATAATGAGGGTGGGTGATGTCACGTTCCACATACCGTACATTCCCGGACAGAAAAAATACGTCCTGTGGAAGTGCTTTTGGCCTGACTGCCACAACTGCTGCGACAGGCAGGGAAGGCTGCCGCTTACGTCCGACGATCTGATTACCATCGGCGGCGGCCTAAAGTACAATAAAGTCTCGGATTTCGTCAAAAACGAGACGCTCACTGCCACCTGGCGGGAATCCGGCCCCGGCGGGGACGTTACCATGACTATGATCAACCTAAAGCGAAAAAAGGACGAGACAGAGGCAGACGACGGGACGCACATCTCGTGCCGGTTCCTCGACAAGGAGGGCGGGTGCAGCATGCATCCGGACAGGCCAGGCGTGTGTTATCTCTATCCGTTCTCCACGTGGCTTGAAAACGAAAAGGGGGCGGCGCGCGTACATGCGTCGTACCAGTTTACCGGCGACTGTCCGGGATTCTATCTGGCAGACGATCCCGGGCAGATGAAAAAGGAGCTTGACGAATACTCGAAAACAATCTATGACTATAACATGAAGTCATCCCGCACAATGCGCGAGTGCCTCGGCTCTGCTAGCTTTATCTAGTCCTTTTCCTGTCCCTGCACACCCCGCAAAGATAGCCGCTTTTAAAACCCGATATTTTCTCCTCGAACTCGGATGAATTGACAAACTCCTCAGATGCCCTCATGCCGCCGGGAACCCTTTTTTTGCAGCTAGAACAGTGCAGCTCTATCTCAAACCGGACGGTTTTCTTGTTTTTAACGTCACCAATGATCAACTGTTCTGGTATGCCGGGGCCGTTTTTTTAAATTTACCGCACAAGATGCGTCTCACGCCCTTGCGACCTTTATCAGATCCGAGATTTTGATGTTCATCCCGAACCGGTCCTCGTGCCTTTTCATGTACATGAATATGGCCAAAAAGTCCGGCATTGATTTTATAATGTTAAAGTTCCCGCGAATCTTTGCCCTGACAAAGTTGAACACCTTTGCATACACCCTGTAGTGCTTCTCCACTGCCCTTTCGTATGCCTTGTAATCGTGCATGTTCTCCAAAAAGATCTCTACGCACTGCATCGACGGGATTATCCCCTCGCCTAGCAGGGCGTATACCGTCCCGATGGACTCGCCGACGCCGACTACCTTGCCTGAATAGTACGGCTTGCACCTGTCCGGCGTGGCAAGCCTTATCGGCCTGCCCTTGGTGGCCAGAATCCTGCCGCCGTGCTTTTTTATAAAGTCGTCAGTGGCCTTTATGTGGTTTTTGTTGTAATCGCCTGCGCCCACGTGGGCCCATTTCTCGCCTAGCGGAAAGTACCAGAAATACCCGGACATGCCGGGAAACGGCTCTATGTAAAAGTCGTCGTACGGCAGCCCGCCGTCGTACTCTACCTTGTACTCGTACGTGGGTAGAAAAAAATCCTCGGCGATCTTTGGCAGGTACGCCCTGTGAAAACCGGTACAGTCAACTATCATGTCGTATTTTTTTTCCAGCTCCTCCAGCTTTGGGGACTCGCCGTATACGACGTTGCAGTCCTTGACAAAGTCCCGGATCAGCGCAAGCTTGTCGTACGTGCACAGCCCCTTTAGCCCAATGTCGAACTTTACATCACCGTCCATCCTGACGTGCATGCTCTTGCCGTCGTGTATGACAAAGTCCTTGAAATCGCGGCCGGCCCTGCTGCAAAACCCCTCCAGCTCCCCCCTGATGGTCCCCCACGCACAGATCGAGTCGTGGCGCTCTAGCGGGGCGCGCTCGTATCCGGTTACCGTGTGTTCAGAGTCTTGCAGTCTTGCCATGGCGTATGATCCCGCCACTCCCATACCCATCACTGCGATATTCAACGCGTGATACGTGGGATTCATGCCCAATAAATAGGATTTAGTCGCCGGCCGAACCGTGCGTCCATTTTGCTGCAACCGGAACGCCGGAGCGCTTGTCGTAATAGTCCATTATTACGTGAAACACAATCAGCTTTGCAAATATGACGGCTGCAATCAGCGCTATTATTGGCATTCCAAGATAGAGTAGATATCCCGTCACCCCGGCGGCTGTGGCCGACTCTAGGCCGGTGCACGTGCACAAAAACAAAAGCCTGCTTGCCATGGCGCCGTTACGCCGCCAAAACATTTCAAGTTTTATCCAACTTGCGAATACGCGCATGACTGGCGGCTGCGGCCGGCGGCGCGGTTCTGCTGCAAACAGATACCCTTTTTTCTGAGGCGCGCCAATACACCGCATGGGGATTTTGTCGGGCTTTGGGCGGGATTTGGATGCGGCAAAAAAAACCAAGGCCGCGCAGATAAACGGCCGGCACCTCAAGGGCCTGCTAAAAAAGCTCAAAGAACAGAGGGATCTGGAGGAGGCAAGGACCGGAATCAGGCCGGAGATAGACTCGACCACACAGACGTTCATGCAAAAGATACTCGACGTCTGGATTCGGGAGGGCAGGCGCATAGACGAGGAAAGGTTCTGGACCGAAGTCGATCACAACAGGCAGTTTGGGCACCCCGTAGAGTATTACGAGCGCAGGGCCTAGCGCTTTTTGAGCCATTTTGCGACAAGCTCGTTTGCAAGCTTTGCCGCATCGGTGTCGCGCCTCACTGCCTCGCGGTTGAGCTTTCTTGCGTTTGTCTTTGAGAGCGTTATCGGGATCTTTTGCCTGATGGCAATCTTTTTCATCCTCTTGAGGATGGTCTTGTGCGAGGATTTGGGGCTTGACGCAAGAACCCTGAGATACCTCTTTCTTGACGGCGAGTCAAGCTTTGTTATCCTTTCTGCAATCCTTGTGGCCTTTGCGATGTTTGGCACGGCCTGGTACAGCTTTGTCGCCTCGTCCCTTGATATCGTCCTTGGCACCAGATCCTTTATCCTGTCTGGCACGCCGGCAAAGCCGAGGTACTTGTTGAGCGTAAAGTACGTGATTCCAAGGTGCTTTGCCGCCTTTAGCTTGCCCATCCTTTCTGTCAGGATCGTGGCGGCGTCTATAATGTCCCTGTTGTGCATGTCGTTTCTGTGAATGTTTTCAACTACGGATGCGGCCTTTGCCTCCTCAAGGGACATTTCTGAGTGCTTTTTGAGCACGTGGACGTGCATTTTTTTTGCGTGCAGCCTCTTCATGGCGGCAAGCCTTCTCTGGCCGGACATGAGCAGGTACTCGTTTTTCGAGATTTTCTGCACCAGCGGGGGATTGAGCAGGCCGTCGTTTTTTATGGATTTTACAAGCTCGGATATGTTTTCCCTGTCAAGCTTTCTTGCCTGCGCCTCCTTCCACACGGTTATCTGCTTTAGGGGAATCTCGCGCATAACGTACGATATCTTTGGAACGAATTTTTTTGCCAACTCTGTTTTGCTCCGACCGGATGTCTCTTAAGTTTTTCTAAGCATTTTTCCCGCCCGGTGCGCGCGCATGTCTGCGCCAAATGCCTGCGCCTGCGGCAGATGCCGCCTGCCGTCACGGCACATGCCGGCCGGTTTTCCATCTACTGTTATATTTGGGTGCAAAAACGCATTAATCAAATGGGCAACATGATTACTCAGCGTCTGGCATACGACCTCAAAAAGGCATCAAGAAGCAACGATGCGCCAATCTGGTCAAGGCTCTCAAAGCTTGCCCTAAAGCCGGCCAGATCAAAAAGGGCGCTAAACCTCAAAAAGATAGCGCAGCTTAGCAAGGACGGCGACGTCATTGTGGTTCCAGGCAAGGTCCTCGGCACGGGAAGCATGCCGCATAAAATCACCATTTCGTCGTTTTCGATATCCAACGCCGCTGCTGGCAAGATTTTGGAATCCGGCGGCGAGATTATCAGCTTTGAGGAGATGACAAAAAAGTTTCCCACCGGCAAGGGGGTGCTTTTGCTTGGCTGAGCAGGAGGTAAGGACTGACAGGCCTGTGGTGGTAGATGCCACCGATCACATCGCCGGAAGGCTGGCATCCCACGTGGCCAAGCTGCTGTTGCAGGGAAACAGGGTGTCGATAATCAACTGCGAGAGGATTATGATCAGCGGAAGCAGGTCGAATATAATCGGGGAATACAGGGAATTTTTAGAGATATCCAGCATCATACATCCGGAGCACGGGCCGTACCATCCAAGAAGGCCTGACACGATAATTACAAGGATGATTCGGGGCATGCTGCCAAGAAAAAAGACGTCCGGCCGCGAGGCCCACAAAAGGCTGCGCGCATATATCGGCACCCCGAGGAACCTCGGGACGTCTGAGAGAATCCAGTTTGAAAAGGCAAAGATCACGCGACCGCCTACCAACTATACCACGATGGAGAACCTCGGCGAGACGGTGGGGTGGACCAGATGACGGTTCCCAAGACGGACATTTATTTTGCCACCCGAAAGGCATCCAGCGCGCACGTACACATCACAAAGGGCATCGGCAAGGTGCGCATCAACAACATTCCAGTGGAGATGATCGGACAAGAGTCGGCGCGCGAGGCAATCATGGTGCCGCTGGAAATAGCCGGCGACGTCAGAAACAAGATTGACATCTCTGTGCGCGTGCGCGGAGGGGGGTTCATGGGGCAGGCAAGCGCGACTGCCACTGCGATTTCAAGGTCGATGATAGGATGGACAAAGTCAAAAAAGGATCCAAAGGATCATCCGCTGTCTAAATCAATACGCGAGGATCTCAGGAAAAGAATCGGCGAGTTTGACAAGTATCTCATAAGCGGCGACGCCCGGAGAAAAGAGTCAAAAAAGTTTGGCGGACCTGGGGCAAGACGAAGAAAGCAGAAATCCTACCGTTAGAAAGTGAAAGCTGTAATTTTGGCCGGTGGAAAGGGTACGCGGGCAAAGCCGTACACGGATTTTTTCCCAAAGTCGATGATTCCAATCGGCGACAGGCCGGTAATCGCCCACCTTGTGGATTTTCTGCGCTCAAGCAGTGCCGTCGGCGAGATAATAATCCTGACTGATCTGGCAGGATACGGGGGCCAGATTCGGAACTATTTCCGGGGGCGCCCGGGCAGGATCTCGTTTGTCCAGGACTCTGGTCTGGGCACGGGGGGCGACTTGCTGTGCCTCTCGCCGAAGCTAAAGGGGCGGGGCGAGTTTTTGCTGTGGTTTGCAGACAATCTGTGCCGCATTGACGTCTCAAAGATGCTAGAGCACCATGTAAAAAAACAGGGCATGGCGTGCATTGCCACCAGATCCGCCAGAAGAGAAGAGACCGGCTTTGCCATAATAGACGACGGGATGATAACGGAATTCCGAGAAAAGCCAGAGATTCAAATGCGCATGTCCGAATGCCTCGGCATCTATGTGCTGTCAGCAGGAATTCTGGACGTGATCAGGGCAAAATCCGGCACGCGGCCTGTAAACCTGTCATATGACATACTTGAGGGCCTCTCAAAAAAGGGCCAGGTCAGCGCGTACGATATAGGGGCGGCCCCCTGGATTGACGCAGAATCCCCGGTGGTCCTTGCCCGGAACAAGCCCACAGTCGACAAAATCATAAGACAGATGGGACGCCGGTCCTCTTCTCAAAGCCGGATATCGCATCCTCGTACTGCATAGTCTGCGTAATGTCATCCAGTCCCCCAAGCAGCATCTTTTTTTTGTCTGCGTCGATCTCAAAGGGAATAGTTTCTGCGCCGGCAGTAATAGTCTGCCCCTCCAGGTCCACGCCCACCGTACCGCAGTCCCGGAGGCGCCTTATTTTTTCGCGACCCAGCACTATTGGAAGAATCCCGTTTTTGAGACAGTTGCTGTAGAAAATGTCGGCAAACGACGGGGCGATAACCACGCAAAAGCCATAGTCGCGCAGCGCCCATACTGCGTGCTCGCGGCTCGAGCCGCACCCAAAGTTCTCGCCTGCGGCCAGAATCCTGGATCCGCCATACCTCGGATCGTTTAGCACAAAGCCGGGATCCGGATTCCCGTCGCCGTCGTACCTCCAGTTAAAGAACAGATATTTTCCAAAGCCGGACTTTGTGATCAGCTTTAGGAACTGTTTTGGAATTATCTGGTCGGTATCCACGTTTACCTTGTCCAGCGGGGTTACCACACTTGAGACGCTGCAAAACGGCTCCATCAGTCCATCTCCCTGACGTCCACAAAGTGCCCGTGTATGGCAGCAGCTGCTGCCATTACCGGACTTACCAGGTGCGTCCTTCCGCCTGCACCCTGCCTTCCCTCAAAGTTGCGGTTCGACGTGCTTGCGCACCTCTGGCCTGACGACAGGACGTCGGGGTTCATTCCAAGACACATGCTGCAGCCTGACTCGCGCCACTCGAATCCCGCATCGACAAATATCCTGGCTATTCCCATCTCCTCTGCCCGTCTTTTGACCTCCTGGGAGCCTGGCACCACCATCGCCCTTACGCCGGGTGCCACTTTTTTGCCCCTTACCATCTTGGAGGCGTCAAGCAGGTCTTCTAGCCTTGCGTTGGTGCACGATCCTATAAAGACCCGGTCGATGCCAATCTCAGTCATCGGTGTTCCCGCAGTAAGGTCCATGTATTGGAGGGCCTTTCGGGCCCCGTCCTGCCGGCCCGGATCATCTGAATACTCTGCCGGCTCTGGTATAATGCCGGTCACATCGCACGTCATTCCCGGACTCGTCCCCCAGCTTACCTGCGGCGCCATGTCATCGACGCGCAGCGCAAACGTCTTTTCAAAGCTTGCCCCGCCATCGGTGGCGAGATCCTCCCTCCAGCGGTCCACTAGCTCCTCATAGTTTGCAGGCGTATACTGTCTTGCCCGGAGGTACTCGTAGGTCTTTTCGTCTGGTGCAATCAGCCCGGCACGCGCGCCTGCCTCGATGGACATGTTGCATACGGTCATTCTCTGCTCCATTGAAAGGTCCCTTATGGCCTCGCCGCGGTACTCTATTACGGTGCCCGTCCCGCCGGCCGTGCCGATGCGCCTTATCACCGACAGGATGATGTCCTTTGCCGTGACGGCAAACGGGTTTTTTCTTTTCCCCTCTATTCTGATCTCAAAGGGCTTTAGCTTTTCCATCCATATGGTCTGAGTCGCCAGCACGTGCTCGACGTCGCTTGTCCCGATTCCAAAGGCAAGCGCGCCAAAGGCGCCCTGCGTTGATGTGTGGCTGTCGCCGCAGACTATGGTGGTCCCCGGCAGCGTTATGCCCAGCTGCGGGCCGATGACGTGCACTATGCCCTGGTTGGCGCTGTCTGCGCCAAACAGCCTTATTCCAAAATCCCGGCAGTTCTTCTCTAGCGCCCTCATCTGGACTGAGGCGTCCTGATCCACTATGGGCAGGGATCTGTCTGCAGTCGGGATGATGTGGTCCATCGTGGCTATTGTGAGATCCGTCCTGCGCACCGTTCTGTTGCCTGCGCGCAGCCCGTCGAATGCCTGCGGCGAGGTCACCTCGTGTATCAGGTGCCTGTCCACGTACAGCAGGGCCGGCCCGTCCTTTTTTTGCGCCACCACGTGCGAGTCCCAAATTTTTTCGTAAAGCGTCCGGGCCATGATTCTATTCTGGTTTGAATTTAAAAAGGCCGCCTGCCTCTATTATCTTTGCAATTATCTCTGCGAACGGCCTTATGGGGTATGACTCGTCCTTGGTCAGGTTAACTATGGTGCCCCTTTTTATGTCGACGTCCAGCTCGTCACCGTCTGAGATTGACTCGTATGTCCGCCTGTCTACCTCGACTGGCAGCAGATACGCCCCGTCCACGGAATTCCTGTAAAAGATTCTGGCAAAGGACACGGCGATTACGGCCTTTATTCCGGAATGCGCAAGCGCAATCGGCGCGTGCTCGCGGCTCGAGCCGCACCCAAAGTTCTTTCCGGCCAGGACAAAGTCGGCCCCCTTGGCCTTTGCGTGAAAGTCGGGATCCAGCCCCTCCATTGCGTGCGATGCCAGCTCTGCATAGTCGTGAATCTTGAGGTACGTGCCGGGGATTATGACGTCCGTGTCGATATTGTCCTGCTCGTACTTTATTACCCTGCCCTTCAATCCAAATCCCTCGGATCCGTTATCCTTCCGGTGACTGCGGATGCTGCGGCCACCAGCGGGGACGCAAGGTACGTCTGCGAGTCGACGTGGCCCATCCTTCCCGGAAAGTTCCTGTTGGTGGTGCTAATGCAGATCTCGTCTTTGGCCAGCACCCCCATGTGCGCGCCGCAGCATGCGCCGCACGTGGGCGGCCCTACTGTGGCACCTGCGTCAAGGAAGATCTTTACCAGCCCGTCCTCCACTGCCTTTTTGTATATTGAAATCGCCGCAGGCAGGATCTCGGTTCTGATCTTTACGGTGCGTCCCTTGAGAATACTGGCTGCCGCCTCCAGGTCGACTGTTTTTGCGCCGGTGCACGAGCCGATGTACGCCTTGTCCAGCTCGACGGACGGCGACTCCCTGGCAGTAACGATGTTTTGCGGCGAGAACGGCTTTGCAACGACGGGCTCCATCTCTGATGCCTCGTACTCTACGGTCTCGTCGTACTGGCCGTCGCCGTAAACCGGCTCCATTCCGGCCGCGCCGCGCTCCTCCAGATAGTCCAGCGTCTTTTGATCCGGCTCGATTATGCCGTTTTTTGCGCCCGCCTCTGTCGTCATGTTTGTAAGCGTGAGGCGCTCTTCTATTGACATTTCAGAGACGGCGCTGCCGCCAAACTGCATCGTCCTGTATGCGCCGCCGTCGGTCCCAATGTCCCCTATTATCCTTAGAATGAGATCCTTTGCCATCACGTGTCCGGGCAGCTTGCCGTTTATCTTGAAGAATACGGTCTCTGGCACCTTGAACCAGATCCGCCCGTTGAGCAGCACGTACGCCATGTCGGTGTGTCCCAGGCCGCATGCAAACGCGCCGAGGGCACCTGTCGTGTTGGTGTGCGAGTCGCCCCCCACATACACCTGTCCGGGCAGCACCAATGCCTCCTCGTGCGAGAGGGTGTGGCAAATCCCGTACTGGCCCATCCCGTACTTGAAGTGCCTCTCAATGCCGTATTTTTTGGAGAAATCCTGCAGCATTACAATGTTTTGCGCCGATATCTTTTCGGCGGACGGAACAAAGTGATCTTCTGCAATCCATACCCTGGAGGCGTCCCATAGCCGCTCCGTGCTGATTCCCTGCTTTTGCAGCCTGTCAAAGACCTTGATTACGCCGGGTCCCGACACGTCGTGCACCATTGCAGTGTCCACGTCGGCAAAGACCACGTCGTCTGGGGAGACCCTGCTCCTGCCCGACGCCCGGGCTAGAATCTTTTCTGTAATGTTCATGACGCAAAAAACGCTTTTAGAGATTTAAAAGTTTCAAAAGAACGGCGCTTCAAACTGCGCCTCAAAGGTAACGTTTAATTCGGAATCAAAAATCCCGTACCGTATGGGAAGACTTCACTCGCACAGACACGGCAAGTCCCACTCCATAAGGCCCGTCAAGCCGGTGGCACCGTCGTGGGTGACGCAGAGTACGGCTGAAATCGAGGATTTGGTGGCAAAATACGCTAAAGACGGCCTCTCGCCGAGCCAAATCGGCATAAAGCTGCGAGACCAGCACTCCATTCCGCTAATAAAACTAGTCGCCAAAAAACCAATGTCCGTGATTCTCAGGGAAAAAAAACTAGAGCCTGAAATGCCCGAGGATCTGGGCAACATTGTAAAAAAGGCCGTGGGTCTTCAGAGGCACCTCAAGGCAAACAAGGGGGACAGGCGAAACGTCCGCTCCCTTGAGCTAATAGAGGCAAAGGTGCACAGGCTGGCAGTATACTATAAAAGAATCGGCAAGATTCCGAAAACCTGGAAGTACAAGTCCGTGGTGGCACAGCTAGAGTAATGCCGCAAAACCTTGGCGAGTCCCTGTCGTATTTTGCAGACCGCATATCAGAGTGCGTAAAGTCAAAAAAATCCATATCCGTGGCCACGCACATCGACTGCGACGGCCTGACTTCGGGCGGCATAATTACAAAGGCACTCATCAGGGCCGGAGCAAACTGTACGGTCTCGACTTACAAAGAGTTCAATCCCGCAGTCATAAAAAGTCTTGGGGATGATTCCAGGGACTTTCACGTGATTACGGATCTGGGCGCCGGATTTTCCGGCGAGCTTGACGCGCAGCTGGGTGACGACTGGATTGTGCTTGACCACCACCAGACGGCAGACGGCGACGAGGAGAGCCAAAAAATGATCAACGCGTGGAAGTTTGGCATCGACGGGGGCACGGAGGTGTGCGCCGGCGGCATGGCGTACCTTGCGGCAACAGCACTAGACGAGAAAAACTCTGATCTGTCGGCAGTCGCAATAGTGTCGGCGCTGGGAGACCGGCAGGATCAGGGCGAAAAAAAATCATTCACCGGCAAGAACCTAGAGATTGCACAGACTGCAAAGGGCCTAGGACTGGTGGACATTGATTTGGATCTGCTGCTAGTCGGGCGCGAGACGAGGCCGCTTCCGGACGCGCTTGCATTCACATCGCAGCCGTTCATCGAGGGCCTGACGTGGAACAGGGACGCGTGCCTGGCACTGCTGGACTCGTCACAGGTAAAGCTAAAGGACGGCGGACGGTGGCGCGTTGCAGCCGAGCTCTCAAAGGAGGAGAAAAACATGGTAATCGAGTCGATTGCAGGATACGTCTCTGGAAAAAACGCAACGGAAATAATGGCAGAATTAATCGGATACACGTACACGTTTCCAAGGGAGGACGAGCGGAGTTTTCTGAGGGACGGCAGGGAGTTCTCAACCATGCTCAACTCGTGCGGCAGAATCGGCAAGGCCGGAGTCGGAATCGCCGTGTGCATGGGCGACAGAAACAAGATGCTTCAGGAGGGCGAGGGAATCCTGGCAGAGTACAGGAGGATGATACGGGACCACATGAACAAGCTGTCAGCGGAGCGCTGGAGGATATCGGAGGGGACGTCCTGTGTGATGGTAAACGGCCAGGGGGTGGTTCCCGAGACCATGACTGGCACCATCTCGTCTCTGATTGCCGGATCCCCGAAAAACTCCGGCAAGATAGTGATTCTGAGGGCCGACGGCGAGCAGGGGACCGTAAAGTTCTCGTCTAGAAAGTCATTTGGCTGCAGGTACGACGTCAATCTCAGCGATTTGATGAGGGATGGCGCTGCCAAGTTTGCCGGCATAGGCGGGGGACATGCGGCAGCGGCCGGGGCCAAAATAACTAAAGACAAATTGGACGGATTCCTGGACTATCTGGAGGCAAATGTCGTTAACATGCAAGGTCCGGATAGTTCTTGATGACATGCCCAGAAAAAGGGCGCTTGCGGTACAAAGGGCGCTGGCGCCTGACAATGTGGACTTTCCAGAAAACCTGACGATGCGGATGGAAAATACTGATAACAAGCTGGTGCTTTACTTTGAGGCGACAGACAGCATGAAGTCGCTAATATCCACCATAGACGAGGTCCTAGAGCACGTGCAGGTCTCCGTGACGGTGACGAAATAATGCTTGATCCCAGGATACTGCGCGACGAGCCGGAGAGGATCCGGCAGATGCTAAAATACAGAAATGCAGACTTTGACTTTGACGGGCTGGTAAGGGCGGACAAGGCAAGAAGGCAGTGCATGTCAGAAGCAGACGAGCAGCGCCAAAAAAGAAACAAGCTCGGCGTGCAGATATCGGAGCAAAAAAAGCTAGGCCAGGACGTGACTCTTGTCATGGCGGAAATGAAAAGAGTCTCGTCTGCCCTGGCGGGGCTAGAGTCGGCCCAGCAAAGGGCTGATGCCGCATACGCCGGGCTTGCCCGCACCGTTCCGAACATGCTTGATGCGTCAGTTCCCGTAGGTGACGAGAAATCCAACAGGGAGGTGCGGCGGTGGGGCGATGTTCCAGAGTTTGAGTTTGCGGCGCGCAACCACGTAGACCTGATGCACGAGCGGGACCTGGCAGACATTGAGAGGGCAGCCAAGGTCTCCGGTGCCAGGTTTTACTATCTCAAAGGCGACTTGGTGCGGCTCAACCAGGCACTCATAAACTATGCGCTGGACTTTCTTGCCAAAAAAGACTATTCGCTGGTGCAGCCCCCGTACATGATAAACCGCAAGTCCATGGAGGGCGCCACAATAGCAGAAGAGTTCGACGACGTCATATACAAGATACAGGACGACGACTTGTATCTTATCGGCACGTCTGAGCACGCCCTTGCCGCCATGCACCAAAACGAGATACTCGACGGCAAGGCACTTCCGGTGCGGTATGCGGGAATCAGCCCGTGCTTTAGAAGGGAGGCCGGCTCCCACGGCCGGGATCAAAAGGGGATATTCCGGGTGCACCAGTTCGACAAGATTGAACAGTTTGTATTCTCCAGGCCGGAGGACTCGCAAAAAGAGCACGAAAAAATGATCAGAGTCGCCGAAGAGTTCTACCGGGCCCTTGAAATCCCGCACAGAGTCGTGCTGCTCTCAAGCCAGGACATGGGCAAGACATCTGCCAAGACGTACGACATTGAGGGCTGGATGGCCGGCCAGAACGCCTACAGGGAGGTCGTGTCGTGCTCGAACTGCCTTGACTTTCAGTCAAGAAGACTGGCCATCAGGTTCCGCGACAGCACCGATGCAGAGACGCAGTACGTGCACACGCTCAACGGCACGGTGGTGGCAACAACCAGAATACTGGTGGCGATACTTGAGAACCTCCAGACTGCCAGCTCGAAAATAGGGATACCTGCCGTATTACAGGACTATATGGGCCAGGACTCGCTGTGAGCGGGCACGCAGCATTCCGGCACTAGGCAAACCGCACCGCATGATGATTTTTTTTTAATAATCATACTGATATGGCGCGCGCCGGACCATTGGCATGGACCAAACGCCAGAAAAAAGGGCCAGCTCTGCATGGTACCTGATGCCGATATTTTTCGGGATAATTGGCGGGATTATTGCCTGGGCAGTTACCCGGGGCAATGACCCCTCAAAGGCCAAAAAATTCCTGATTGTGGGGATTATATTTCTGGTAATAGAGATTGTCCTTATTGTCGCGTACTTTGGCGCCCTGCTCTTCGCACCGCTGCTCATAACCTGACTTTTTGCGCCCCAGTCCGGCAAGCAAAGCCCGTGCCTCGCATACCCTTATATCTTGGATTTGAAGGTCGTAACTAATTGGCGCGCAGAAAGACCCGGGTAAAGGACAAGTGGCGGGAAAAAAAATGGATCACGGTTCATGCGCCGGACTCGTTTAACAACGTGCCCCTGGCGTACGTGCCGATTACCAGCGAGGAGACCTCCGGCGGCAGGGTCATCGAAGTCACCCTGTTTGACATTCTAAAGGGGGATCCGTCCCAGCACCAGTACAAGATGTATTTTCAAATAGACAAGGTGACAGGCGACAAGGCCACCAGCATCTTCAAGAGGTACGAGTATGCAAAGGAGTTTTTGCGAAGCCTTGTGAGGCGCGGATCGTCAAAGATTACATTCATCATGGACGCGCAGACAAGTGACGGCTATATATTCCGCCTAAAGATAATCGCCCTTACCCACAGAAAGCTCAACACGTCAAGACAGCGCGCGCTGCGGCTGATCACAAAGAACGTCATAGAAAACAGCATTCCAGAGATGACAATCGATCAGTTCGTCCAGGCCACGTGCTATGGAAAGATCAATTCCGACATAATGGCCGCCGCCAAGAAACTGGTCCGCATGAGGCACGTGGGCCTTGAAAAGGTAAAGCTTGTAAAGACCGCACAGGAACAGATCGCCCTGCTAAAGGCATAATCCATGTCCCAGGCCAAAGTCACCATAAATGCAATCATACACGCAACTGAGGACTCGAAAAAACTCTATGACTCCTTTGAGAGGGTGCTCGGCGCGGCTCCCGGTACATTTGCCATACAGGACACGACGGGCCACTATGGAAACCCGATAACCCTGCTTGACGCAAAGCTGACGCGCGGGGACGCAGTACGCCTCATAGACCGGCTCGTCAAAAGCATGCCGGCCGGAATGTGCGACGGGATAATAGACGAGCTCGACGAGCTTGTATCCAAATCCGGACTTCACCTGAGGTTCGACAAGCAAGAGTTTGTCGGCGGCAGGCTCGTTCCAGGAGAGGCAAGCGCAATCAAGATAAGAATCTATACGCCCGTATACGACAAGAAAAATACCGCCGAGTCCTATACGGAGCTGCTTGATGGGACATGATTGTGCCCTTGCAGGTGCATGATGCGCGGGAACACGGTACTACACAATGACTGCCCAAATTTTCCGGGGATCCGGGTTTTGCACGGCAGGTGCAATGGCGGAAGGACCGGCCAAAACACCCGTGGACTGAGATCCTCCGGCGTGAGGGCTCGCACCCGTATGCCTGTCCTGAATCTGGCGCATCCGTCACTCCCGGAATCGAAATCCAGTCCCGCCCTGATGCCGCATGCCACTGTATGATTCCATCCGGCAAGATTGGTGCAAATTCTGCATCTGTCAGTCTTGGAAAGAGCCGTTCCATCTTGGGATGGACTGTTTTATCGGAATCATGTGAAACCTCTTACATTCTTTTGTCAGACGGTGTAATCCGCACACCAGTGATGGCAGGCCCTCCGGCGTGACGCAAGGTATTGCGGCGTGCCGTCCTGAATCCCGCTATACTGAATTTTGCTATACTGTGATTGACAATACCAGAATCGCAGACGTACGGCCCGTCGCATTCTTGCACCGGCGCATCATTTCCCATTATACACAAAATGCCATCAGGGGGCGATTGTGCCAGAATGCCCTGCCGGGATTGTCTTTTTCATCATACAGTAAACAGGGAACCAGTGGCCAGTCGAAAAAGCCGGGAATTGACCAAAATTTGGGCATATTTATACTAGGGCTCTGATTATATGATTTTAATATCAAATTAGTATAAAACTATATAAAGAAATATACTAAATTGATATTAAAATGAATATTACATCAATCCGATTGTTAAAGTCACTCATCATGGGGCCAAAGGAATCCGGGGCATTAGTGAAGATACTGGGAATAAAGCAACAGCGGTTGGCACAAATCATAGAAAACCTCTGCAAGCAGGACTATGTAAAAAAAGACGGCAAAATAGTCCGACTGGAGACGAACTCAAAGACTGCCTTTCTCAAGGCCGTATCGAGGATTGTCGACATTGAAATGCTTCTTTGCAAGTCAAACGCGACTGTAATATCCTGTATGGTCGAGCCGATCAGAATGGATCATCTGATTCAAAAAACGGGATTTTCGGCAGTCACTGTACACAGGGCAATATCTGATCTTCGCTCAATAGGTGCGATAACGAAAAAAGGTGCCGTGGTAAAAATCAACGATGCAAAAAAACCCCTGATCCTGTTTGCAAGCCTGCTAAAGGCTGAAATGGACGAAAAATATGCAAACGAGGGCACAGAAATAATATTTGTCAGTACTTCAAAAATCCTAAAAAGAGTTCCAGCCGGCAAGATTGCAAAAGGCGAGACTACCGCCTTTTCACTCTTTTCTGATTTTGACGTGGAATATCTAACCGTCCACGATTATTTTTCCGAGCAATCATACGAGATGGATGTGCAGGACGTCCTGATCGACGCAGTATGTGCGTCCAAATTTGCAGGGGATCGATTGGGCCTGTTGATGTGTATAATTTTTTACATTCGTCATAAAGACAAGATGGATATATTTCAGCTGCGAAAAAAAGCCTCAAAATTAGAAATATCCGAGATCTGGCTTGACATCGAATCGTATGTGCGCAGAACAGGGTTGAAAAATCCAGAATTGTTCCTTCCATGGGAGGAATTCCTTGAAAAAGCGGCATTGTATGACGTGTTGCCGGAAAAATACATGCTGCCAAAACCCAGCGATCTGTTCAAAGAGATTGGGGATCATCTGGAAAGCCCAATCGTGGTTTATCTGTTTGGGGGGGAAAATATGAGGATTAAAAAGCTGAAACAAAGTACAAAGGACTGTGATATCGTGGTAAAAGACAAGAACACATATGATGAAATGGAAAAAATCCTCACAAAAAACTAGGCTACAAGGCCGTAATGAAAAGGGAATATTCGGACGAGGATGGCAGGATAAATCCCGATGATATCTTTGTTCATCCCGAAAGGAGCAGAGTGGATTTATTCACGATAAAGGTAATGCGGGACTTGTCGCTATCTGTTGATATGCAAAAAGCGGCCGATCTGCTGCACTATGGCAAATTAAGAGTCGGCCTGCTAAGAAACGAGCACGTCTTTGTTCTCAAGGCGATGGCAGGCAGAGAGGGAGACATACAGGACATGGATGCTCTGGTACGTAAAAGTCCTGATGGGCCGCAAGAGCTCAACCACGGCAAGTTTGACTGGGATGCGGTTTGGAGCGAAATTCTCTTGCAGGAGCGCATCAATCCGGTCCGGAATTTTACAGTCGCACTATTTGAGAGCATTTCGTATCTGGAGAATCAGACGGGCACAAGGGCCCCGTTTATGGACAAGCTAAGAAGGCGCGTAATAGATATCATGCTAGGAATCCTGCTGAGGGAGGGCTGCCAACCCGTCTCACACATTGTGGATCTGCTAATCGGGGAGGATATCACCGAAACGCGAATTCGAAACAGGATAGATTCACTAGCACGTGTGGGTGTCATAGAAAGACTCCAAATCGGAAAAACCAAACACATCAGGTTAACGACTGGCGGTGAATTTACCAGACCAAACTGGAAAATAACGGATCAAAATCTGAGGGCCTATCTGGATTGGAGGTTCAATCAAAGACAAAAGGATATTCTCAACGTGCCTGATTTTGTCGGGGAGCTAACCGGGTTGGGATTTCAAAGAATCGGAGAGATTGATGAAATTATAAGAAATACCTCCGATATTTTGCTACAGTATGAAAAGGAACAAACAAAGGATCATAGCGATATAGATGCGACAAAGATTTGCATAGGAATGGTTTTCCCAAAAATCGGCACGATACCGTCATCTGGTTATTTCATAACTGAATTTGACAGGTATTATACAATCATAAGAAAAAACGTGCCTGCCAGCTTGCTAAAAATGCTGAATCATCTGGGTGCACAAAAATAGCCACACGTGCGAGAAAAACCCCCCCAACACGCGCCCTTGCACACTGAATTAATCCGTATTTTTGACTGCTCAAAAAACCTCCGTTTTGTAACCCGGTCTGGCAGAATATACACCATTGGTCAGAAAAAACACGACCTATGGGGATACGGGATATACAGAGATATCCAAAATGATCAGCAGGCGGGCCGCCACGGATTTCGGTTAAAAAACCACAATGATATCAGGCGTGACAAAGGAATCTGCCGGTACGGATGCGGCACGAGACTGGCAGAAAACCACACCCGGTACCAACTAAGATAAATAGGATCCGGCACGCCCACACTCTGGGAATGAGGAAATAAAAGCCGCTCCAGTCTGAGCCAAAGCATTGAAGACGCCGCGACGAACCGACCCGTAATTATTCAAGACGCACATCCCCTGGCGCCGATAGGCAAACTTTTAGACATCCGGCCCGTAATCCAGACCGTTGTCCAGACTGCTGTTGTGGCTCTCAATGCTCGTAGTGGCAGTATCCGTGGGATACCTGCTAGACGAAAGGCCGCCTGACGAGCCGCTAGAAGTTGCAACAATGGCCGAAGAACCAGCACCTGCGGCGGCAAGGTCGGGACACGCGCAGGCTACAAAGTCGCAGACGGTGACCGAAGAGGCAAAGCTGTGGTTTTATGACGATACGCTAAACGCGGCGGGATCCGGCAGTCCGGACAGGACATTTACGCATCTTGCGGGGCAGCGCGAGCCGTTCGTATACCCGGTCCAGGAGAGGAACTTTGAGTGGCCCCAAGTCGGCCTGTGGGACAGTCCCAGAGTCAACGAAATCGACACTCCGGCTCATGCGGAGATGTGACGCGCAAGTCTCGCACCTGCCAAGATTGTTTTAAATACGGATTGCCAAACGGATGGTTGTGGCAGACTATGACGTCATTGTAGCCGGCGGGGGACTGGCCGGAACAGTTGCGGCCCAATCGGTTTCACACTATTCCAATGGCGGCATGAGCGTGCTGGTAATAGACCGCAGCCCAGAGTTCATGCCGGGCAGCAAGAGCATCTCTGGATGGATCTGCGGCGACGCAGTAAGCAAGGAGGCAGTCGACTATATGTCAGAAAATATCGGCGTGCAGTGGGGGGATCCCGAGATCGAGCACAAGGTAAAGGGCGTGATGGCCTTTTCGCCGGACAGGGAGACGTCGATTCCTTTTGACGGGGACGGATACATGCTAAACAGGCAGCTTCTCCCCGAGCGGCAAAACGAGCGCTCAAAAAAGATGGGAATCGACTTTGCATTCGAGA
Source organism: Cenarchaeum sp. (assembly GCA_965212015.1). GTDB lineage: Archaea > Thermoproteota > Nitrososphaeria > Nitrososphaerales > Nitrosopumilaceae > Cenarchaeum. The sequence goes on from OZ243037.1 coordinate 1,668,478, forward strand.
TAAACCTGACGAGCCTGATTTATGACGGCAACCAAATAGTCGGCGTGCAGGGAATCGACACAAAGACAAGGCAGCCGTTCAAAAAGACATCCAAGGTGGTAATTGACGCCACCGGAATGACCTCGATGCTGCGCAACCAGATCAAAAACACCACCAAAATGGAAAAAAAGATCGACCGCACCGACGTGGAATCGACCGGACGGCACATCATGTACTTTGAGGACGGCCAAAAGGATCTGACCGAGTTTGATCCGGACTATTGCATAATACACCTTGACCAGGACATAGCGCCGGGCGGATACGGATGGGTCTTTCCAAAGGCCGACAACAAGGTCAACATCGGCCTCGGGGTGGAAAAGACGCTGCTAGAAAAGCGCAACAAGAGATTGGGAAAAAGCGACAATGTCTCGATGCTAATCGACCAGTACGTGGAGAGAAACGGGGCCATACGCAATCCAGTGCTGTCAGGTGACCTGGTGGACAAGAACAATGCGACTGGAAACTTTCAGGTCTCCGTGCGGAGGCAAAACGACTGCATGGTGGCAAACGGCTTTGTCATTGTGGGAGACTCTGCCTGGATGCCAAAGCCGCTTGACGCAGGCGGAATCGGTCCTGCGCTGGTTGCCGGCACTATAGTGGGCAAGTGCGTGACTGACGCCATCCAGTCCGGCGACGTCACAGAAAGGGGGCTGTGGAAGTACAACAAGGAGTTCATAAACGAGTACGGCTACAAGACTGCCGGCCTTGAGATTTTTCGCAGGCTGATACAGACGCTTACAAACGATCAAATCAACTATGGCATGAAGCATTTCCTGGGAAACCTGGACGTCGAGGCAATATCCAAGGGGGAGCATCCGGACTTTGGTGCCCTGGGAAAGATTGGCATGATTATACGGGGCGCGATGAACAAGACCCTTGCAGGCGGCCTGCGCTTTACCACGCAGCAAAACAAGCTGCTCACGCAGCACTATTACGACTATCCGGACTCGCCTGACGGATTCGAGCAGTGGGGTGCAAAGCTCCACAGGATACTTGACGAGTCCAACGAGCAGCTTGCAAGATTCCAAAACTAATTTATTTGTAAAGCGGCAGAAACATCCATTGATGCAGGACGCCGCATACCTTGACTGGAACAGATCCTTTGAGACGCTAGAGATGGCGCACAGGGCCGGCCTTTTTGCGCTGATAATAGGCCCCAAGGGGACCGGCAAGACGACGCTGGTCCGGGATTTTGCAAGGACAAAGTCGGCAAAGCTGGACTCTATTAACTTTAGCCTGCGGACCAGGGAGAGCCATTTGGTGGGGACAAAGACGCTTGACTCGGGCTCTGTCGGCTTTGATGAGGGCCTGCTGGTAAAGTCCATGAGGGAGGGCAGCATGCTGTATCTTGACGAGATAAACGCAGCCGAGGCAGACGTGCTGCTCAGGCTGGATGAGGCGCTAGACGACAGGAGGCAGCTAGTCCTAAAGGAGGCCGACGGCGAGACGGTGAGGGCGAGTCCGGACTGGTTTGTCGTTGCCACCATAAACCCGCTGACGCACGTGGGAACAAAGGAGCTTCCCCCGCAGCTGCTCAGCAGGTTTCCCGTGCGAATAAGGCTGGAATATCCGCCAGAGGAGACCGAACTGCAGATAGTAAAAAGCCACGCCCCTGATGCCGATGATGACGACCTGATGCGCGCAATAAAGCTTGCAAACACCCTGAGGCAGGCAGCCGCAGTGGAGGAGATTGACTATTCGCCCAGCCTGCGGGAGACCATATCGTACGGCGTGCTTTTGGGAATGGGCACGTCGGCAAGGGACGCGGCAGATATCATTTTTGGCAACGTATACGCGCAGTGGGGGGACCTAGAGTACCAAAAGGTCGGCGACATTATAACGTCAATGTTTGGAAGCTAAATGCGCACAAGCACCAGAAACGACACGGTAATACAGGTGGGAACGTTTCTTGCCAGACGGTGGTCTGGCAACCCGCGGGTGACCCTGGAATTTTCCCGCTCAGGCGAGACTAGGACCAGGCTTGCAGACGCCCGGATAACGCTGCCGTCTACTGACAGGATGCAGGGAGACGACTTTGAGCGATACCGGCAGCTCAGGGCGGTACTCTGGTACGAGTCGATGCGCTTTAGGTTCTGCGAAAAGATATTCAGCAACGATCACGCCTTTGGATTCGTGCTCAACGCAATAGAGACCAGGAGAATCGAGCTGCTGGGGAGGAGGGACTGGCGCGGAATGGACGGCGAGATTGCATTCAACTATATCCACCAGTGGGATTACAGGCCGCCGCTTGACTCTGTGTACGGCAAGGCAAGGATTGTGGAGGGGTTTTACCAGCTGTTCCTGTTCGGGCAGATAAAGGGCGAGATTGCCGCAAACCAGTCCAAAAGGATAACGCAGGCAGCAAGGCTTGCCGGTACGGTTCTCGACGAGGCAGTAAGGGACGGCCACGGAACCATATGGATTGAAAAAAAAATCCCGGAAATTATTAAAATCCTGGACGTCGACTCGCTCTTTACAATCCCGATATCGCTGCCCTGGATGAGGCGTGATGTGCCGGTGACAAGAAAAGAGTCGCGCATGGCCATGCTCAAGATATCCCGGTACGGGGGCGCCGAGTACAAGGTTGATCCCGGCTCTGCAATGCGCGGAAGTGACATTGGGGACGAATACAGGATGCTGGTCGAAAAGCAGGACAGGGCTTTTGAGCCGATCGGGGTTCGGATTCCGCCAAGGACAGACATTGACGAGACTGCAATATGCGATCTGGATTTGATAAGCAGGCTAAAGACAAAATTCAAGGACTGGAAGTCCGGGTGGAGCGAGGAGCGCCTGCCGACTGGAGATGAGTTTGACGCTGAAGCGCACATTGAGGGATTGGAGCCGTTTTTTGCCGACATGAAAAAGACGGTAAGGACCAGAATCGTAATCCTGCTGGATCACTCCTCGAGCATTGCCAGTAATGAGACAGGGTACAAAAAGGCGACGCACGCGCTCTGCGAGGTGCTCGCATACCTCAAGATAGGCTTTGCCGTGTACGCCTTTAGCACCGTAAACAAGGAGGTGGTGTGCTGGCTGATAAAGTCCGACGCGCAGGGGTGGAACAATGTCTGCGCCAAGAGACTGGCGCAGATTTCTGCCAACGGCTCCACGCCGCTCGGCGAGGTGTACGAAAAGATGCACAAGATTTTACAGTCAAAAAAGCCCGACATCTTTTTGAGCCTGACAGACGGCGAGCCCTCAGATCCGGATGCCGTGCGCTCCATGATACGCTCCCTTAGGGCTATGGGAATCGGCATGGTGGCACTCGGCCTCGGCTCTGACACGCTAAGGGCGACGGCCATTGCGTCGAACCTGCGGGGGCTGGGGTATGAGCGGACGCTGGCAGTGGGCAGACTCGCCGACATTCCCGGCAGGGTGCTCGGGGTGATTAGGGGCTAGGAAAATCCTAAATGTGGCCTGAATTGTATGTGCAGTATGGAGCTGGCAATCACTACAGGGCAGCTAGAGTCGAGCATGGGCGGCCCTAATCCCCCGCTGGTCCTTGACATGCGGGATAAAGACGCGTTCATGGCCGGCCACATTAGTGGTGCGGCAAATGCGCACTGTACGTCCGTACAGCAAAAGCAGGTCATACTATCCAAGCTTCCGCGCGGCGCCAAGATAGTGCTAGTCGACGGTGACGGGGCAGAGGCGCAGAAAAACGCCGCAATGATGGTACAGTTCGGCCTTGATGTGTGTTTTTTGCAGGGCGGAATGAATGGGTGGACTGCAGGTACCATACAGAGCGGACAGGACACCATAGTATCCTGCGACGGCCTGTACGGCATGATCAAAAACAGCGAGGACGTGCTGCTGCTAGACGTGCGGGAGACAGACGAGTTTTCCAGCTTTAAAATTCCCGGCGCGCTCAACATTCCACTCTCGGAGCTGTTTGCGGCAGACGCAGGCCGGATTCCTGCCGGCAAAAGAATTGTAACTGTCTGCTCGCACGGAAACCGCTCAAAGGTCGCCACGTTTGCCCTGGCGCAAAAGGGCCTCGAGTCGACGTCACTTGAGGGGGGAATGGCAGGATGGAACCAGGTGCTGGACCGGCGAATCGCGGTACGAAAGGACGGTTTTACCATAACGCAGGTCGAAAAGATTGGCAAGGGGTGCCTCTCGTACATTATACAGTCCGGCGGCGAGGCCACCGTAATCGATCCCGCGCATCCGGCGTCCCGGTATATGCAGTTTGCCGAGCAGGACGGATGCAGGATAATCCGGGTAATTGACACGCACCAGCACGCAGACCACGTGTCGGCGGCAGCCGAGCTGGCAGGCATGTGCGGCGCCGAGCTGTGCCTTGGCGGCATGGAGGAGTATACTATACAGGCAAGGCGCGTCGCAGAGGGCGACACGTTTGATACCGGCAAGACAAAGCTAAGGGCCATTCACACGCCGGGCCACACGGCAGGCAGCATGACGTATGTGCTAGACGGGTACGTGTTTTCCGGTGATGTCCTGTTTGTAGACGGGATTGGCAGGCCGGATCTCAGGGACCGGGCGCGCGAGTTTGCAGGCAGCTTACATGACACGCTGCACCGCCTGCTGGAAATTCCCAATGCGGTAATATTTCCCGCGCACCGCGGCGAGCACACAAAATCTGCGCAAAATGGCGCATTTTACACCACCATACATCTGGCAAAAAAAATGCCGCTGCTAGAGCTGCCAAGGGACGAGTTTGTATCAAAGGTGGCAGACGCCGTCACTCCCACCACCCCGATGAACCATTCTGCGATAATCCGGATAAACAAGGGGCTGATGACAGTAAATCCGGGACAGATTCCGGATCTAGAGATGGGGCCCAACCGATGCAGCATAAGCGTGTAAGATGCCTGTCAGTATGCCAGCCGTTTGCCGACCTGATAGTGTCCGGAAAAAAGACAATAGAGCTTCGCAGCCGGAACACCCCCTTTAGGGGCGAGTTTTTCGTGCACTCGCCGCAAAGGGTGCGAAAACAGGATTGCAGGCGGCTAAGAGTCGAGCCGGGCGTGACAGGCGCGCTGGTAGGCCGCGCCGAGCTGTACGATGTAAAACGGTACGATACTATGGCGCAGCTCAAAAAGGACTCCAAGCTACACTGCGCATCGTATCGTTTCGCGTCTAGTCTCCCGTATTACGGCTATGCGCTCAAAAACGCGCGCAAGCTCCGGGTGCCCATTGCATGCAAGGGCATGCTGGGATTCTTTTACACGGATATGCCTAGTGATGTAATTGACGCGGGAACCATTCAGAGGGACATTATCGACGATCAGTACAGGTACCAGTGGATAAACCGGCACTAGGAATCTTACTATATATACCGCAGTCGTGGTTTTAGTACGAAATGGCCCATACAAAGCCCATAGTCAGCATTGAGAATGTAGTGGCATCCGCATCAGTCGACCAAAAAATCGATCTCAACGAGATTACAAAGAAAATTCCCGGCACAGAGTACAATCCCGAACAGTTTCCCGGACTAGTGTTCCGGCTGACCAATCCCAGGACTGCGACTCTCATATTCAGGACCGGCAAGATGGTATGTACGGGCTCCAAATCCGAAGAGATGGCAGTAAGCGCCGTGAGGACCGTGGTGCAGAGTCTGAGAAAAAAGGGCATAAAGATCAAAAAGGACGCAGTCGTAATCGTGCAGAATATAGTGGCCGCAGTAAACCTGGGCGGAAAGATACAGCTCGAGCGGGCAGCAAGAATCCTGCCGCGAAGCATGTACGAGCCAGAGCAGTTCCCCGGGCTCATCCACAGGATGCTGGACCCAAAGACCGTAATCCTCCTGTTTGCATCCGGAAAGCTAGTCTGCACGGGGGCAAAAAAAGAGTCCGATGTGTACCGTTCGGTGCACAACCTGCACTCGCTTCTGGAAGAGAAAAAGCTAATGACATACAAGTGAATGTTAATATAATATTCTGGCACGCCTTGAAGGTGGATTGGAAATTACGGTGGATCCGTGGAAAAAGCTCATAATCCACGAGATAATCGAGTACAGGTTTGAGGACTGGGTGAGGCAGATCGCCTTTAGCAGCAGGACGTCGGGGGGCGGAATCCCGACTATGCAGTGGGCAAACGGGATTGTCTTTTCACCAATGACGTTTCCCACCACGAATTCCGTGATGGAGGAGCAGCTAAAGGGCATACTTCACTGGTCGTCCATATCCTTTGCGATAAAGGAAAAGTTTGAAAAGCAGATTGTCCAGGAAAACGCCACCATCAACCTGGTTGATGTGAGCACCAATGACATTTTCAACAAGCTGGCAGACGATCTGAGGCTGCGCTCAAAATACAAGTAAAATGCTAGTTGAACCCAAAGCTGGTCTCCTTGACTAGCTGGCCGTGCACCGCCTTTAGCGTGTACGTCTCGCCGGACTCCCATCCGTCCCCGCCTGCAATCAGCAGAGTCGTGCACGAGATGCCCTTCCCTATGGCGCAAGTCTCTGTCCAGACTGTCCCGCCTGCACCGTCTGACACCGACAGGTCCAGCTCTCCGGAATAGTCAGAGACACCGGATATGGAGATTACGTCTCCTGCCGTGTATGTAGCAGCATCCGTGCTTATGATTAAATCGATTGGCTCTGCTGCCGGCACTGCCAGGCCAGAGTATGCCAAATATGCCGAATATGCGGCGCCTACAAAGATTACCATCAGTAGCAAGGCGGCTATGCCGAGTATGGCTTTTTTTGATCTGGGTCTGAACTTGGAGAGGATTCTGCGCAGCCGCCCTGGCCCCTTGGGCTCCGGCTCAGGTTCGTGTACGGGCTCCGGTGCCGGCTCATCGACTGCATCCTCGACGTACTGCGGCCTGACAAATGCGTCTGCCAGATCCTTTACGTATTTTCGCTCGTGTATGGATATGACCTCGTCTTGCTGCGCTGCGCGCCTTATCCTGTTCAGGGTGTTCACGTCGCCCTTTTCGCGCCTTAATAGCTCATTTACGTCATCGAGTATAGAATCCATCTGTATGTGGTGTGTGGACGGGGGATTTTATTCTTTGAGGTTGCCCTTACACCTGAAAGACTGTTATACCTGCCGGATCGGCACCACCATAATGCCGCTGACCAACCCCGTGATTATACGGCTCAACGAGATTACCGTAATAGTCGAGGACAAGTCGAGTCCCACAAAAGACGAGCTGGATCTGATAAGGTCGGCCTTTGAGGTGATTCTCAGGGACGGCCACGACTATAACGTAGACGAGATAGAGTCGTGGTTTGAGCACGAGGGCAGCTGGCACGACAGGGCGGTCAGAACCAGGATAACGAATCTCGCCCACTATGTCCAAAGCAAGCACGAGCAGACTTCCCGGCTAAAGATGGCGTCTGACGACTGCGGGTGCTAGGCCTCCAGCTTTGCGAGCAGCCTGCCGGCAATCTTTGCGTTTTCCTGCCGCTGCCGCATAATCTCGTCTTGCCTGTCCTTTGTGCCGGTATTGTTTGTGATCATTCCAAAGTATTCGTCGTCAAGATCATTGTTGCTCTGAAGCCGCTTTATCACCTCGAATAGTATCCCGATTACCTGCTTTTGCGCCTCAATCAGCTCGTCTTTTTGATCGGCCACGCACTGTACGTCATTCCATTCTATTAATTTCCTTGCGAGGCCGTACCGCACAGTCCGTCCAGGATTTTTTTTAGCTCGGGGCTGCGGACCGATTTTTTTGCCGTATCCAGAAACGAAGACAGCTCTATGTTATGGTCCGAGTATGATACTGCCTGCATTGCCATCTCTAGCTTGTCAATCTCGTGGAGCAGTTCTGACTCTGCTGTCCTGCCGCCTGTGTATTCGGCCCATATGCCTGTATAGTCCTGCCTCAGATGTATGGGCAGGCAGGCGAGGATCTTTTTCATTGCCTCCTGCTCCTTTGCCCTTTTTTCGTCTGCGGGCATCTGCCTTGGGGTAATGTCGCCTGTCAGCGATTCTGCAAGATCGTGCAAAAGTGACATCTTTACCAGCTTGTGCGTGTCCAGCCTTAACGCGTCTCCCATCACCATGGCCATAATGCTTGTACAGTAAGAGTGGTCTGCGACTGACTCGGGGGCCGGTATTCCGGCGTCTGCCCAGCCCTGCCTTGGTATGGATTTCAGCCCGGCTGCAATCCTGAAAAAATCCCCGATCAAGGCCTAGAACTTTCTAGAGTCGCCCTCAAGCAGTCCGGAACCGTGGTGGATTCTGTCAATGTGCTTTGAGAGCTCCTCTTTGCCGTCAAACTCGGAATCACAATACGGGCATGCGCTTTTCTCTGACATGCGTATAATCTCTCAGTCTCGGTATTAAAGAGTTCGAATAAATATCGCATGCTCAACTGTACAACGTTGAAGATCTATACTAGAACGGGCGATGACGGGACCACCGGCCTTCGTGGAAACAGGCGTACTCCAAAGTCCGATCCCAGGATAGCCGCATACGGGGCGATAGACGAGGCAAATTCCGTTCTGGGAGTGGCCCTGTCGCATGATATGGATGCAGACCTGTCTGCAATGATTACGCAGATTCAGGGCGAGCTGTTTGTGGCAGGAGCAGACCTGTCAAATCCGGACATGAATGACGGCAAAAACAGGGTCACAGGTACGATGGTGGAAAATTTGGAGGCGCTAATAGACGGATTGGAGTGCGAGCTCGAGCCGCTGACAAACTTTATCCTTCCGGGCGGGGACGGCGCTGCTGCCATGGTGCACCTTGCGCGGACCGTAATCCGGCGCGCAGAGACCCATGTTGCAATGCTGGATGCAAAAGAGACAAACCCGCACTGTATGGCGTATATCAACCGGCTGGCAGACCTTTTGTTCGTGCTGGGCCGGACCTGCAACAGGCGCAAAGGCCACCCAGAGACGGTCTGGAATCCGTGAATCTTTCGTAGTAGGTTTAGGTTCAAGAGGGATCTTTGGATCAACAGGCACCAGACCTAACAGGTTACAATCTTTCTGACACATGCTTTATTAGTCGTGAAAATACGGCGATGCCATTGATGTCCAAAAAAATACTGCACGGTATGGTGTTTTTAATTGCAGTCTCACTGGTGGGACAGGCGTATGCGGCGTGTCCGCCCATGATGTCGCCTCCTGATTTTACCATAATGCCAGACGATAACACGCAGGTGCTAGTCGCATATTCCCACCATGACAGGATGCAAAGCCTGGTAATAGCCCCCGCGTTTCACGGGACTGCCACGGAATTCGGAATGGTCCTGCCGCTGCCAGACAGGCCAGAGATTACAGAGGCGAAAGAGTCGATATTCGACGATCTAAACGAGCTGACCTATTTCCGGACGGATATCTGGGAGTCCTCGCATCAGGCATTCTCGGAGGGAGTCACCGTAATAGACACAAAGGACGTGGGCGACTTTGAGACTACAACGCTTACCGCCGAGAGCTCCGATGCGCTAATCTCGTGGCTTGACGAAAACGGATACGAATACACGGCAAAAGACGCGGCGAATTTCGAGTACTATGTCCAGAAAACGGGATATTACTTTGTGGCGCTAAAGGTGAACATGGGCGAGGCCGCGCTAGATGAGCACGGGGGAATTGACGGCAGGCTAAGGCCAGTAGAGTTTTCATTTACGAGCGAGGCGCCGATGCTTCCCTTTAGGAGCATGGCCTCTGACATGGAACAGATGAGCCTTACGCTGTATACCGTCTCTGACTATGCGTACTATGTTCCGGGGACGAACGTCTCATTTGCAGCGCCCATACATGACAGCTCATTTGCCCATTTCGTTTTGGAACGGTATGATCCGGCCGGAAAATGGCTGGTCCGCATGGACATGGACTTTGATCCGTTAACGATTGAAAGAAACATTGTACTGTCGCGCGCAGACGATATAAGGGACTCTGTCCGGATAAACGACGACTTGCTGCCATCAGACAGCGGGGTGCTAGCAGGCACATTTCCCGCAATAGACCTGCCACCATTTGCAGAGTCTGTCGCGCCGCTAAAGCAGCAAAAAAGCGGAATTCCGGCAGATGCCATAGAGTGCGCCGAAGACATGCAGCTCATGCTGCGCCCGAACCAGCAGGGCGCCTGCATAAGCGCAGACAGCATAACCCCGCTGTCAGAAAAGCAGTGGCAGGTCTCAAACCACTATACAGACGAGCTGGCCAGAATATCGTAATACGGATACCGCAGATCCAAGGTACCGGCAAAACCGGAAATTTCTGCGGCCTCGTCTGCAAGGGATAACCTTTAATTCTACAATCGGAAAAATTTTCCGTGTGCCAGGGTAGCTCAGCCTGGGAGAGCACTCGGCTGAAGACCGAGCTGTCGCGCGTTCAAGTCCCGCCCCTGGCACCTTTTTTTGTATGCCGTGCGGTGTATGGCGGATTCGGGCCCGGGATGCTTTGATGGACTATACGCATGGCCCAAGCTCAGGCCTGTAGTCGGGGATTGGCCGGCATGCCGTATTACCAATAAGGTTAAATGAAAACAAGACCCATACAAAAGCGTCAAAAACCATGGATTTTAGCAAAATCTTCCAAGTAAAGACCTACCTTATGACGTACCTAGTGACGGCCCTCGCCGTAATCTCGTTTTCGCAGTTTATGGTGCAGCTATTCGGGCAGACCATACCCAACATTATCTGGACGTTCTTCAAGGACGTGGGCGAGGCATTCGTGCTGGCAGCGGTGTTTGTGTTTGCCTTTGCGTGGATACTAAAGGCCAGGCCGCACAACCGGCCCAAAAACTATTCCATAGTCGTCTTTGACGTATTTGGTAAAGAGGCCGCACTTGACGGGATAAGGACCGAATTCAAGACGCATGATGTGGCATGGAGCTTTATGAAGCAGTACAAGAAATCATACCCCCTGTACAACTTTGCCCTGGTGTCTAGCACGCCCCAGGCGGCAAAAAGGACGATATTCCGGTACATCTAGCTTGTAAACTAGACTTTTATTCGTGGGTGTGTGGAAAAATCAAAATGCAGTTCTCTGTATTGTCTGAGTCATTTGAAAGGATGGAGTCGACTGCCAAGCGGCTGGAGCTTACGGCTATTCTGGTGGAGCTGTTCCGGAATACGCCTGTTCCCGTACTGCCAAAGATAGTGTATTTGATTCAGGGCAAGCTGAGGCCGGACTATGAGGGAGTCGAGCTGGGAGTGGCAGAAAAGCTCGCCATTCGCGCAATCTCCAAGTCCTCCGGAGTTCCTACCAAGAAAATCACCAGTATATACCAGGAGGACGGCGATCTGGGACGCGCGGCTGCCAAGGCTATCCAGCTAAAGACACAGACGACGTTTCTAGTCCAGGACATTACAGTAGAGCGCGTCTATGACACTCTGCTAAAGATATCAAAGCTGTCAGGTGCCGGCTCGCAGGATATGAAGCTAAAGTATATCTCCAGCCTGCTCAATGATGCCACGCCGCAGGAGGCGAGCTTTTTGCTAAAGATTCTACTGGGCACGCTCCGGCTTGGAATAGCGGAAAATACCGTAATGGACGCACTGGCTGTTGCCTTTACGCAGGACAAGAAAAACAGGGAGATATTAGAGCAGGCGTATAACGTATCAAGTGACCTGGGCCGCGTGGCAGAGTCTGTTGCCTCTGACGGCCTGCAGGGGGTTGAGGACTATACGGTGGCAGTCTTTCACCCGGTGCGCCCAATGCTTGCGGACCGCGTCAAAAGCGAGCGCGAGTCAATTGAAAAGCTTGGGGAGAACTTTGCAGCAGAGTTCAAGCTAGACGGCGAGCGGGTGCAGGTGCACGTAAAGGACGGCCGTGCCGTACTGTTCTCGCGCAGCTTGGAGAACATTACGAGCTATTATCCGGACATTGCAGAAAAGATTCCCGGCATACTGAATGCAAAGGAGGCCATACTGGAGGCAGAAGCTGTAGCGATAAACGAGGACTCCGGCGAGTTTCTGCCGTTTCAGGAGCTCATGCATAGGAGGCGAAAGTACAAGATTGAAAAGGCTGTATCAGAGTATCCGATTACCGTGAATTTTTTTGACGTCCTGTATGTGGACGGGCGCAGCTGCCTGGATAAGCAATATTCTGAGCGCCGCAAGCTGCTTGAGGGGATTGTGCCAGAAGGCGACTATGCAAAGTGCGTCCAGATGGAGATTGTGCATACGGAGGGCGACATTGAGGATGTGCTGGAGAATAGCATCAATTCCGGATGCGAGGGCCTCATGCTAAAGATGCTTGATGCGCCGTACCGTGCAGGCTCGCGGGGAAGCTATTGGCTAAAGCTGAAAAGGGAGTACAGAAACGAGCTCGGCGACAGCCTTGATCTTATAGTGGTGGGTGCGTTTTTTGGCCGGGGCCGCAGGACGGGAAAATACGGGACGCTTTTGCTCTCCACGTATAACGATGATGCGGACACGTACCCGAGCATCTGCAAGGTCGGAACCGGGTTTACCGACGAGTACTTGGACCAGCTGTACCAGCTGCTCTCGCCAAAGGTAATACTAAAGAAACACCCAAAGGTGGACAGCGAGATGGAGGCCGACGTGTGGTTTGAGCCCGAATTGGTAATCGAGATTGTGGCTTCTGAGATAACGCTGAGCCCGATTCACAAGACTGCGCTGAATGCTGTCAGAAAAAACAGCGGCCTTGCCCTGAGGTTCCCAAAGTTTACCGGAAAGATACGGACCGAAAAGTCAATAGAGGACGCATCGACTGACCAGGAAATAATTGCGCTGTTCCGGGGGCAAAAAAAGATATCGCAGAATTATCCGGGTTAATGGACTAGGCAACTCAGGAAGCATAAAGTTCATCATAGAAGGCAGGAAGATTACAGTAAAGACAGAACACAAGTGATTATGACAACAAACGAATATTTTTTAGACACTCACAAATATAACAGGCTAAAATCTATCTCCGTTATCTTGACACGCACACGCCTACAGGCTTACATCGCCTACAGGCTTACATAAAACAAGACCAATTTTCGAGGAGCCGCTTTGAGTGGCGGTCACTTGGAAGTACAAGAATCTTCTTCCAAGATTCAAATCGGTACGTCTATAGCTAACGTGCTGGATGAAATGAGCAGTAGGTGGACTGTTACTCATTCTAATGGAGAGATCGTGATCCAAGATGCCAATAAAAATAAAATAGTTATTGAAACCATGATTTCTTCAAAAACTCCATCAAAGATCAACCTAGAACTCAAACGCAAGTCTGATTTGGAGAAAAGAAAAATATCATCAATAATCAATATACTCGTACCACATAATTTTTCTGAACTAGAAGAAAACAGATTAAAAGACAAGATCCTACAAAGCAATGATTACGAGTATGTGGTTTATGCTCCAGAACGATATCCATTAGAAGGATTAATAAAAGGAACGATACACAATATTGGATTTTCAGCAATGGTTACTCTGATTCCGGCAAAACAAATCGTGGAATACATGTCTCCTATCCACTATTGCATGAATGTGATAGAAAATGTGGTTCAGGAAATAGACAATCAGGCAAAGGCCAAGATTGCCAAATTATTGAACCAACCGGAGGACATACAAACATGGAGAATGGCAGGCCTCATACTGTCAAATGCTATGGTGTTTTATGACCTCATTTCAGATAAAATAACACTACAGGATGGCAAAAATTGCAAGACACTTGATAGTTTACACAATAGAAAAAAATTCATAACAAAAAAAGATCTCATGTTAGTGTGGCAGAATGTATTGGACTACAACTATAATCCCATCTTCTCCGTGGCCATCAATATCCTATCTGCGTTGGGCATGTCTGAATCCACTAAGATTATAGATGCTCTGTATACATCTAGTAAAAAAATTAGAGAAAAAAGAGTTGCAGGATCATCAGACATGTATGGCAAATTACTGCAAAAGGTGATCGTGGACAGATCCAACCTTGCGTCATATTATACCCGACCAGAAGCTGCAGCATTGATGGCAAAACTAGCAGTCCCAGACGTGAATCACCCCATATATGAGGTCGGCTCAGTTTCTAAATACAGGATAGTAGATTTTGCGTGCGGCACTGGACTTCTATTGTCGTCTGCGTACAGACAACTACTATTCAATTATGAGGCAAGCCATACTGTTGGCAAAAAAATGCCTATAACCAGCCTTCATAAGACGCTGATAGAGAACTGTTTTGTGGGACTAGACGTACTGCCAATAGCTACACACCTGACAGTTTCGTCGTTAGCCATGATGTTTCCAACGGAGGTGTTTGGAAAGACAAAGGTAAAAACTATGCCCATAGGTTTGCAACACACGGAGACGGTATATGTAAAAAAGAGAGGCATAAAAAGAAAGGTCAAAAAAGAAATAAATCATTACAGGCTTGGATCGCTGGATCTAATATCAAATGACACCAATGCAACTCTTACTCATTCTATAGAAGTGATAACGGGAAAAGAAACCAATGTTAAGAATGCCAAACCTTGGTCAATCGAAGAATCCCATCATCTTATTGGCGATGGATCTTGTGATCTTATTGTGATGAATCCACCATTTGTTAGGTCTACAAACGATGCTAAAAAATATAGAGGAAACGCAGTACCAAAATATGCTGCGTTTGGTTCAACCAAAAAAGATCAATCGAACATGGGAAAATTGGAAAGCAAGAAATTTGCTGGCACATGTTCACATGGCCATGCAGGACTTGCATCTAATTTTATTGCCATATGTGACAAAAAAATACATGAACACGGTACGATGACACTGATCATGCCTGCTACCATAGCAAGTGGCAAGACTTGGAGTAATGTTCGGAAATTGCTAAAGTACAATTACGACATAAAGGTAATCAGTATAGCACGGCCCAAGATAAGATCAAATGAACGATCTTTCTCTTCAGATACAGGCATGGCCGAGATAATACTCGTCGCAAAAAAACGAGCTAATAAAAAAGATTCCAGAGGATTGTTTGTTTCACTTCGTGAAAGACCATCATCAATGATTGACGCTATACAGATAGGTACGGCTATAAACAATTTACAGGGAGTAGACAGACTGGAGACTGGGCACGGCGGAACGAAGTTGAGGATAGGCGAATATACCGTAGGCAATTGCCTAGACTGCTCCATACATGACGTTTGGAAGTTTGTAAACGTAGTAGATCCAGTCGTGGAACAATTAACATACAAAATCAGGCAGACAATGGTGCCACTCAAATTGTGTTTTGAAATAGGTCCTGGTGACCGGGACATAACAGGTGGAAACATGCAGGGGCCATTCAATGGCTATGCCCATGATGGTAATCCAAAATATACTGCCTTGTGGAACAATGTTCAGAAACAACAAACTAAGCTGATCGTACCGCCGGATCAGAAACTGAAGCCAAAGTCAGATGCTACAGATGAACACATAGATAGCATATGGAAAACTGCATCCATTGTCCACATGAACATAGGTCCAGATTTTACATCAAATAGTCTAATCGCTGCATATGTATCGAAAAAATCAGTTGGAGGCCGAGTCTGGCCTAGCATCATAATGGACAGAAAATATGAAAAGCCATTTGTGGCTTGGTGTAATTCATCCATAGGTGTGTTATGTTTTTGGTCACTTGCTGGAAAACAACAACTTGGTCGAGGAGCAATGTCTAGGACGAATATCCAAGATCTGCCGATACCGGATTTTACCAAGATGAACAAAACTACACTTGGTGTTCTTTCTGACATATTTGATAGATTTTGTAATATGGAACTAGATCGTATGAAGAATCTTTGGAAAGACAAGGTTAGGATAGCCATGGATAAAGAAATTGTAAATGTGATGGGCATGAACATAGAACTGGATGACATACGAGTAAGGTTTTGCATGGAACCATCGATCAGCGGTGGCAAGCCAGAATCTATCCTGACCAAAAAACACGAGGAAATTATTGAATGATCATCGACAACGAAAATATCACGATGGTGAACCGTCTTCAGGAGATGATGCCCCATGCAAAGAGGATCAACGTGGCCGTGGGTTACTTCTTCATAAGCGGGTTTGCAGAGATCATGGACAGTCTCAAGTGGATTGAAGCTGACGATACAGATCACGTTATGAGGATATTGACCTCGCCTGTGACTGACAGGCCTACGGCCGAGGTACTATTTGCGGCCCATGAAGCACGGGAAGACATAGGCCGGAAGATGGGCGGCAGGGCATCGCCGGAGGAAGCACTGGTCACCACTAACAGGAACATGCGGGGAGAGCTTGAGCATATGCAGCAAACGAAACCCCAGAGGGATACCGTCGTGCGGCTCATCGACCTCATACGCAGGAACAAGATCCAGATAAAGGTCTACATGAAAGAGCAACTCCACGCAAAGCTGTATCTTGCGGAGCTTGACGGATATGTGTCACAAGAGTCGATCATAGGTTCCAGCAACTTTTCGATAAGCGGTCTGCGGACGCATACAGAGCTTAATTTTTCCACTAACGATGATTCACATTATAAGGATTTTTTGGAATGGTTTGAGGAACACTGGAACGATCCGAGCTGCCGGCCATTTACCAAAGACGTGGCACAGATACTTGAAAACTCATGGGCTGGACGGGACTATACACCTAGGATGGTTGCAGGCAAGGTAGCAATAACAGAAAACCCCGAGATCCTATTCACGCCTTCTCAGATAAGACTGTACGATTTTCAGCAAGATGCTGCAAATGCAGCGATAAAAAAACTAAAAGACTATGGAGGTGTCATGATAGCAGACGTCGTCGGCACGGGCAAATCATACACCGGCATGGCCGTCCTCAAACATCTTGTGGATGAGGAGATTCTCGAACCTCTGATAATATGTCCTGCCCGTTTGATTCCAATGTGGCTGGATCTTACATCAAAATATGGGCTTGCACCCAACGTCCTCTCAAACAGCGGACTTGACAAGATTGCTAGATATAATTACTGCAACGCCATACTGATAGATGAGAGCCACGCCTTCAAGGATGACAAAAGAGCCAGATATCAGAAACTTGCAGACTATATGAACAACAAAATGACGGACGCGCGAATCATAATGCTTACCGCTACTCCCATCGCCAATACGGTGAACGATCTTAGAAACCAACTCGGCTTGTTCCAGCCAGATCTACTAGAAAAGATACCCATACTAGATGAAACCGAAACCATAGAGGGTCGCTCAAAACTTGAGGCATATTTTGAAGGAATTACAAGGGATGAAGAAGTAAGGGACGTAGACGGTAACGTGGTAATTATCAAGAACAAAAAAGGCGAAGAAAAACACAAGATGACAAAGGTCGTGACCGATGAGGGCAAAGAAAAAATTCGAGATCTTTTAAAACACGTCCTCATACGGAGAACTCGAAAATCAATACATGACAGGCTTAGGAAGGAGAGAAGAGTGGACGAGCGTGGACCATATCTGCTAATGGATGGGGAAAAACACTATTTTCCTGAACCGGTACTTCACAATCCCAAATATGACGCAGAAAAAACCTACGAAACAAAGGAAAAATTCGCGAAAATAGAATCCCTCATAAAATCCATGACATTTGCAAGATATGTTCCAGGAAATTACGTGCGTGAGGAGTGGGAAGACACAAAGCCGTATGACAACCTCTCAAACCTAGTCTCCTTGGGTGGAATAGTCCTGACGTCGCTTCTAAAGCTGATGGAGAGCAGCATAATGGCATTCGATAGCAGTGTCAGAAGATACGGTGAGGGACACAAGTGGTTTCTGAAACAGTTAAAGCAAGACAAGGTGGCCGTGGGAAGAGATTTTCAGGAGATAATACACAAGATTATGGATTCTGACGATGCAGATGCGGAGAGGGATCTAATGAAAGAGATGGAAAACATGACGTCGCTGTATGAATCAAAGGCATTCCATATGGACAAATGGCGGAATGACGTCTCAAACGACATGGAAAAATTCTACCAAATAACAGAAATTCTACGAGGTAGAGGCATGGGTGAGGACATGAAGGAGTGGCATGTGCAGGATTTGGACAATTTGTTCGTTCCACGAGATGACAAGCTGGCTAAACTGCTTGAGCTTGTAAAGAAAAAACAGGAAAAACTGCTCATATTTACAGAATCTGCAGTGACTGCAAGATACATGTTCCGGTTTCTTAATAGCAGGATCAACAGAAAGATCGTACAGATTGATTCCGGCAAAGGCAAGGACGTAATCGATGATGCGGTAAACCAGTTTGCACCCAAATTCAACAATGGAGGCGTGCAGCCAGAAGATGAAATAGACATTTTGATAAGCACCGACATGCTTTCAGAAGGACTGAACCTTCAAACGGGTCGGATAGTGATTAACTATGACTTTCACTGGAACCCAGTAAGGCTAATTCAGCGCGTGGGTCGGATAGACAGGCTCGGTTCGGAACACAAGATAATAGAGGTGTACAACTTTCTGACCACCCCTCTAGTGGACAAAAAGCTCGGTTTGCGTATGCGTGTAAGAAGAAGGATAGGCGTGATGCGCGACATAGTGGGGGTAGGTGCATCTAGGGTATTGGAGACTACGGAGCCGCTTGATGAGGAAGGGGTATGCGACATATACGACGGTAATGAATCCATACTGGATCCCAAGATAGGGGAATATGGAATGCTTGATCCCGTGGATACAAGATCCGAAGAGATGGCAGATGACATACGCAGAAACGAATCTATGAAAAAACAGTATGAGGATCTCCCATATGGCATGAGATCCGCCGTGGGATCCGACAAGCTCTTAGTGGCCTGTGCCGCAGAAGACGTGCTTACCGTTTCTGACTCGCATGACACATCCGAGTTCAGGAGGTATTACGAAGTGACGGACGACGGAATTAGGCGCATACGGCAGTCGTCTTTTCTGAACCAGATGATGTCTGCCAGCAAGAGGCCACAGATCAAGAATCCACCCGCCTATGACGAATTCGTTGCCAAGGCGTGGCAGCAGTTCCATAAGGACGGCAGGAATGCGATGAGGGGCATTCCCATACACAAGTATCAGAAGCATTTTGACAAACTTCTTAGAAGAATCGAGTCTTCGGAGGATTCATCGCTGAAGCGCAGGGTGCTTGAGGTGCGCAGATTCGTAAGATCAAGGATGCCTCAGGCAAGACACCCGTACAGGGATCTGATAAGGCTACATCGTGAGGCAAAAAAGGACGGCCTGAATGATGAGCTCGTACTTGAAAGGCTCGAAGATATACGCGGCAGATACGGCAGCTTGACATTCAAAAAGATGATCAGACGGCCCCGCATACTGTACAGCATGATGGTGGGGAAATGACTGGGGAAGATATTAGTGAGGAAGGCTTTGAGACAGACGTCTCGGCCATGCACGACTTGTTCATAGGAGCAGGCTTTGAGACTGTGAACGATCCATATACGTTAGATCATGTGGAGGAAAGGAAGAATGTCATAGACTGCATACTTGTAGCAAAGCACGGGGAATACGAGGTCGTGTATGCTGAGGTAAGATCCAATCAGGAGAGCATAGCTGCTGATCTGGCGCGATCACATCTTACACCGTGTCTGGTCATCACGAAAATGGCTGGCAAATACGTCTTTACCGTACTTGATGTTAACGACAGGCCTTATCATGCACGGATCAGGGAAGATGGAGAGTCAATGTTGAGAGAGTTCGTGGGTATGATTGCTGATATTCCGAAGAACAAGTGGGAGGCCGGCCAGAAAGTGGGCGACATGCTACGTTCCATCAAAGAGTTCCAATAATCGAGATTTTGGATATGTAGGGGTTTACATATCCCATGCCTACCCCTTGCTGATTATACGGAATCCACAAATAAATTCCGTGTAATTCTGGTTATCTAGGAACGGATCTCCAGATTCAAAATTGAGCAAATTAGCCTGGAATCCTCAAAGAATCAGGAATGAATCTTGTGCAGTACTGCATTTTTGGATTAGGGCGTTCATTTGTTCTTCTAATGGTTATATAATCGTGATATGGGAGTGAATTTGATTTTATGGATTTGATTTTGAAAATATCACTGATATCGGGAGATCAGTCTATATTGGATGCCTCGTACATCGCACCATTTTTTGGCATATTTTGCCTTGCTTTTCGTATTGGGTGTTTTTAGCAGCTGTGTACTCTTCATCTCGACCAGCTCTATCGTATTGTCAGTATTTTCTACCAAAAAATCTGGATTATAGTACTTGTATTTCTTATCATCCTCAGAATATGGAATTCTTATACCATGATTTTTTGTCCATTTCATAACAGTGTTATCTCTTTCCAACTCCCTCATGTAGTCATACTCCCATTTAGAATCATAGTATTCTATGGAAAATGCGCTTTTTTTTGGATTGTCGTAATAACCGTGCTTTGACATGCCTATGCTTCAACAATTCCTGCGACTATCGCATTTGAAAAATTACTTTTTATCTCGGGCATGACATCTATGGCAAATTCAATATCATCACGTTTTGCATCGGATAATGATTTTCCAGAAAATATTTTGGTAGTAACGTGCTTTAGCATTACATTGTATAGTCTTCCACGATTCATGTTTCCAAACCCTGCCTCTTGTAACAGTCCAGCACACAAATCCAATAGCGTTTTTTTGAACAATTCTTCCAGTACATCACGTTTTAGCTCTCCTGACACCTCAAAATCATAGTCACTGACACCGCCAAGTATTTCAAGCCGTTTACTTTGCAGCTCTTTTGCTTCTACTGCTGTGATCTGCGTTCTAGATATGACCCATCTTTCTTTGTCATAAGACTTTCTATCTAGTATTGCATTCCAGTCATCTTCTTTTACATCATCAGGAGTATCTCGTTCTATTTTATCCCAGGGAATACTTGTTGGATATTCGGGATCTGGAATTTTTATGATTTTTTCGGGCCTTGTTAGTTTTTGTATTACAGGCTTTGGTAGATCATCTCCAGGTGGAAATATCTGATCCTCTCCTTCGACTTGCTTTATTCTGCTTACAGCTACTATTTGCCACAACCAGTCATGTTCTAAACGCGGATGATCAACTACTGCCAGTATCTCGCTATTTGTAGGCTCTTTGATTATTTTTCTCAATCC
Source organism: Cenarchaeum sp. (assembly GCA_965212015.1). Classification (GTDB taxonomy): domain Archaea; phylum Thermoproteota; class Nitrososphaeria; order Nitrososphaerales; family Nitrosopumilaceae; genus Cenarchaeum. The sequence goes on from OZ243037.1 coordinate 1,689,433, forward strand.
CCTGCCTATTACCTGTTGACCGTACACTGGGGAAGAAAACTTTCTCAACAGCAAAATCGTGGATACCTCTGGAACGTCCCATCCTTCCCTTAGCATGAGCACACTGACAACTGCCTCATATCTGCTGTCAAATGTCCCGATCTGTAATGCCTCTTCTCTGTCTTTCTCGTTTGATTCCTCTGTTACTAGCAGCGTGTTTATTTTGAATATGTCCTGAAGTGTTCTTTGGACCCTCTGGCCTTCCTGTATGCTCATGGTAACTACGAACAAGATTGGCTTGTATCGTCCCCTAGCTCTGACAATTTGTTCCTTGTGACGTTGTAGTGCTATGGCAATCTGTTTTCTCATTGGTTCGGGATCCAAAATCCATTGGAATGATTTTAGATTTCTTTCTGCTTCTTGAAATTCTGCGTCAAGCTCGGTAACGTCTTTTTTCTCGCCTGTTATCGGATTGGTATATGTCATCTTGAGCAGCTTGACTTCGGGTTGGTATACTACTACTGATTTTATTATTCCATCATCCAGTGCATTTGATACGTCATAATAATAGATCATTTCAGAGTCTGGCTCCTGTCCGTCTGCACGATTTGGCGTGGCAGTAGTGTCCAATCGAAATTTACTTTGTTCAGATAAAAGATTCAGCACATTGGTGTATTCAGGTGCAGGCGTATTATGCGCCTCATCATTAAAGATTGCAATATCTCCTACAAGATTCTTCAAATATCCAAGGTTCTGATTTGTGCCCCCGGAGGTATAAAGCTGCTGTATGTTACCCAATATGATTCCCGATTCAAGCATTCCCTGTGGCTGTTCACCACTTTTCATCATGTGCAATCCGAGCTCATTTATCAACATGTTGGTTTGTGGTGTAGCAAATTCAAATTTATCAAATACTACTCCATCCTTAAAATCCGATTCTAGTCTTGCTCGCACAATAGTGTTGGGTGTCAGTATGACAAATTTGTTGATATTATGTGCTGATTTCAGCCAGAATATCACTGCCGCTATTATAGCTGTCTTTCCACCACCTGTAACTATGTTTAGAAGGTTGTTCTTTTTTTGCAATATTTCAAACGAATAGATGACCCTAAGCGTGCCTTCAAGTTGGTGTTTCCACATCTTGAGTTTTTTATCCTGCTTTAATAAATTCTCGATAAATTCGCGTGTCTCATGCTTTACATTTGGATATCCAGAATGCATCCAATCTTTGAATTTTTCTTCATGTTGTAAGAACGAATCTAGCAATTATCTCACCTGGATTATCTCCGTGTGTATCTTTTCTCCTCCCAGATCATCTTGGACGCGGCATGCGATGGGGATTTTGCCTATGTGCTTGAACTTGTATGGTACTTTGAATAGAGGCTTTTTCTTGTCATCGCTTCCAGCTCGACCATATGCGAATCCTTGAGTGGGTGTGAATCTTCCCTTATATTCAAAATCCCACTGTACGTTTATGATTTTTGCCCCTGTGTTTATTGCGATTGATTCGGATGCATCAAATTCGTATGTCATGGATGTGATTTTCTTGTGATTGACCGATACTTCTGGTGGCAGAATGAATGTCAGCAGAGATTTGTAGTCGTCGTGTAGCTTTATTATATGATCTTTGAATGTTGGTGAGTCAAGTTCCGTCAAAGTAATCTGAATTAGATCAATCTCGGCATGATTTTCCCCCTTTAGTTTTTCAGCTGCCGTCTTGGCAGATTCTGCAAAGGACCAAGCAAGCATTATCCCCTTTCGCAATCCCTTTGTTTCTGCTATTTCTCGTGCAAATTCGATCACATCATTTTTGATTACACGGTTTTTTTGTCTAGCTTTTCCCACAAACAATGGTGTTTGTCTCTTAAAACCGTGAATATGTCCGTCACCCGATGTCACTCTTCCACCATATGCGGATATCACAAAACTTCTAAATTCCATATCTGTGAGGGCTACAAGAGCCGGAATTTCATATGTTCCCCAGTATTCTATGGATATGTCGGGTATTGGAAGAAGTGTTTGTTGGGTTCCAGCATCTAATTTTTCATGCAATGCTTCCAGCCTGCCTTGTGTGATTGCAACTGCAACTCTGGATTGGTCACAGGCAATCCATTTCCGATTTAATTTTTGTGCTGTAGAAGGTAAGGTGCCTCCACCACAAAAAAAATCGGCTACCACATCTCCCTCATTTGTTGACGCCTTGATTATTCTCTCTAAGAGTGCTTCAGGTTTTTGAGTTGGATACCCCAAACGTTCTTTTGCTTGTGAATTAAGATATGAAATTTCCCATACATCTCTCATAGCCTTTTCCCTAGATTTATCATCTGTGTAATATTGTTCAAGTTTTTTATTTTTTCCAACTGTCGTAATTCTAGATCCCATATGCTTTGATTTTTCACTGTATGGTTCTTTTTGCATGTTAAAGATAGGTGTTTCAGTCTTTCCATAAAATAATAATACATCATGCATGCGTTGGAAATTCTTTGTAGCTCCTGTCCATCTTTGATATGCCCAAATTATTTCATTTCTAAAATTATCATATCCAAAAATCTTGTCTAATTCTATTTTAACATAATGGGATGCATGCCAATCCAAATGTACATAAATCGAACCTGTCGACTTTAATAATCGTTTCATTTCTAACAGTCTGGCATTTAACCAAATCAGATAACTCGGCAAACCTCCTTCCCAAATATCAGTAAATGATCTTACTTCATTTTGATCTCCAAAAATTACATTATAATTTGCGCCAGAGAAAAATGGCGGATCAATATAAATTAAATCAATAGAATTTGATGGAAGCATTCTCATTACATGTAGATTATCTCCCCAAAATAGTCGATTATGTTCTAATTTTGAATGACCAAATGTAACCCTGTCTGCCTTTTGAAATGGTAATGCGACACGAGGATATATCTTATGATATTGTTTGTCCTTGTCACAACCAAATGGAAGCTCATTAACTGGAACAGAACCAAATCGCCTTGGAATCTTATAAAATTCCGGTTGTTTTGGAATTTCAGTAATTTCGCTAAGATCATCAAATACTTCATTGTCTGTATATTCTGAAATACGATCCAATTGTTGCTTAGTTTTTTTATAACCTTTTGTCAGGGGAAATTACCCCCATTAATTTTTACAGTTTGATCAAATTTACCATTATGATAATATGGTCTAATATTCCATGTAAAATTATGATATTCTTCCCTCCGAAGATTAAGAACTAAACCACTATTTTGTGGTCTGTCTGTCTGTCTGTCTGTCTGTCTGTCTGTCTGTCTGTAGACAAACTAACCGACGTTGATTTTTTTAAAATATTCATTGCAGTCATAATTCCCTGACAACTACGCATATTTTATCGTTTTTAATGTTTTGTTTTGCATATCCTCCGCCTCATGTCGTTATCTTCCCACTAGCACTGGTCTTTTAATCTGTACCCGATCTGACGGATCAAAAAACCCCTCATATTTTGACAAAATTGTAATCGATAAAGCCAGAACCGACATGAATTACACCAAAAATGACTGCAATTGCTAAAAAAACGGGAAAAATACGCCCTTAAAAGGATTTAATTATAGTAGTATGGTCAGGTCTTTTACAAAATGTACAGCGGGGAGCTTGAGGTTCAAGCCAAAAGAAAGGCCATAGCAGTTTTACAAGACGAGATACACCGGATTCTGCACGCCTCAAGGGAGCTATCCACCCTGCCGGAACTAATGATGAAAAAGGACAAGGCGGGCATCAAAAACAGCCTGGAGCAGATATCCAGTATAGAGGAGGAAGTCGAGGCGCTGCGCCGCAAAATCACAAGGGAGGTCGCCGACGTGGGCGGCCTGATCATGAACCGCGAGAACCTGCTAAACACCGCGTACACCATGGACGAGATTGCAGGATACATTACGGGGATTTCATTCAAGCTATCCAGCATAAAGCCGGCCACGCTCAAAAGCGCAAAGCTGGACCGCGACATTACAAAGCTAATCGAGCTGGTAGTAGACGAGGTCTCAAAGCTAAACGAGGTCATACGCAGCCTCAACAAGAACAGCGCAAGCGCAATAGAGCTGGCGCAAGAGACGCAGAGCATAGAGCGCGACATCGACATCAGGTACAGGCAGACCACGCTCAAGATTCTCACCGAGATCTCTAACACAAAGGAGCTATTACTAATGAAGGACGTAGTCGAGGGAATCGAGGAGATGGCAGACAAGTGCCAGAGGGTCTCTGACTCTTTTATCTTGCTTGCGCTGAGCTTGTAGATTGAAAGGCGAACTGGTGGAGAACCGCATCATAATATGGGACGTCAAAGACTCGCGCAAGCTGTTCGGCTCTGGATATTTTGGCAAGCCAATAGGAATGCCAAAACCAAAGCTGGAAGAGATTGACGTGCCGCTAGTCCTGGACTTAATCGAGGGCCTGTATCTTGCGCAAAAGGGCACAATATCCGTATACAAGCTGAAAAAGAAAATGTCAGAGGATGCGCTGCTAGAGATCTGCCGCAAGGAATACCACAACTTTGATAAAAAATATACGGTATACGTGGACTTTCGGGACAAGGGATATATAGTAAATCCGGGGATAAAGTTCGGATGCGACTTTGCGGTGTACGAGCGGGGGCCGGGAATTGATCATGCGCCGTATCTGGTGCAGGTGTACAACAAAAAGGACGTAATGACGTCCACCGGGATGGTTCTTGCCGGCAGGCTTGCAACTACGGTGCGCAAGCAGTTCATACTTGCAATACCCGGCAGAAACAAGATAGATTTGCTCGCCCTTGACTGGTGGCGTGCCTAGAGTTTCTTTATGTGGCCGGCAATCTTGTCGTAAATTTCAAACATCTCGCCTGACACGCCAAACTCCAGGTGGTTCTTCCACTTGCTGTGGATTCTTATTCCCTTTTGCGTGGGCTCTATGAATATCGATGCATCACTAATTGACTGTTTTGCAATTTTTTCGTTTAGCTTGACGTCTGCGTTCAGCATTTCGGCAAGCTTGCCGCCGTTCCAGGATATGCCGGTGATTTTTTTTGCGCCAAAGTGGCCGCTAGTCTCCAGTACGGTCTTTACTGCGACGTCATAATCGTTTGCCACCTGTTTTCGCACTATATAGTGGGCCTGAAACCTGTCTAGCGCGCCCCATGGAAGTGGTGTTGTATCCTGCATCTCTATCCCTTTTGTATTATCTGGATGGCGTCAATGTTGGTGCCGCTTATCTCCAGGCTCCCCCTGTTTGTGTGCATTCTCGGGCTCGGCACAAAGTACCTGCTGTAATACTCGTCGGACTCTACGTCGGCGCTTCCCTGCTCGTTCGGACTGGCCTTTATGCCGATCTCGCCTAGTATGTCGCAGAGCTTTTCAGGCAGTGTCTTGAGAACAAACGTGTCTGGCTCGTCATCATGCATGGTTGGGCTTGGATTTGCCCCACAAATAAACATATCAGGATCGGCCTGACGACCCTGATCGGGACATCCCGGCACTCTGGGATCGGGCTGGTGTTGCCAGCTTTGTGGCCTTTTTTTGGTGAAAATCATGTGCGAAACTCGAATAACTGGGTCTTGGGCATGTACGCCATCACTAACAAACATGCGGATACGATTCGACATTGGGATCCAGATGCCTGTATGAAATTCCCAAAGATTTTGCCGTTTTCCGCCGTGAGTTTTTTGCATTTATGAGTGAGCATATGGTTCAGGAATACCTAAAGCGATTCTGCTCAAACCAGTGATATGTCTTTTTCATGCCCTCATCTATGGTAAAACGTGGGTTCCATAGGTTGGACTGGCCGTCTACATCAAACGAAATTGGTTTTCCATCAACTAACTCTCCGGGTTCGTATTCGCCGGGACTGATTTCAATACTGCTGTTTCCAACGTCTGAAATCATTGCTGCAAGAGACATATTCGTAACTATCTTGCCGCCCTTGTTTCCCGCACAGTGGAGAGTCTTTCCCACGTGCTGATCCAAATCTTCAATGAGCTTGCCGTAAAAATCAGCGATATCCTCGCCATATGTCCAAAATCTTTTTGCGTCAGGGGATTTTACGGTAATGTCTTTTTTGTCCAATACGTTCAGTATCAGTCGGGCCGGAAGCTCGTCACTTCTCATTCGCGCTCCATATCCGCTTCCAACCCTTGTTATCACGTATGGTATGTCATGGGCCTTGTGGTACGTCATGTAAAGCAGCTCCACGGCGGCCTTTGTCCATCCATACAGTGATGACGGGTTTGGTAACATCCGTTCATGGTATTTTTTATCGTGATGGCCATACAACGTATTGAACGAACTGGGATAGATGACGGTGGGTTTTTTTCCAGACAGGTTCTTGATCGTCTCTAGTATTCGAAGCGACGGGGAGACATTTGAAGCAAATGTATATGCCGGGCTGGAATTTCCCAGTGGACGATCTGGCACGCCCAAACCGGCATCAACAATGACGTCAATTCCTCTAATATCGTCGTACAATAGATCATTTGATGCCTTCCACACGTATTTGATCTGATGCCTAGTGTCATCCAGCCTCCAGGCTTCGGCAAACCTGCATACATCCATGCAAGTCACACCAAGTCCCATTTTTAGGAATTTTTCAGTCAATGCAGAGCCTATGACGCCGGCGGCTCCAATTATCAGCACCTTCAAGATGCTTTCCCCAAATACGTGTACATTACACGTGTAGGCAAAAACACATTATTTGAGTCTAGGCTTTTGTGTTGACTGCCGAATTCTGTCACAATGTTGCCGCTTGAAGCACCATACTGCTCCTGCAGATTCATAGCCCATATATTAGCAGGATTGAAGCAGAAAACAAAATAAATTTTGCTGCCGCAATCTTTCTTTCAAACGGAATGGATTCCCCAGTCATGAAATAGTCAAAACGGGTAAAACCCGATTCCTTTCTCCTCAGACATCCTGCAATCCTGCCGAGATCGTTTGATAGCCTTATGACCGTGGCTTCGAGAGAATCCCTCATTGATGAATTCGGATGCCTTATCCTTGTGCGTATTCGCTCTATTGAAAACTCGGATAGCACGACCAATCCGATCCATACCGGAACGTGGTATGACGGAAACAATCCCAAAAAGGACAGCGCGGCAATTATGGGGATTCCTGTAAACAGCGTTTCAAACATGTTTGGAAAGTTGTAATATCTGTTTTTCGTGTACATGTTTGGCAGGCGTGAATCCCCAAGCGCCCACCTAAAAAAACGAGTGTATGAGCGAGCACCGTTTGCCCACCAATTGTGGCATACGGCAGCATCGGGAACGCTTCTGAGCCATTTGCCATTTTTTTTGATTATCCGTATGCAAAAATCAATGTCCTCACCCCCTCCGTGTTTTGGAAACAACGGAGAGAATCGAATGCCGCCTAGTTTTTTTCTGGATATCATGAGATTAGACGTCGTCCCCCATGCCACCCAACTTCGTGTCTGCGAAATGTCAAAAAACGTCATAATATCGCTAGTACGTATCCCCCGGGTAAATGCATTAATCGGGGCTGGAAATTTCGTGGGGCCGACATATCCCGGAGCATCTGGTTCATCTTTTATTGAATGGACATACGAGAACAATATGTCAGGAGACGGAATCACGTCATCATCTATAAAGAGAATATAATCCCCTGATCCGACGTCTATTCCTACGTTTCTTGATCGAGAAGCCCCTAGGTTTTCTGGATTTACAATAAAATCAACCGGATGCCCCTCGTGGGCCATACTTGTACTGGAAATCGACGGATTATCACTGATAATATAGTAATGAACCTTTACATAACGTGGAATATTCACACACAACATTGACAATAATCTTTCAACATCAAGCCTGATGCTGGGAATGACTATGTCTATTTTTAATTCCTTTATTTCAACCATGTGTGATCCATTCTTTGATTACAAAAACAATACAGTCCTACTTTGCATCTTTTTTTCTCTTTTTTAAAATTTTCCTGTATTCGTGATAATTCGTCCCTACTTGTGGTTTCCGCAGACATTCCGTATGACGAGGAACCCACCCAATAGCACATGCTAAGGTTTCCACGTATGGATATGGCGTGTTTGGAGTCCAGCCCACACCCGCATCCACTAATTGGCTTGCCTTTTACAACTCTGGCAACATCCGTCCAGAATTCAGGAGGGTTTGTTGGAGGATGAACCATGCTATCTAGCTTGGATGCGATCTCTACCAACGATCGCGTGTCCTTGTTGGACAGTAAAAGATCTGGGGCATTTTTTGACACATAGCTGTCGTCAAATATGGGCTGAAATTTTATAAAATCTACGCCAATCCTGTGACCAAAATCTAACAATGATTTTATGGTTTTCCAGTTGGCAGTAACGTGTGAAACTACGGCGTTTATCCCAAATTCAAAATCACGTGGCTTGTGTGAAATCTTTTCGATATTTTCAAGTATTTGTCCGTGCAGATATGGCGGAGTATGGCGTGTCAAAAAGGATTCTTTACTGTCAATAGAATCAAGCGAAACGGTAAACCCCGTTGCGCCTACCTCACACAATCGTTTGGCCTCCTTTACCGTTAACCTATATGCGTTTGTTATGATTATTATCTCATCGACTAGACGGCTATAATAGCGTAGGATGGATTCCAATTCAGGATGGATTCTAGGCTCGCCTCCGGACATTACAATTCGCTTTATTCCCAAATTTGCCAAAGTTTCTGCAGGAATCAGTATATTTTTGAGACTCTGTTTCCTGTCTGGGGTTTTATTGCTTCCCCATTGGCAATACCGACACTCTGCATTACACTGGTATGTCAAGTCTACAGTCAGGGCAGGTTTTTGTGATCTCAATGTTTGCAAGCAATTATTTGTACTACATGTTAGATTTATCTATATGCTGGAAATTCACATCTATAAGGGCTGTTTAGTAAAAAACTCTGGTTTACAATGACCATGCCAGAATCTCTGTTATTGTCCATATGATATGCAGATCTACAAGATGGCAAAGGTTTGCCTATATTACCAATCGGTCACAATTGTTCCGCTTCCAATAATTGGTCATAAAGAAACGCTGATTCTACAAATAAACTCTTCATGACCTTGCAAATCTTTGAGCTTTTCCTATGTTTAGAAATTATCTTCTCCATCTCCACAATTTTCTCATTGCGATTTAATTTTGATATGTTGTCTAATTCTTCTAAGGCATATGTAGATTTGTCAATGAGAAATTTTGTTTCCATATTCTTGTTAATTTTTTTTAAAAGCAATTCGATTATGAATCTGATTAGTAAAATATCTGCCACGTGAATATGTCTGGGATAATTCCTACTACCCAATAATTCAGTCTTAAACTTATTAAATCTACCCTCATATGATTTATCCAATTTAATTGAATCTTGTATTTGTAATATGCCAACATGGAAATTTTTAATGTCATTCAATATTTCATCAAAACTTGGCTTGTTATTAGTGAAATATGATATTTCATCCTTTGAAATTTTTTTAAATGCGTTTATTATCTCTTCCATAGGAAATATACCTTGTGTTGTTTTTATGAGGGTTGCAATATCATAAATCTGTTTTGGAATATCACTTTTTCTTTTAGATTTGATTCCTATTGTATTGGATGGAAGTGTAGTCAGCTTGTCCCCAATTAATGTGCCACGATCATAGATTGAAATTGGAAAGGGCAAATCAAAACCTATTATTTTGAAATTCTTGTTGATTTGTCTTGTTTTAAGATCCATCCGATTTTCATGAAAAATATCTATTTTTATCTCTGGATTTTCATTTAATGATGATTTATAATTGCAGTAATAAGTTAAAAGCGGTAATTCCTTTTCTTTTGGTTTTTTTGGCACATGAGGTTCATCTATGCTTATAATATCGCTTAATTTTTCAGAAATTTTTTTCATTCTTTTCATTGTTTGTTCTCTGGACAAGCTTGTAACTATGTCTATATCTACGCTTAATCGTCGCAGTGTAGGATCCTGTAGATGAAATGGTACTGCCATCCCGCCTTTTACGACCGAGTCTTGTATTACTTCTTTAATATGTCCATAAACTTCAAAATCCATTATGAATTTTTCTAGTGACAATAAATCTCTAAAGCCATATTCTTTTCCCAATTTTTCAATTTGTGTCTTATTCCGGATTGCCTGAAAGTACTGTTTCACCATTATCTGATAATCTCCATTATCTTTTCTAGCCGTGAAGATTTCTTCATTATTTTGCCGCATCTTTTTAATTCCTTATGGTTGATCAGATTATAGTTTTCCATGCTTTGAAGCATTCTTTTCAGATCAGTGTCGTCCAGCGGTATGTCGTGCGTGTATTTTTCAACTAATAGATCCACAAATGCCTTTTCGGGAGTCGCAATTGTAGAGCCTTTGATTGTACTGTATTCCCTTATAGCGATTATCCTGTCTATATTGTGTAATCCAAACAGCGTGTTCAATGAACCAGGATCTGGTCTGTCCACTATAACAAAGCGGTCATTGAATTTTGACAGCAAATCTGTGATATATTCGCCTTTATCGGGCGTTGTATGGACGGTATAGACTAGTTTTCCTCTCATATTGTGAAGATATGGTGCCAGCGTGGATAATGCAGTAAATTGAAACTGAAATTCAAAATTCTCTTTTAGAAATTCATGCATGTCGATTAGCTCATTTACTAGATTATAATTCCTTAAATTTGGTGTCTTTGATTCCTTTGTTCTACTAACTATGGGTTTTTCTATATTTTTTGTCCATTTCTGTAAAAAATCACTCATTTCACGGTTTCGCTCTTTTATCAGCTCCTCAAACTCTGGCCTCTCTTCCAATAGTTTTGCCTCAGATGCAATCATACCTATTAATAACAACGGGTTTTTTACAAACTTGAATGTATCATCTTTGCCATTTATAGTGATTTTGAGGTGTGAATTTTTCTTTTCGATTGTATACAATGGTTCATTTTCGAGTGGCCTTATGTCAATCTCTATCGGATTTTTACCTCCATTCATCATAAATGGCGTGGCATTTTCCAAAAGTTCCCGAGATATCTTTGAGCGTATATTTGGCACTAGATGTTTTGCCGGAGATGATCCATCAAAATATCCTAGCACTGACTCTATGGATACTGTATCCGCACCCCTGGATCTTGACGAGTGCAATGTCTGCATGAACATTTTTGATTTACCAAACTCCTCCAAAGCCTCCCGGTATTCGGGACTTTCCTTGATGAATTCACTCTTGCTGAAATTCACCGGAACGTGATCTAGGCTCAGCTCGCCCATAATCATAGAGTTTTCCGGATGTGCTGCAAACCCAAATTTGTCAAATGCTTTTATCAGCCTGTTATTTCGAAACAAATGAATCCCATAATTCCCTTTTATAGATCGTTTTTTTAACAGTGCTACATAACCGTGAATCTCTTTTCCAAAGGAAAGCTTGATCTTTATTTTTTTCTTGCTGGCCTCCACAATGGGGGGTTTCTCTGGCATGCACTTGACCGTATTGACATGTATGGAGACCTGTCCGGACTGTAGATATGGAGAATAACGTATCCCGAAACCCTCCTTGAATTTTGAGACCTGATTTGGATACAATGACACGTTTAACTCGGTTACCGTTATCCTTGTCCCGTGCCAGTCCTCTTTTTTGTCCAGTATCTTCTCTGTAATGGTGAAATTCCGCCAGTTTTTTGATTTGTCTGACAGCCAGTCATTTTCATCATACACCGTCCTGTACTCTTTGCATGATTTTACCTTTGAGGTAGTGATTGTAAACCTTTTTCCCAGTGACGAGCAGGCACTCTTCATTCCTATTCCAAATCGCCCAAGACTTTGTTCGGATTTTGTATCTTTTGCAATAGTCATTGCATTTGTCAGATCGTCTTTGCTCATGCCTTGGCCATCGTCATTCACATGAATCTCTCTTGCCTCAAAGTCCAGACGGACCAGAATTTCCTCCTTTTTGCCTGGGATTCTTGCATCGATGGAATTATCCAAAAGCTCTGCAATGGCATATTCTGTCCGATACCCAACGAGACCGATCTTTTGTATTAGGGACTTGTCAGGCGTAATATCAACCTGAATTTTGTTCATAATCTATGAATTTAGATCTAGAATTTAAGCGTTTTTATCGATTTATAGTCATGTACGATTATACGGTACAGCCATACCGTATAACTGGAATATGGGCGATTTTCCGGATTTAACATCATTGCTTAAATATGCAGCCATAAGGGACTGCCAGCCTTGTACCGGCGCATATGCCACACAGGCTCCCTGATGCAACCACCGGCAGAAAAGCCCCCCATTTTACCTCAAAAGTTTTATGCCACACAAAATAACCATATCCATTGTCCGAAGACGCCAAAACAACACTCGAAAAGGCAGACCAGCTCTTTGAGCATGAAAAATACGAGGCGGCGCTAAAACAGTATAACATTGTGCTAAAGGCCGACCCGGACAACATACCTGCCATAGTGAGCAAGGACATGGCATGCCTGCATCTCAAGAAAACAAACCCCGCCACACAGAAATTTCTAGACAGAAACAACATGGATCCGCTAACGCTGTACATTATGGCCGCAAGAATGTTTAGCGACGCAAAGATGCACACAAAGGCAATCGACGCCCTCAGTATAATGGCGGCCATATTCCAGGACAACCATCTGGTATATCACAACCTGGGAATTGCGTTTGACGCCCATTACTCGGATAGCATGGACGAAAAACTGCTCGATGAGGCCATGCAGTGCTATGATCAGGCGCTAGAGATAAAGCCGGATTTCACCGATGCCGCACATAACAAGGCGCTCATACTTCAACAGCTGCAAAGGTTTGATCAGGCCATAAAGCACTGCGATAAAGTCCTCAAGTCGTGCCCGAACGACCCGACGATGCTTGAGCTTAAAGGCGCGACCCTGAACATCATGCACGAGTACAAAAAGGCCATACGGTGCCATAATATGGCGCTAAAGGCAAAACCCGACTCCATACCTGTCCGATATAACAAGGCCGTGACACTTTACCACCTGGGAAGGATGGAGGAGTCACTCGACATGCTAGACGAGGCAGGCAGGATAGATCCGAATCTCGCAAACTATGCAAACCTGAGGGAAAACCTGGTAATCCAGCTGGGCTTTAACACCATGAGCGAGTACAAGAGCTATTCCGGCCGTTAATGACTGTCGGCGCACAAACGAGCAGTCCAATAAACTTAATTCCCGTGAATACGTGGCACAACTGTTGTCCGAATCAGAAGATCAGACCATACAAAGACTGCAACGAGATATCAGGGAGCAACGCAAAGAGCTCAGACAATTACGGCAAAAGGCCAGGAAAGCACACGAAAGAACCGAGCTGGAAAACGACAGACTATACAAGCAGGAAATGATGCAGAGCACGGGCAAGGGCAATCTCACGGAATGGGACAAATCCCAGCTCTGCGCCGTGATCGAAAAGCTCGACGGTATAATTGCCGACAAGAAAAAACTATACATAATAGCAATGATGAGCCGCAAAAAGTTCGATTACCTCCTGGAGGAATTCACAAAAGAGGTCAAAAAACGCCCCGACGCGCCGGATTTTTTGGGCGACAAATCCCTGCCTGATGACAGGTATATGCTGCGCATAAGGCACGCACTGCTATTGGCACTATTTGAGTGCGCCACTAGCATGGACCGGGATCTGACCGGCATGACACTCGTCATGAATCCGGATATGGCAGAGAGATATATCGGGTTTGCAAGCGCCATACTGCGAGACATCCTGCCTACCGCAGCCAGAATCTCCCAAATCATACGGGATGCAAGAACCGTCGATGAAACAAGACACCTGGTTTCAGGAGCAAACGGCGGGGAGATAATATTATACGAGACGCACACGCCGCTAGACCGGGAGACAGACGAAGTGCACTATCCCGGCAGGAAAATCACATGTATGATGAGCAGTACAATGGCCCTCAACAGTTCCGGACTAATCCTTGCGGCGACAATGCCGAGACAGGATTTGACGCACAATCCTGCCATATTAAGTGACGCTCTGGGGCCGCTGAGCCGCATCATGAAGGATCCGGACGCGCCAGAAACGGACAGGGTAACAATATACGGGGGCGAGGAATATCCCGGCATTGGCGACCTTCCAGGCATTCTCATACACAGGCCTGTAAAGTCAAAAAACTCTAGACTGAACAGGATTCAGAAAAACGCAGGGCTTGATTATACAAGGGTAAAGACGCGCCTTGCAGAGCGCCTAAACAGGTACAAGGTACTGATAAACCCATACAATGACTCTGACGTCGTTTATAACGAGAATCATTCGGTGGTGACGGGACTGGCAAACTTTGAGCTGCTGTGGGATGAAGAGCAGGAGCGGCCAAAATACGAGCTTTTGCAGCCGGCGTCCAAACAATCAGAGTGATTCTCACAGGACGGCACTCATTCGGGGTACGGCGGGATCGTTTATTATGGCGTACATAAAGACCGAATCATGCACAATACAGTTGCCATAATATGCGACTGCGACGACACCCTGGCGCCGGACACTACAAACTTTTTGCTGGAACAGAACGGAATAGATACGGACAAGTTCTGGCACAATATAGACGTCAATTTCACGCAAAAGGGCTGGGATCCCCCGCAGGCGTACCTGGGCGAGATTCTAAGCATGATAAAGACAGGCAGGATAAAACAAAACACGGCAGCCAAGATGAAGGCGCTTGCAGAAAAAGTCGAGCCGTACAACGGCGTAAACACGTTCATCTCTGAGCTGCAGGAACGGACATCAAACGATCCCGGATTCATCAGGGCCGGGATAAACATAGAGGGGTATATCATCTCGTCTGGCATAGAGGATTTACTGCGGGGATGCCTGTTTGCAGGACAGTTCAAGGATGTATTTGCCGGCAATTACGAGGTGGATAATGACGGCAAATATACTGCGATAAAGTCCACCTCCACGTTTACCGAAAAGACAAAGTTTCTTTACGCGATAAACAAGGGAATAGACGGCGAAAAACTGCGCAAGTACCCATATCTGGTAAACGACTCTATAGAAAAAAGCCAGAGGAGGATTCCCTTTGAGAACATGCTGTATATAGGCGACGGCCCGAGTGACATTCCGTGCTTTTCTGCGGTGCGAAGCAACGGCGGCCACTGCATCGGGATAATGGACAAGAAAAACCCCAAAAAGGCCTACGAGCTGGCCAGCGGAAGGCGGACCAATTACGGGATTTATTCAGGCGACTTTGGGGCCGGCAGCGATCTCCGCCTGACCATAGATATCATCCTAGATGAGATAAGAAAAAGGGTCGCGTAATCGAATGCCGGCGGGGATCAGACGTAACTGCCGGCCAAAAGGCCTGCGATCAGTGCACTGCCGCGGTTTTGGACACCTCAAAGATTTTATGCTAATACGATAACCTAGTCTGTTGGACAGCAAGCGGATCCAAAAAATACTCCAAAAGGCAAACAAACTGGCCGATCTTGAGGAATACGAGTCTGCGATCAAAAACTATGACATGGTGCTGAAAATAGATCCGGCCAACATAGCTGCCATAGTGTGCAGGGACATGGCGTGCAGGCCCCTTAAAAAAACCAGCATTCACACGGAGCGTTTTTTCAAGAAATTCGACATGGACCTGCCAACGATGTACCATCTGGGCGCGCAGATGCTTGTAGAACACAAGGAATATGCGATTGCCATCGACATATTTAATATAGTGGCAGAGATGCGCCCGGAGAACCACCTGGTGCATTTTAACATGGGCGTTGCATTCTTTAACTATTCAAAAAAGAAAAAAAAGGACCTGCTTGCAAAGGCGTTAAAGTGCTATGAAAAGTCGTTGAAATTAAAGCCGGATTTTGTCAACGCCGCACACAACAAGACAGAGGTGCTTTTGTGCCTAAAGCGGTACGATCAGGCGATAAAACACTGCGACGAGCTTCTCGAGACGGACCCGAATGACACCAAGGCACTCGAGCAAAAGGCATTTAGTTTTGACTATACGTATGAATACCAAAAGGCCCTAGAGTGCTATGACAGAATGCTAGAGATAAACCCCAAAAACGGGATAACCATGTACAACAAGTCCATATCGCTTTCCCACATGCGCAGGACAGAGGAGGCACTAGAGATGCTAGACCGGGCAGTCAGTTTTGAGCCCAGCCTAAAACGCAGTACAAGCCTCAGAAAATCGCTGACAGCTCAGCTGGAATACGAGAAATCGCTAAAGTCGCAACCCAACCTGGATTCCTCGTAAATTACGGCCGTCCCGGCATGTACCGTTATGATTGGTGTTATCTGGATGCGGTCATCTTCGCTGGCTGTCCTTTTTGTCCCTGCCCTCGACTTTCCTGTGGCATTCGATGCAATAGATTCTGACGTTTTTCCAGTCATCATCGTGCGACTTGCCGTTTTTGTGGTGGACAGAGAGGCTGACCTCCGGAATCCGCCCTTTACACCTGTCGCATTCTGCCCTTAGATATCTCAGTATGGCAGTCTGATTGAAGCGCTTTCTGTCTGACATTTCACGGATTAATGGATGCGGCAATTATATTCCTTGCCGGAACAGGCACGGCTGCTCTGGGAGGCCCCAAAAACCACGCGGCAGTCCTCGCCAATGCAAAAACACCTTTTATAAAATGGGCAAAATCAGGACAGCTGTCAAATGTTCATCCTAGAGCTGATTCAGGCCAACCTACTCACCCCGATAATACTGTTCTTTCTGTTCGGGATAATAGCTGCCCGGATAAAGTCCGACCTGAGAATCCCGGAGGCCATATCGGAATTTCTGCCCATATACCTGCTTGCGGCGATCGGACTACACGGGGGAATCGAGATGAGAAACAACGGCTTTGAGAACATGCTTGTCCCCATGCTAGTCGCAGTGGGCTTGTCCCTTCTGTTCACCATAAACCACTATCAGATACTGCGCAGGCTGGGAAAATTCAACGTCTTTGACTCTTATGCGCTGGCATCAACGTACGGCGCAGTGGGTGCAGTGACGTTTTCTGTAGGCCTGTCGTTTCTCAAGAACCAGGGCGTCTCATCGGAGGGCTATCTCACGGCAATCCTTGCGGTTCTAGAGCCTGCGGCGTTTATCATGGCGATATTTCTCACCAACGTGGCAGTATCCAAGCAGATGCGCGCAAAAAAGCAGTCGCTGCCAGACGGCATAGACATTGATACGGGGATGCAAAAAAGCAAGACAAGGCTCTCACAGGTATTGCACGAGTCAGTCACCGGCAAGGCCATAGTGATACTTCTTGGCAGCATTGTAATTGGGTATATAATCGGCGAGGAGGGCTTTGGGCCGATCAGCATTGTGTTCGACGAGATGTTTGTCGGCGCCATCGTGATATTCATGATAGAGATGGGAATAATCGCAGGACAGAGGCTCGATGACATCAAAAAGGTGGGCGTGTTTCTCTCTGCGTTTGCCGTACTGGTGCCCACCTTTAACGGTATAGTGGGAGTGGTGGTGGCCACCGTAATCGGCCTGAGCCTGGGCGGCTCAGTAATGTTCGGGCTGCTGCTTGCCAGCGCGTCGTTCATTGCCGCACCGGCAGTCCTGCGCCACGCAATACCTGAGGCAAAGCCGAGCCTGTACATAACGTCGGCGCTTGGAATCACGTTTCCGTACAACATTATAGTGCTGCTGCCCATAATGTTTACCGTCTCATCCATGCTGCACGATGCGGGATCGATAGCCTTATTCGGTATAATTACACAGGACGGGACATGAAGCTCTACAACATAAAGCTGCTGACTGTCACCTGCGAGATTCTGGCGCAAAAAAACGTAATTGAAATCCTGAAAAGGCACAAGATTACGGGATATACCACCTACGAGGTGGAGGGCAACGGAGCCCGTGGCATGCGGGGCCGGGGATTCAAGAACGAAAAAAATGCAAAAATCGAGGTAATGATGAGGGAAAACATTCTCTCGGACGTGATAGAAGAGATCTCGCGCACGCTGTTTGCCGACTTTGCCCTGGTGCTGTATGTGAGTGACATTGGAATAGTCAGGACCGAAAAGTTCTGAACGGCAATAGGGCTATAAGCGGGGGTATATCACGCATGTTCATTGAGTGATTGCGGCGTCTGCGGGGAGCATTTTGAGGACGAGGTCAGGTTTCTCAACCACATGATGGTAAAACACGGCTTTCGAAACCCCGAAATCGCAAAGCCCGACAGGAACAGCCGCGGCTACTAGCCTGACAGGTGCTCTATTATCAGCCTGACTCCAAACCCGGTGGCCCCCTTTGGGTTGTACGGCTTTGGCTTTGTAGGGGCCTGCGTCCATGCGGTTCCCGCAATGTCAAGATGCACCCACGGCACGTCGCCTATGGCGTTTTTCAGAAATGCGGCAGCCGCAATCGTTCCTGCCGCACGTCCTGTCCCCATGTTCTTCATGTCTGCCACACCGGACTTTATCATGTCCATATAGTCTGCGTTTAGGGGCAGCTGCCACACCTCTTCTGCCGTCCTGAGCGAAGCTTTCCTTATATTTCCGGCAAGTGAATCGTTATTGCTGACCATTCCGGCCACGTTTGTGCCGAGTGCCACAATGCACGCCCCGGTGAGCGTGGCAAAGTCTATCATCTCTTTTGGTTTGTAATGTTTTTCCCCGTACGCCATGGCATCGGCAAGTATTAGCCTGCCTTCTGCGTCCGTGTTGAGTATCTCTGCTGTCTTGCCGCTGTACAGTCTTATAATGTCGCCCGGCCTGTACGACTCGCCGCCGGGCATGTTCTCCACTGCCGGTATTATCCCCACAATGTTCTTTTGGATTCCCAGATTAGCCGCCGTTTTCATTATTCCAAGGACCGTGCAGCCGCCGCACTTGTCAAACTTCATCTCGTCCATCTTTTCTCCGGGCTTTAGGGATATGCCGCCGGTGTCAAACGTTACTGCCTTGCCCACCAGTATAGTCGGCTTTTGCCTGCCGGCCCCCTTGTATTCCATTATGATCAATACCGGCTCGTTTTTGCTTCCGCGGCCCACAGCAGAGATTCCGCCAAACCCTCTTTTTTGCAGCTCGGCCTTGCCGAGAATCCTGCATTTTAGCTTTGTGCCTGCGCACATTTTTTTTGCAATCCTTCCAAGTGCGTCCGGCGTGCACTCGTTTGGCGGCATGTTTCCAAGATCCTTTGCAAACATCACGCCTTCTGATATCCTTGCTGCCGTGCGCACGGCCTCTGTAATCTTTGGCGACTTTGGCGCAAGGATGGTAATCTTTGGCAGTGCCTGTTTTTTTCCAGACTTGTAAACATTATACGAATACAGGGACAGCCTTGCGCCCTCCGTTATTTGTGATGCTGCCAGTGCTTCATCGCACATGCCGGCCGGCAGCATGATTGAAAAATCCACCAGGTTCATCTCTTGGGCTTTTTTTGCAATCATTCCCGAGACAAACCGGAGCGTGTCACTTGTAATGTTCTTTTTTGCGCCAAGGCCTGCGGCCATGATCCTTTTGGCGGGCATTTCCCCGAGCGTGTTGAACGTGGCAATCTTGCCCATCTTTCCGCGCATCTCACCTGCGGCATCCCGTATGGCGCGCTTGACTGCCGGGCTGACCCCGTCTAGTCCGATTATACTGTCCGTGCCCTCTAGGACAAACCCGCATAGCGCGGCAGTCTTTATTTTGGCCGGATTAGTGGAGTCTGTGGCTATCCTGTGAATCTTTGTAGCCGGGAACGGCGTCTTTGTCATGCCTTTGGACACAGTATCCCACATTTATTTCCCATTCCATGCCTGTCCTGCTTTTTCAGGGCCGTGCGGCGGTGGAATCGTGGGTGATTTTTAGTCAAACGAGATGATATTATATGTATCATAACATCTCACATTGTGAGAGTATATTATATATATCATAATATCTCGTATGGTACGAGGTTTGAGGATTAATGAGGGATATTTTCACAATAAAATGGTGCATGTCGACTATTTTCTGGATTTTCTAGATGTATGATTGGGGTGAAAATCTCCAAAAAAATCACGAGTTAAATACACTTTATAGGGCAGTAAGGTTGGTTCTACAGAACTCTTTTATCATTCTATGTGATCCAGTGATTATTGACTGAAAAATACTCTATTCTACTGGCAGGCATCTGCATTATTACCCTTTTTGCCATAAATACGGTAGATGCTCAACCATACAAGGGAATTCTTGTTCTGGATCCTATATCGTCCAAAATAAAGATTGGAGACACGATTGTCTTTTCGGGTCAGCTGTACACGGATTCCAGATACCCAGTATCCAATGCCGTGATCTACATAATGGATGACGTATCTTTTGGGAAGGACAAGATAATTACAAAGACAATTACAAATAGCATTGGAGAATTCTATACAACATGGACTGCCAAACAACGGAGTAGTGGTGCATATGACATTTATGCGATATTTGATGGGGATTCAAGTGTCAATAAAGCACGAAGTGAGGAATACAAAGTTAAGGTTTCATCTTCGTCTTATTCCGAAAAACATCCTACAACAATCAAATTGTATCGAATTCCATTATCCATCAATGCCGGAGATTCAGTCACATTTACAGGTGAGTTGACATCGAATGGATGGCCTGTCAAGAACGCATTGATCAAAATCAAGGAAGATGATCCGGCTTTGCCTGATGAAATACTTGGATATGGCCGAACAAATTCCGATGGAATATTTTCGATCTCAAGATCCGTTGGTGCGGCGGATTTGGAAAAAAGTTTTGACGTTTATGCAGTATTTGACGGATCCAAATCATATTACAAAGATCGATCAATTAATCAGATTATGAAAGTGTCAAAACAAGGAGGTTCGATAAAATTGGATCCACTTCAATATAGTGCCAAAGTTGGCGAAGTAATTACATTTTCAGGGACGTTATATTTTGACAATCATTCCACAAAAGGCGCAATAGTATATATCAAAGACGAAGATGCGTTGAATCCAGATGATCTGCTTGCCACAGGCTATGTTGATCGGAATGGTAAATTTTCGGCAAATTGGTTTGCTCATCGTGTTGATCCTGACAATACCGTTGACATTTATGCTGTATTTGAGGGAAACAGCAAGATATCCAGACTTACAACATGCGATAAAAACCCCACATTTTCGGTAGGTGGCTTATGCACCAATACGATTGATTTGATAATAAGTGGAACTGTACGTACGGATCCACCTTCAAATTATATACCTAAAAAAGATGTATACATGGAGTTAAAGTATGCTTTAAATTTCGTTGATTCTCCACATGTAGCAATAATTCCAAGTCCCGATTCATACAATAAAGTGAAGTCACATATTGTACCAGTTATGGAAGGAATTAGAATGTGGGAATACGATATTGAACGAAAATATGGTGGAAATTGGGACATAAGTTTTGAGGTGGCAGAGAAGGGACAGGGTTTTTTTAAATCCAAGCCAGATGTTATTGTAAATTTGATTACATCAGGAGAAGCAAATCCGGTTAGATCAAAAGATGGCAGTGCATGTTCTACAGATTATTATGGTGTTGCATATTCTCGTGCACCATCGGTTAAAAAACCCGTTCAAACAATAGTCTGTTCTACCATCAAAGGCGAACAAAGATCAAACGACGGTATTGCCGCTACTGCTGCCCATGAATTCATTCATGCAGTGGGATTGGGACACACATTCAACAAAGCCGGTGATCTGATGTGCAGCAAGGAGGACGATAAATGGACGTGTCCTCCAGTCATTAAATCTAAAAATCCGTCTGCCCTAAATCTTGATGCGGTTGTAAAAATTTATGGTCGTGATGGATTCAAGAATCCAAACAATCATGTAACATATAAGGAAAGATTTGTATCAGGTACTTTAACTAACAATGATCAACGTGTTATGCCGAAAGTAACTATTCCTTCACAAACATTCACGTCTCTTTCAACATGGAATGACAAACAACACGGTCTGACTATAGATTATCCGAAAGGTTGGATAGTCGATTCATCGGAGGAAGACGGCGATATTGTAAGCTTTTATGACAAAAATTATGTAAATTCATATATTTCCATATATTATCAGGGTGATCCGTTAAAAGATGATATTTTGAACACTCTCAATCAGATAGAAAGAGATTATTGCAGAAATGCCACATTCGATTATGATGGGTTTACATGTAATAACTTTGTCTTGATCGGTCAAGACATAGACCATGACATACCGGGTTTTGATTATGTGGCAGCCATGACATATTATGTGACAAGACAATATGATGATACAGGCTCTGATCCCAAAAAAATGCTCATAATAGCATACGAAATATCAAATGGATCGCTGGCCTATCAATTTTATTCAGAAACAAATAATGAATATACGCCGAAATATGGAAGGATATTATGGGAATCATTACAATCCTTCAAATTTACCAGATAACAGTACAAATGGAAATCAAGTACAAATAAAGAGATAAATAATTTCTCTACTCTTACTATAGTTATGTACGAGATGGATATCGGGTCTGGTTATTGTATGAATATCCTGCGCCCTGTCTGATTCCACTTCCCAGTACGATTTCTCGCGTTCCCAACGTATCTGAAAAAAAGGAAGCAGAGACAGATCCATGCACCGTGTTCTGATGCGGCCTAGAGCGGAATCTTTTTGCTGTTCGTAATCAGGCTTGCAGAGCGCAAAAACACGGCCCTTGCCGTCTTGCAGCCGGCGTCACACGACTCGTTTATGGGGGGACTCTTGCGATCCGGCCCCCCGGAGATGACGGCCCTGAGCAGGGGAAGCAGCGCGGCCCTTCCGCCATAGGCGGTCTTTTTGTCAATAAGCCAGAACATGTCCCGGGCGTCAGAGTCCAGAACCTCGTCGCGCAGCTGCTCGCCGAGTGCCGAATAGTGGCCCACCATCGAGAACTTGCCGCCGGACACTGCGTTTACAAGCTTTGCAAACCTTATGCACAGAACGCACCGGTCGTCGTACACCAGGACGGGTATCATCCCCATAACATCCATGCCCTGTCAGCGCAGCCGCCGAATTAATATTTTCAGAAATAGACTTTTATTCGTTATACGGGGAATAGTGCAAGATGGGCCTTGACTATTATAAAATCAAAAGAAACATCCGCAAGGCGCGCAAGCTGGTAATACGCGGCACCACTGCGGCCGGATCCGGCCATCCCGGCGGCTCGTTTTCCATGGCCGAAATCATGGGCGTCCTGTTTGGAAATCACCTGAGGCATGATCCAAAAAACCCCGGCTGGGAGGACAGGGACAGGCTGGTGCTCTCAAAGGGCCACGCAGCACCCGGATTATACTCGAATCTGGCAGTGGCGGGTTTTTTTGAGGGATCCGAGCTAGAGACGCTGCGGAAATTTGGCAGCAGGCTGCAGGGGCATCCGGACCTAAAGTGTCCGGGAGTGGAATTCTGCGGCGGATCGCTTGGGATAGGACTGTCGTTTTCAATAGGCATGGCGCTTGCAGCAAAGATCGACGGCAAAGCTCACCGCATATACACTGTAATTGGTGATGGCGAGTCCGACGAGGGACAGGTGTGGGAGGCGGCAATGACTGCGGCAAAATACAAGGTGGACAATCTCACGGCGATTCTTGATAGGAACTTTATCCAGCAGGACTCTTATACTGAAAAAATCATGCCGCTCGACGAGGAGCTAGTTGGCGACGATCTCTCAGAAATGTGGAAGGACGCATCGCGCTGGAAGACTGGCGACAAGTGGCGCTCCTTTGGGTGGAACGTAATCGAGATAGACGGCCACCGCATAGAGCAGCTAGACGGCGCGCTCCGCAGGGCGCGCGCGACCCGCGGCGCACCGACTATAATCATTGCGCGCACCATAAAGGGCAAGGCAGTAGAGCACATGGAGGACAATCCGCAGTGGCACGGCAAGGCAGCAGACCCCGACATTGCGCCGATAATCGACGCAGAGCTTGACTGCCAGTTCATGATTGCACCCTCAATTATCGCCGGCGACATGTCAAACCTGGAAAACGAGGTGCGGCGCTGCGCAGAAGGCAGGGCAGACTATATCCACCTAGACGTGATGGACGGCCGGTTTGTCCCAAACAGTACCTTTGATCACGTGAAAATCAAGGAGCTA
The DNA here is from genome assembly GCA_965212015.1 of Cenarchaeum sp. Taxonomy (GTDB): domain Archaea; phylum Thermoproteota; class Nitrososphaeria; order Nitrososphaerales; family Nitrosopumilaceae; genus Cenarchaeum. Next base: position 1,713,421 of record OZ243037.1, read on the forward strand.
AGGCCGCTCACGCAAATCCCGTTTGATACGCACCTCATGATAGAGGAGCCCCAAAGGCACGTACGGGAATATGTGGAGGCAGGAAGCGACATCGTTACGGTCCATGCCGAGGCCTGCGACGAGTCAAGCTTTGGCGAGATACACGACTATCTGAGGCAGAACAAGGTGGGAGTCGGCCTTGCGATAAACCCCGGCACGGAGCTTCCCGGATGGTCGCCGCAGTTCGCGCCCACGCTAGACCAGATAATAGTAATGTCAGTAGTCCCCGGAAAATCCGGGCAAAAGTACATTGAATCATCGCACGAAAAAACATCCTCGCTGCTGGCAACGCTTGGCAGACACGGCTTTGATGGAACAATAGAGGCAGACGGGGGCGTCACGCTGGAAAACGTCGCTGCGTGCTTTGCCGACGGCGCCAGGGCGTTTGTAGGGGGCAGCTCCATAATAGGTCAGCCAGACGTCCGCGTGATGATTAGGGAGTTTCGCAGAATAATTCTCAACGCCCGCAGAAAGCTCCTGCTGCAAAAGGCAGCCGAGCTCGGAGGAGCAGAGCTGGTACAAAAATGGATAGGCCTGCACAGGATTGGCAAGAAAAAAGTACAGCTGGAACTGCTGGCAGAAAGGGGCACTCCATGACAGAGTACACCGACATGCGCTCAGAGTACGGAAAAAAGCTAGTAGAGCTGGGGCACAAAAACCCTAACATTGTCGTGCTCGGGGCGGACACTACTGACTCGCTAAAGACCGCCGGCTTTGGACGCGAATTCCCGGACAGGTTTTTCAACGTGGGAATCGCAGAAGCCAACCTGGTATCTGTCTCCGCCGGGCTTGCCATGTCCGGCAAGACTGCGTTTGCAAGCACGTATGCGATATTTGTCCCCGGAAGGGCGGTAGACCAGATAAGAAACGCAGTGTGCTATCCGTCCCGGGGCGAGCAGAGGGGCCTTGATGTAAAGCTGGTCGTCTCCCACGGCGGCCTGTCTGTGGGCGCAGACGGGGGATCACACCAGCAGATAGAGGACATTGCAATAATGCGCGCCATTCCCAACATGCGGGTGCTAATCCCCGCAGACACTATATCCGTAAAGTCCCTGACCTATACAATGTCAGAGCAGTACGGCCCGTTTTACATGCGCATGACGCGCTCAAAGACGCCGGTAATCCACCCTGAATCGCAGGATCTTGAGGTGGGAAAGGCAGTGACGCTGCGCGACGGGGCGGACTGTACGATTGCCGCCTGCGGCATTACGGTACAGATGGCGCTAGATGCGGCAGACTCGCTGGAACAACAGGGAGTCTCGTGCCGCGTGCTTGACGTATTCTCCATAAAGCCGCTGGATGCGGGCGCACTGGACAAGGCGGCAAGGGAGACTGGCGGAATCGTCACATGCGAGGAGCACAATGTGCTCGGCGGCCTGGGCTCGGCAGTCGCAGAGACCATATCTGAGAACAGTCCGGTTCCCATCCGGCGCATAGGCGTGCAAGACAAGTTTGGCGAGTCGTGCAGGGATGATGAAATCCCGCGGCTGTTCGAAAAACACGGAATAACATCTTTTAATATAGCAGAGGCCGTACAGGAGGTAAGGGACAAGTTATGAAGATATTTCTTGACACGGCAAATCTTGACTCTATTCGCAAGTACAACGACATGAACCTGCTGGACGGAATCACGACAAACCCGTCGCTTCTGTACCGGGAGGGCGGGGATCCAAAGCAGATAATGAAAGAGATTACGGGAATGGTGCGCGGCGACATCAGCCTCGAGGTCCTCAGCGTGGATTACGAGGGGATGGTAAAAGAGGGAAAAAAACTGCGCGAGTACGGCGAGAACGTGGTGGTAAAGTGCCCAATGACTGCGGCGGGACTAAAGGCCTGCAAGGAGCTAAGCTCGCAGGGAATCCCGGTAAACATTACGCTAATCTTTTCTGCCAACCAGGCGATTCTTGCGGCAAAGTCCGGCGCAAAATACGTCAGCCCGTTTATTGGCAGGCTCGATGACATCGGTCAGGACGGCATGGCCCTGATCCGGGACATCAAGCAGATATTCTCAAACTATACATTTTCCACGCAGATTCTCGTTGCAAGCATACGGCACCCGCTGCACGTAGTCGATGCGGCAAGGATTGGTGCCGACGTCGTGACGCTGCCGCCGGCCGTACTGGAAAAGATGCTGGCCCACCCGCTGACTGACATTGGCCTAAAGAACTTTTTGGCGGACTGGGAAAAGCTAAAGACCGGCTAGACGCCGAGGCTTTCGGCCTTTGTGAGCTCCACGAACACCTTGTCGCCCACTGACAGGTTCATCTGCTTGTACTCGTGCATGTCGAGCTTTATGGCAGTGACCCCGCCTGACATCCCGCCTGCGCCTGCGAACATTTTGTTTATGTCCTTCATCATGTCGTTCATGTTTGTAAAGCCCATGACCTTCGGGCCGCCAAAGGGCGACTGGGGCTGCTTCATTCCCTCCTGCATCTCCTTTGCCGAGGACAGCGAGACTGTCACGTACGGGGATCCGTCCGGCGAGGCATCTATGCTCTTTACGATATACTCCTTTTTCATGCTAATGTGGATATTTCCCGATATTTTAAACTTCAAACCGCGCTGCGGCGGCCCGTCCGGCGTGCGGGTTATATCATTATCCGGCCTGCTTTTATCCCAAAACCCCCCGACCAATGCCATGAAAAGCGACGAAAAGAGATCGCACCGCCTCAACTTTCTCCTGCGGTGCTATCTGCAAAACCCCGCCGAGCGCGAGCTATACAGGCGGGCAAAGCAGATGGGCGTCTCTGACTCGACTGCCCGGGACTATATGAGAACGGTGATAATCCAGGCAAGAAAGATCGCCCTTGGTTCGCGCCGCACCCGATGAGTGCCAGTTACATTGTATATATAAAGCGGGAACCGAGCCGTGCCCATGACGCATAGGGTGGCGGTGCTAGACGGGGATTTGTGCCAGCCAAAAAAATGCGGCCTCGAGTGCATAAAGTACTGCCCGGTAAACAAGTCCGGCGCCGACTGTATAGTGCTAAACGAGGAGACAAACAAGGCGCAGATTGACGAGGACATTTGCAATGGCTGCGGGATATGCGTAAAGGTCTGCCCGTTTGACGCAATAACAATAGTAAACCTGGCATCGGAGCTTGCAACTGACAAGGTGCACCAGTACGGGCAAAACTCGTTTCGACTGTACCGGCTGCCGACCCCGAAAAAGGGGCAGGTCGTGGGACTGCTTGGGCGCAACGGCATGGGCAAGAGCACGGTGGTAAACATACTGTCCGGAAGCCTAAAGCCGAACCTCGGGCGGTATGATGACGCCCCAGAATGGGACGACATACTGGATTACTATGGCGGCACCGAGCTAAAGTCCCACTTTGCAAGTATTAGGGACGGGCAAATCAGGGCGTCGATAAAGCCGCAGCAGGTGTACAATGTGGCGCAGGCATTTGACGGAACCGGCGGGGAGCTGATCGAAAAGTACGATCAAAGGGGGGCGGCAAGGCAGCTAGTCGAGCGGCTGGGACTGCAAAACGCAATGGATCATAACATAAAGGAGCTAAGCGGCGGCGAGCTGCAGAGGATAGCAGTAGCGGTGACTGCGGCAAGGGACGCCGAGTTTTACTTTTTTGACGAGCCGTCGTCGTACAATGACGTGTTTCAGAGGTCGGGGGTGGCAAGGGTGATACACGACCTGGCAAGGATGGGAAAAAGCGTGATGGTAGTGGAGCACGACCTGACGCTGCTTGACTATCTGAGCGACTATATCGAGGTGCTGTACGGGGAGCCTGCCGCATACGGGATTGTCTCTAGCGTTCTTTCCACAAAGGTAGGCATCAATGTGTTTCTGGACGGGTACCTGCCGAGTGAAAACGTGCGCTTTCGCGACAAACAGTTCACATTTGATGTCTCATCATCGACTGACGAGTTTCAGGAGGGCACGCCGATAATCACATACCCGTACATGGAAAAAAAATACCCGGCATTTTCCGTAAGCATAGAGTCCGGCCAGGTCAGGCAGGGCGAGGTGCTCGGGATAATGGGCGCCAACGCCCTTGGCAAGACCACCGTAATGAAGCTGCTGACCGGAGTCGAAAAGCCCGATTCCGGAAAAATCGACAAGACAGTAAGGATATCATACAAGCCGCAGTACCTCCAGAACGACACGGACGTGGAGGTCGTATCCGTGCTGGACCGGGCAAACGGCGGGCCCGTCGAGGGAAGCCTGGAAGAGGAGCAGACAATCGATCACCTGGGGATCAAAAAGCTGTACAACAAGCAGGTCAGAAACCTTTCTGGCGGCGAGCTGCAAAAGGTGGCCATTGCCTCGTGCCTGCTGCAGGAGGCAGACGTGTATGCGCTAGACGAGCCGTCGGCGTTTCTGGACGTGGAGGACCGCATAGTGATTGCAAAATTCATCCAAAAGTTCGTCCGCTCCTTTGCAAAGTCCGCAATAGTGATTGACCACGACATTCAGCTGATGGACCTGATATCTGACTCGATGGTAATGTTCGAGGGACAGTCCGGAGTGCGCGGCTGCGCCACGGCGCCCATGAGCAAGGCAGACGCCATGAACCGGTTTCTAAGGTCCCTTGGCATCTCATTTAGGCGCGACGAAAGGTCGATGAGGCCCAGGGTGAACAAGGCAGACAGCAGGCTGGACAAGCAGCAAAAGCAGGCGGGAAACTTTTACTATCGGAATTGACGCGGATGCTAAGACGGGCGCTGGAGGGCGTCCTCACAAAAGAGGAGGGCGACGAGCTGTATTCTGCCTTTGATCAGATTGGTGATATTATCGTGGTGCGCATCCCCGAGTCGCTAGAGTCGCGTAAGAAAATCATAGGCCGGACGCTGCTCGAGGAGGTAAGGCCGGCCAGATCCGTGTACTGCCAGTCATCTGACGTGCGGGGAAGCCACAGGACCCGGGATCTGGAGCTGCTTGCGGGAGAGGAGGGCACGCAGACAGAGTACCGCGAGCACGGCTGCAGGTTTGCAGTGGACGTGGAGAGGGCGTTTTTCTCGCCGAGGCTGTCCACTGAGAGGGGGAGGATTGCGGATCTGGTCTGCGACGGCGAGACCATAGTCAACATGTTTGCAGGAGTCGGCACATTCTCGATAGTTGCGGCAAAAACAAAGGCGTGCTGCGTGTACAGCATGGACCTCAACCCCGTTGCCTCCGCACTCTGCGAGAAAAACATTTCGCAAAACAAACTGGCCGGATCCGTCGTGTCAATCAACGGCGATGCAGCAGAGCTAGTCGGCGCGCGATTCCGTGACGCAGGCGACCGGACGCTGATGCTGCTGCCGGAAAGATCCGACGAGTTCCTCCAGTGTGCCGTCGATGCGACAAAAAGCGGCGGGACCATACACTATTACTCGCACGTGCATGCTGATGCAAAAAAGGACGCAGCCAGGCTCTCTGAGGAGCACTATATGGGGATTGTCCCGGTGGAATCAAAAATAGTCAGCTCAAGAATAGTCCGGGCGGTGGGGACCAGGTACTACCAGACAGTGGTGGACGCAACGATACAAAAATAGTCACTCGTCTGACGTGATGGACGACTGCGAGGGCCTCGTGGTGGCCATAGAGTACCCTATCCACGATATGACTCCCAGCACGCCGCCGGCAATCATCAGCACGGAGAGCTGCAGCACTATGGGGCTCCATTCTGAGAACATTAGCAGGTACGCATAAAGGAAAAACCCAGCAATGCACGCAACAAAGATGAGAATTCCCGTCGTCTTGCGCGCATCCATGGGGTGCCTGCCGGCGCAATATTATTAATTGTTTTTTCTCTCTAGTACGAGAATTCCTTGGCCATGCAATAGGCGTCCTCGCCGTCGCGATAGTACGTCTTTAGCCTCTGCCTGATATCAAAGCCCATGCCCTCGTACAGGCCGACTGCGTCGTTGTTGCTGCACCTCACCTCGAGGTACAGCTCGTCGCACTTTTTAATCTGCGCGCCCTTGAGTGCCTCCTCCACCAGCGCCCTGCCTATGCCCCTCTTTCTGAACCCGTCTAGAACGGCGACAGATACGAGGTGGCCCTTTTTTACAAACCCGAGCTTTTTAAAGCTCGAAAAGCCGTACTCTGTCTTGCACATTATGTATCCGACTGCCTTGCCTGCAACCTGGCCCACCAGAAAGGCCTCGGGCATCTCGGCAAGAAGGCTCTCGTAGAAATAGTCCGAATAGTGCTCCGGCAGCGTCTTTAGGTTTATCTCCATTACCGGTATGAGATCGCACGGCTCGACGCGCTTGATGAGGCAGCCGCCCACCTGCCGCAGTATGACTTGCATGTGTGTGGTGTGGCAGAACAAATATTTAATTTTAAGGCATCGTCCCGTATGGTCGCAGCATCCCCGTGACTGGTCTGCACATGCCGCAGTCCTGATGCGGGGCTGCGATTATTAGCCGCACAGGCAGCACGGCACATGTGGATGTAATGGCGGCCAGATGCCGGCCTGCGCTGCATGCTTCAAGACCACAACAGGCATTAATGGCAAGAAACCACCACGTCTTATGAGCGGGCCCACTGCCGAAGAGATTATCGGAATCGTCTCCTCCCAGTTTGAGGTGCACGCCATTGGAAAAAGTCCGGATCTGATCCAGTTCAAGATTGCCTCAGACGGCGTAAAGTCAAAGTTTGTAAAGCTCGCGCAGGGACTGGAGGATCACGACCTGGTCTGCACCCTGGAGAGGCTTCCAGACGGGCTTTACGTGTCGGTACGGCGCTTTATACCTAAAAAGCAAAAATGGCTCTCAAAATCCTGGATGCCGCGGTTGCTCTTTGCAATAGTGGTCGCCTTTGTAATGGTGGACGGATACTATAGGACGCTTGGGGTAAACGGGATAATACACATCGGCGACCCGCTAGAGATTGCCGCAATCTATACCCTGTCGCTGCTAGGGATACTCGGAATCCACGAGTCCGGGCACCTTGTCGCATCAAAATGGCACAAGCTAAAGACTACGTGGCCCTACTTTATTCCGGGAATCCCCGTGTACGGGATTCCGACCTTTGGCGCCTTTATCAGGTCGCGAAGCCTGACTATCAACAGGGAGATACTCTTTGACATAGCCATTGCCGGCCCGATTGCGGGGCTGGTAATCACGATTCTGGTGTCAGTTTACGGCGCATACACTGCGCCGGTAATCCCGCCGGAGCTCACAGAGCAGCTCTACCAGGAGAACAGGCTTACTGAGTGGAGCCAGGGCGAGCCGCTGTTAATGACTGCCACGCTGGCGCTATTTGGCAAGGGTGGGCAGGGCGGCGAGGTGCTGCTTACGCCGGTCCTGTTTGCCGCGTGGATTGGGTATTTGATCACCTTTCTGAACCTGCTGCCTGCGTGGCAGCTCGACGGGGGACACATGGCGCGCACGCTCTTTGGCGCAAAATGGCACAAATACGCCACGTATGCTAGCATGGGCGTGCTGGTGCTTTTGGGATACTGGATAATGGCAATGTTCATCCTGGTCCTGAGCTCGCGAAACACTGCGGCAAACCCGCTGGATGACGTCACCGAGCTTCCAAGGAACAGAAAGCTGGCCTATATAGCGGTGATTGCGCTTGCCGTTCTGTGCGCCCCGCTGCCGTCGTCGTTTCTAGCGTAAGAGCACGCGCGAGCCGTCCTCGACTAGCGTGATCTTTTGCCTGGCGCCCTGCGTCTTTAGGATATAGTCCATTACGAGCTTTGCGCCGTTCAGCGAGATCATGCCCAGCTTTTTGACGTAAAACTCTGGAAGGATGGAGACCAGGCCTATCTGGAGCGTCTTTTGAACCTCTGTCAGAAACAGCAGATCCTCCATTCCGCCGACGTACTTTGACGGGTTCTTGAGCCGCTCCGGCGTCATTCTGCCCTCTATGAACTGCTGTACCGCATCAGAGCCGACGCCGAACTTGGATTCTGCAAGCAGCACCGCAAGTCCGTCCCTTCCCACCGCCGGACTGCAGCTCCAGAGCGAGTTGAGCGCCTTTCCAAGCGTTCCGTTGCTGGAATGTTTTCCGGTGCTGATTATCACGGACTTGTGCACACCTGCGTCCTTTACTGCCATGGCCTCAAAGGACTTTGAGGGGTCCGACTTTGAGGGGTGGCCCACCTCAAAGTCGACTATGCCCTCGCTGCTTGCCACAATGTCTATTGCCTGTATCTCAAACTTGTCTGCAAACGCCCTTGCCTCGCCGGCGCTCTGGGTTATCTGGCCCGGAGCAGGACTGTTGCCTGCGCGCTTTGCGTATGCAGACAGCATGTGCTCCTGGCCGAATCTGCGCAGCAGCCTGGTTGCGACAGTCTCGTATCCGAACAATCCGTCAAGCTCAGTCTCTGCTATAAAGACCAGCCTGGAATCCGGCATCTCGTCTCCAAACTCGCTGACTATACCCCCCTCCGGAAGCGAGGCCTTTACGACGTTTACGGTCCTCCTGTCTGCCAGGATTTTGGGCGTCGGAAGCGACTTTTGGCCGCACAGGGAAAATATGGCCTCGACTATCCCGCGTACCGCATTAGAGCTGTCAAGTATCACCAGCTCGAATGGCTTTTTCAGATCAAGTGCGCCGAGCTTTTCGGCGACTGCCTTGCCGTCTAGCGGCGATCCGGTGGAGCGTATGCTCTGGTTATAGTTTTCTGCCTGCACGTCAAAGACGACGTCGGTTGCTCCATAGTTGAGCCAGATTTCGGGCATACGGTGTCAGGGATGCGAGATCAAATAAACCCAACACAGTCAATTTTGGTGTATTGTTTGTAAAAGAATTTGCGGCGTTTATGTGCGCCAGCTGGGCACGATTGGAGCGGCGGCTCAGACAAATGCCTTTACATCATTTTTCAGGTATAACTCTGATTCTTCATTGCAGCCATGGCAAGCTAGTCGCGCATCATTTTAAAACTAGCGCAGTCCGGAGTAATGGGCGTGATTTGGGCGCGGCCCGCGCCGGTCTTTTCGGCACATGATCGCACGGGGACCTGCGGGAATGTCTGACTCGCCATCTCTGGGTTTTCCTCGTCCCTGTCAGATGCCTTTTATGCGCCTTTGCCTTTTTTTTATAGTTTTTCTCCTGCCACGCCCGCTGGTATTTCCGGATCTTTTTCCACGCCTCCGGCCCCTGCTGGTATTCCCGCTGATACTCTCTCAGCCGTTTTCTTGCCTCCGGCCCCTGATTGTATTCCCTGCGTTGTTTCCCGAGTCTTTGCAGTCAGGCTAGATTTTTTTCCTTGCCTTTCTGATGGTATTCCCTCTGCCGTCTTGGTCTTTCCAGTCTTTTTCTGGCAGATTCCCCGGGTTTTGCCAATACGGGATATATCCTGTTTGGGAATTATTATGGGTTGTGACGTTTTCGGCGTGTCATTCAGGCATGGTTCGATCAGGAGTAATAATGGTCCAGTCAGTCCATAGTCTTTTCAGGAATCCGCACACGCCGGTGATTCTGATCAGAGGCCAATAGTTTGTTTCTCAAGACGTCTTCTTTACGCCATTCTTTTCATCAGAGTTCAATCTGCACCGATAGGATATCCCGCATGCGGATGATACAGATTGGATCACTGCCCGGAAATTGTCACATTAGCTGCGATCAGATAATAGTCGCCTGAAAATATCCTGTATTGATCGGGGGGTACAGACTGATTCCAGTAATTGGTCTGGTTCCAGACAAAGGACATCTCTTGGCCCGGATGCAGATATGTTATTTTTGTGTCTCTGGAAAACTCGTATAGCGGGTGCCAATCCTGATTAGCTATTGTTGCACTCAATGAGGCAGTCTGAAATCTCAGTTTTGAGTCGCCGGAATTGACAATGCGGAACTTTACATCCTCGCCCACACCATAGTCGGTTTTTTCTACAATTATCAGTAACGGATGGTCATCTAGTGCAAATTCCTTCTGATAATCCTCTCCTGTCCACCAGGAACCCACGGGAAATGCCCCAGCAGGCGTCAGATCCAACTGTCTCATACAGTCGTATTTGTGTGCTGATCCGCACTCTGCATTTTTTGTCTGTTCATATGTGTCTATGTGTATGCATTCATACTTGCCTGTAAACGGGCTTTTTTGCAGCTGAAATTTATAATCTATGTATTCATGAAATCTATATTCCTCACATTGAAAAGCAGTGACTTTCCCATCATGGTGGTTAAAGACGCATTCATCCTCGACGCATCCCTCAAAAGGTTCAAAATTCCAATCTATCATACGATGCTGTAGGTAGCCGCAATAAACATCCTTGTTGTCTCCTATATCCAGGCATCCCCACCAGTGCCATTCGGGTTCATAATCGGTAAGACAATAGCCTGTGAGAAAACCCAGCTCGTTGAATCTTTCTGTGGCATTTGTAATATCGTTCATCTGCTGGTATCTTGACCACCACTGCTGGCAGTCCTCCACATGTACAGAAATGTTTTCATAAAGATCGCACTTCAAGTCGGAATATTGTATGGGTCCAATAAACGAATAGCTGCTAATGGGAAAATTATACAATTCAAGGTATCCATGTATGTATTTTTCCATGCATTCGGAGGCAGTTCTGGGCCTAATGTCGTAATCAAGACATGAATCCAGCGGTACTCTAATAGCACATCGATCCAATGATGATTTGTTCAAGCCGCACGATGGATTATCATCATATGCTGCCGTCTTTGAAGCGCATACGTCACCCCATCCCGCTCCAAGGCCTGCCCAGCCCCTCTCAACTAGCGGCTTTACTGATGACTCAAAGACGCATATTGTTCTGCCATCTGATGCCCGATATAGTGTGATGTGCTCGTCACATTGAATGGCATCGGCATTTGCAAATATCATGAATGAAAGGATGATCGGGGCAAGGAGAAATGTTTTCTTGTATTCCAGATGGTATTTTCTGAGCCTTTCTCTGACAGATTCCTTGGGTTTTGCCAATATGAAATGTCTTTTTTGGGAATTATTATGGGTTGTTCTTTAAATTCAGAGATTTACTCGTGTAGAAAAGCACGACTGTGTTGGGAATTCCCACATAATCCTGTCACAGGGCAAATATGGCCACAGGATCTATTTTTTCTTTAATTGGATTTGATTTCGGCAAAACCATTAGAACGCGGATTTATGCCGATTTTATACATGTGTTTTGTAGTATTGTACAACAAGAATTAATCCGAAATAGGATAAAAAATAAGATGGTTGGCGATCATCTAGTTGTTGTCTCTGCCGCCACCGGATGGCTTGCCTGGATTTTTGCTGGGCCAGCCGCCGCCCTTGCCTTTTGAGGTGATTTTCATGCCAAACATGCTGTCTAAAATTATTAAAGCCTTTCTTATGATTTGTACATGTGTACAATCCTGAAAACCACTGCTTTTTTGATGCCATAAAACTGCCACGTATTTGCCGGGCATCCCTGCCGTCGTCTCTTGCATGCCGGGCCCGGAAAATGCGGCCCTGTAGGCATTTCTGGCACGGCCAGAACAGGGAAGCCAGGCCCGGGGTTTTAAAATCTTGTCCAATGGTGTAAAAATCCGCCGCATTTACTATTTATTGCAGCAGTATGGAGTTTCAAGCCGGAAATGAAGCGAAAAAAGATCGACGTCCACTGGCTGAACAGGCTGAGGGGAACCCCGGTTAACACCAAAATCCGGATCTGCATAGACTGCGGGGACGCAAAGATCTCGATTACCGAAAAGACCATAACGTGCAAGAACTGCGGCACGACCCACAAGCGCAAAGAGTTTTCCAACTTTGAGTTCCAGCCCGGCGACAGGGTGAGGATTGCAGACTCTGACAGGGGCGCCAACCTGATATACAAGATACAAAAGCTCCGCCAGGACTCCGACGGCGTAATGCACTATATCCTAAAGTCAAAGTCAAGCCCGATTACCCTGTTTTACCACGAAAACCCAGAGTCCCATCTGGAGCGGGCCTAGTCCACGTGCGGCCTCAGATTGTGCATGGAATCAAGATCCCCTTTGAACGCGGCAAGCTCCTCTGGAACCGCAATGTCTATGGGATCCTTGAGCGAGAGGCCCCTGGATTTTTTTTCATTCCATACCATAGAGTTGAATGCCGTAATCCGGCCCGTGAGCGGTATAGTATCGGCGGCCGGCCCGGCCTCTGCCTGCCTCTGTACGTGTATGCTCTCGTCTGAGTACATGGTCTGCCAGAGATAATCCGTTATGAACGGGGTTATGGGTGCCAGCAGCTTTAGTACAGTCGCAAGCGTCCTGTGGAGCGTATACACCGCCGAATCCCTCTCCTTTTTTGAGAATCCTTCGCCGTTTGCCCTGGACTTTACCATCTCGATATAGTGGGCGGCAAACAGATTCCACGTAAACTCTCTTACCGCAATGGCGGGGATGAAAAAGTTGTACTGGTCATAGCCCTTTTTGCACTCTGCTACCAGACAGTCAAGCTCCGATAGTATCCATCTGTCAGTGTCGGTGGGCTCTGCTGATTCCACCGCCTCAAAGCCAGAGATGAACCTAGAGACGTTCCACAGCTTGCTGAGGAATTTTTTTGTCGACTGGATTTTCTGCTCATTACATCTAAAGTCGTACCCGTGGTTGACCTCGCTTGCGCTCCAGAACCTGAACGTGTCTGCGCCTATACTGTGTATGACGGGAAGCGGATCTATTGCGTTCCCCTTGCTCTTGCTCATCTTCATGCCGCGCTCGTCCAGGCCATAGCCCATTATCCACGCCTCGGACCACGGCACCTCGCCGGTGAGCTGATCGCAGCGCAGGAGCGTATAGTACAGCCACGTCCTTACAATGTCCTTTGACTGGGGCCTGATTGCAACAGGATACGTCCTTTTGAAAAACCCGTCGTCGCTCTGGTATTTCGTAATGAACAGCGGCGAGACACTCGAGTCCATCCACGTGTCAAATATCCTCTGCTCGCCTTCAAACTCTGTTGCGCCGCATTTTGTGCACGCCCTTATGGGACACGCATCCTTCCACGGCCTATAGTATGCTCCCGGCTCGGGAACGTGCGGCTCTGTGCAGGCCTTGCAGTGCCATATGGGAATCTCTGTCCCGTAATACCTGCGCCTTGAGATCGGCCAGTCTATCGTGATTGAGTCAAGCCAGTTCAGGAGTATTTGCCTGTGCATGGGCGGATAAAACGTGATACTTGAGCTGATCTTTTTTATCCTCGCCACTGCGTCTGTCTGTTTTAGATAGTACTCCTCCATGGGTATTATCTCAATTGGAATCCTGCTTCTCTCCGAGACCGGCGTCCTGTGGGTAATGTCCTCCGTCTTTTCCACATGCCCGCCGTCTTGCAGGTCTTTTATGATCCTTGTGCGCGCCTGCTTTGGCCTCAGTCCGGCATAGTCCCCCGCCACTTTTGTCATCTTGCCGTCCGTGCCGATTGCCACAGTCTCCTCAAGGCCCAGCTCCCTGAAGAGTATCACGTCGTTTTGATCCCCATAGCTGCACACCATTACCGCACCGGAGCCGAACTCTTTTTGTGCCAGGCGGTGGGTCCTTACCTCTATTGCGTTTCCAAATATCGGCACGGTCGCCTTTTTGCCCACAATCTGCGTGTATCTTTGGTCGTCCTCGTTGACGATTATCGCCCTGCAGGCGCAGAGCAGCTCGGGCCTCGTGCTTGCAATGACTATGTGGCCGCCAGAGTCGAGCTGAAAGCTAATGTGTACAAGCTTTGTCTGAATGTCCTCGTATGTAATCTCGGCGTCGGCTATCGTGGTGCCAGACACCCAGTCATAGCTGTTGGGCCTCGTATCGAGATAGACCAGCCCCTTTTTCCACAGCTCGATGAACGTCGACTGTGTCAGGGCGCGGTACCGTGCAGAATCCGTCCTATAGTGCCCGTCAATCTCGCCGCTGACTCCCAGGCCCCGTATTATCTGGATCATCTCCTCTTCTAGCTCATCGAGCGTCTTTTTGCACAGCGCAAGAAATTCCTCTCTGTCCGTCTCGTTCATGCGAATATTGTGCTTTTTTTCAGTATACAGCTCTACTGGGAGGCCGTTGCGGTCTATGCCTATGGGAAAATGGACGTTTTTGCCCCTCATCCTTGCGGTCCTTGCAATCATGTCGATCTGCGAATAGTGGGCCGCAGCTCCGATGTGCCACGGCCTTCCGGACGGGTACGGAGGGGGGGTGTCTATGGTATAGTTGTCCGCACCCGGCACAAACTCGTACATGCCGGATTCCTGCCATCTCTTCCGGACCTGTTCCTCTATCTCCGGATTCCACGTCTTTTCTCGTATCTTTGGTTCCATTTTCTATGTTCTTGAAATTCTTGAGATAATGTGCGAGCCCTTGTTGTAGCCCTCGTATATGTAGACTCCTACTGCCTCTATGTTTGCAGAAAGCTTGGGCTCTAGCACCTTGATTATTTCTGTAGAAAGGTTCTCGACTGTCGCCTCGCCTTGCAGCAGGTACGTGGTGTCGCTTGGAACATTGAGGTCAAATGCGCCCCTCGGGCCCTCAAAGGAGACGCGATAGCTGTCCGGCGTCTGCTCTATTACGTATCTCTCGTTGATAAAGAATTTGTGATCAAAGACTGACATGACCTGCTTGATTATCTTTTTTGCCTCGCCAAAGTCTATCAAAAGATTGTCCTTCATCTGTCCTACCAGCTCTACCATTACAGACGACGTGTGCCCGTGCAGGATGGAGCATTTTTCCACCAGCGGGAGTATGTGCGCGTAATCAAACGTAAAGGACTGATCCTCCATGAATATGGAGCCAGTCTGCGGGTGCTTTTGGTCGTAAAACACAATGTCCTCGAGCTCTTTTATCTGCGCGCAGTACTTTGGGTGGCCTATTGCCATGATTTTCTGCCCCGTCTCCTTGATTGCCCTGTATTTTTCAATGTCCGCATCCCCGTCTATTACCTCGATGAGCCCGCGCTCCGTCTTGAAATCCACGACAAACTGCCTGCCGCCAAGCTCCATCTTGCAGTCGTACTTGTAGTCGTGTCCCAGAAACGAGAGCATCTGCGCCACTGACAGCTCTGTCCTGGTCCTCAGCAGGTTTCCACGCTTGTCAAGATACCTGAAATCAGAGTCCAGTATCGCCGGGTTTGTCGCCATTTGGGATTAGCTGTCCTGCGATCTGTATATAAATTCTGTACCGGCTAGCGGAGCGAGTCGAGGATTCCTGCCAGCTCAAAGTCGTTTTTTGTAATTCCGCCTGCGTCGTGTGTTGTCAGGTCCACTGAAATCCTGTTATAGACGTTGAGCCATTCCGGGTGGTGGTTCATCTTTTCAATCTCCATTGACGCCCTGGCCATAAAGCCAAACGCCTCATTAAAGCTCCCAAACTCAAAGTCCTTGTGCAGCTTTTCGTTTTTTATGCTCCAGCCGGGCATGGAGGCCAGACGATCGCCTATCTCGCCGTCAGTCATCTTTTCGGGGCCCATAAGGTGTCTGCGCACAGGCCAAATTAAAATCTAGATCACCGCAACTGCTTTGTATCTGTGGCGCGGGGGCAATGCCGTGGATGGCGTACTGTTAGGCGAGATTAGGCGCGCAATTGCCGGCACAGTCAGTACAGGTAATATAGGCGTCGCCTTTTCGGGCGGCGTGGATAGCACGCTGATGGCAAGGGTGTGCTCTGATATGGGGTATGGCGTGACGCTGCTTACAGTCGGCTTTGCCGGCTCGCACGACGTTGCGTTTGCAAAAAAGGTAAACGAGTCGCTCGGGATGCGCCACGAGACACTAGAGATAGACCCCCGGACATTTGCCGGGGTGGCATCCAAAATCCGCGGCAGGATTGGCACAGATGACCTGTCCTGGCATGAGAACTGTATTGCGTTTTACTATGTGGCGAGCCTCGCACAGGGGCTGAATCTCGGCACGGTGCTCACCGCAAACGGCATTGATGAGCTGTTCTGCGGGTATAACGCGTACCGCGACGAGTTTGTGCGGGGCAATCGGCGCATGCTGCAAGTCATGGCATCCAAGATAAAAAACGAGCAGGACATGATGGCGGCGATAAACGGCGCAGTCTCTGAGCTCGGCGTGCGTATAGTGCAGCCGCTGCTTGACAAAGGATTTGTCAAATACGCAATGTCAGTGCCGCTCTCTGAAAAGATAAGCGGCCCGGACGACCTGCTGCGCAAGCACGCAATACGGGGCTTGGCAAGGGACATTGGCGTGCCGGAAATATCTGCATTCAAGAGAAAAAAGGCGCTCCAGTACGGATCCCGGATTCACAGGGAGCTGTTACGGTCTAGGTGAGTCCCCTGGTGCGGGCCCTTACGGCGCGGCACACGCCGGATATTATCCGGGACGACGCCCCGAGGTGCCTGCCGGGACTAAAGATTGCGCCAAGCTCGGCGCGCGGTATCTGCGATGATATCGCCGCGTCGTTTTTTACTGCGTCCTCATAGTCTGTCTTGCCGTCCCTTGCCGCAAAGGCCACGCGCTGCACGTCCCTGTATGCGGTGAGGCGCGGAACGCCTTTTTTGATCAGCGCCTCTAGGACGAACTCTGCAAAGATCTGCCCGCGCGTATACAGTATGTTCTCCCTTATGCGGTCCTCGTCTATGTGCAGGTTTTTGATTACCATGGTCATGGCCTCGAGCATCTCGTCGAGTATGATTGAGCTCATCGGCAGCACAAAGCGCTCGTTTGCAGAGTTTGACAGGTCGCGCTCGTGCCACAGCGGTATGTTCTCAAGGCACACGCCGAGCT
Source organism: Cenarchaeum sp. (assembly GCA_965212015.1). Lineage (GTDB taxonomy): Archaea > Thermoproteota > Nitrososphaeria > Nitrososphaerales > Nitrosopumilaceae > Cenarchaeum. The sequence continues at coordinate 1,730,038 of OZ243037.1, forward strand.
GGCCCCGCAGCAGCCTTGATAGCGACGAGACGCGCTCGCTTTTGATCGGGTTTCGCTTTACGGGAACGGCACTGCTGCCCATCTGGCCCTTTTTGAAGTGTTCTGCGACCTCGCCTATCTCGGTTCGCTGCAGGTTGCGTATCTCTGTTGCCATCTTTTCTAGCGTGGAGCCAACAAGCGCAAGCCCAAAGACATATTCCGCATACCGCTCCCTTGGAACCACCTGCGTGGCCACCTCTGCGGGATACACGCCAAGCCGCCTTGCGACTTTTTTTTGCACCACAAGCGCCCTTGCCCCCATCAGCGAGCCCGTGCCCACAACGCCGAGCGTCTTGCATACGAGGACCCTTTTGCGCATACCGTCAATCCGCTCGAGATGCACAGATAGCTCCGAGGCCCAGTTTGCAAACTTTAATCCAAACGAGATAATGCTTGCGTGCTGGCCGTGCGTCCTTCCGACTGCGGGCAGGCCGGCGTATTTTGCGGCCATGGCGGCCAAGGCGTCTGCCAGTGCCGCTACCTTTGGCTCTATGATTTTCAGGGCGTCCCTCATCTGCAGCGAGTTGCTAGTGTCCACCAGGTCGTTGCTAGTCAGGCCATAGTGCACCCACGGCCTGGTATTCTGCCTGCACTTTTCGCCTAGCGCCATTACCAGCGCGGCCGTGTCGTGATCGTTTTTTGCCTCAAGCTGCGAGACTCTTTTTGCGGTAATCCCGCCTGCGCGCGAGGCCCTCAGTATGTCTGCGCCTGCGGACTTTGGAATCATTCCAATCTCGCCCTGGGATGCGGCTGCTGCGCCCTCGACTGCCAGCTGATAGTCAATTTTTGCCTGCTCGTCGTATATCCTGCGCATCTCTTTTGTGCCGTATCTTCCTGTGTCTATGGGTAAAATCGCCAATGCCTGTAATTGGCGCCAGTCGGAAATAAATCTAGTGTCCGCAGGCTAGCTTGTGTCTGCATGCCGCCCCATGATGCGAGCTTTTTTTGCCTTCACCGCAGGCGGGACTGCTTATGGTTTAAATTGGTTTTGTTCACAGAATAGATCCTAATGGAGCGTCCCGTCATCAAAAAGTCAGGCGACCTGGAATACATGATTGAACCCACGCCGGAAAACAAGATGAACGTGCCTGTCAGGATATTTGCCGACGAGGGACTGGTCCAAAAAATGCAGCAGGACAGGACGATACTGCAGGCCACAAACGTGGCGGCCATGCCCGGAATAGTGGGAAATGTAATCGTGCTGCCAGACGGACACGAGGGATACGGCTTTCCAGTCGGCGGCGTTGCGGCAATGGACGCACAGGAGGGCATGATAAGCCCCGGCGGCGTGGGATACGACATTAACTGCGGGGTGAGGCTTCTCCGGACAAGCCTTACGGAGGAGGCGCTTCGCCCAAAGCTAAAGGAGCTGGTAACTGATCTTTTCAGCTCGATTCCCTCCGGCGTCGGATCAAAGGGCGCAATAAGGCTGAGCAGCTCGCAGCTCGACGAGGTTTTGGTAAAGGGCGTGCGGTGGGCAGTAGACAACGGGTATGGAAACCCGGATGATGCGCTAGTCTGCGAGGAGGACGGCCAGATGGCCGGCGCCGATCCGCACATGGTCTCAGAAAAGGCGCGCAAGCGCGGAATGCCGCAGCTTGGAAGCCTCGGCTCTGGAAACCACTTTCTGGAGATACAAAGGGTAGCAGAGATTCACGACGAGACAGCCGCAGAAAGGATGGGGATAAAAAAGGGCCAGATAACGGTGCTTACACACTGCGGCTCGCGCGGCTTTGGGCACCAGGTGTGCAGCGACTATCTGCGGGTCTCTGAGCGGGCGCTAGAAAAGTTCGGCGTCTCGCTGATGGACAGGGAGCTTGCATGCGTGCCCAACAGCTCCGAGGAGGGCGAGTCGTACAGGGGGGCAATGTTTGCGGCGCTGAACTTTGCCTGGAGCAACAGGCAGATGATCTCGCACTGGACGCGCAAGTCATTTGAGCGGGTGTTCGGCCAGTCGCAGGCAGACCTGGGGATGGATCTAATTTATGACGTGTCGCACAATATTGCAAAGGTGGAACGGCACAAAATCGACGGCAGGATGCGCCCCGTCGTGGTGCACAGAAAGGGCGCCACCAGGGCGTTTCCGGCCGGCACAGACGAGGTGCCCGAAAAATACAGGGACCTGGGCCAGCCCGTGTTCATACCCGGCTCCATGGGGACGGCGAGCTGGATTCTGATCGGCCAGCCCGGCTCGATGGACCTTACGTTTGGCTCCACTGCGCACGGGGCGGGCCGCACAATGTCGCGCTCAAAGGCGAGGCGCCAGTATACAGAGGAGGGCGTCAAAAAGTCGCTGACAGACAGGGGGATATTCGTAAAGTCGCTTACCCGCGACGGCATTATAGAGGAGACCCCGCAGGCATACAAGGACGTCGACAGGATAGTTGACGTCTCGCACAAGCTGGGAATCGCCACAAAGGTCGCAAAGCTTGTGCCGGTGGGCGTGATCAAGGGATGAGCAAAGACGACGAGCTGGAGCGGCTAAAGGCAAGGCGCCTGGCAGAGATGCAAAAAAACATCTCTGGCCAAAGCGATGCACAGTCCGGCGAGGCGCCCAAGGTACAGTCGCCCCGCGAGCTGCTAGTCGGGCGCCTCGGATACCGGGGGGCAGAGGTACTGGGCAATGCGGAATCCCAGTTTCCCGGCGAGACTAGAATAATGATAGAAAAGCTCGGCGAGCTGATTGCGTCCGGCGAGATTGACGAGGACATTGACGGCGGAAAGCTGCTCCTGCTGTTCCGGTCCGTCGGCCTCCACATACGCATGCAGACTAGGATCAACGTCGAGCAGGACGGCAAGTTCGTCTCGCTGTCTGACAAGATAAGCGGCAGACAGGCAGAGTCCGGAGAATAATGTCCGTAATCTTTGAGCTCAGCACGACGGACTATTCGCACGACACGCTCAATGTAAAAAAGGCAATGTCGCACCTAGAGACGCTCTGCGGCGCGCAAGACGGCTGCATGCTGGGGCCGCCGGAGCAAAAGGCAGGGTGGAGCTTTTTCAAGATAAAGCTTAGCCAGGACCTGTATGACGGGATTGCAGAAAGATTCTCCGACATGATAGACCGCCACCGGTGGAGCAAGCCCGAAGAAAAGTTCCGCAAGTTCCTGGAACAGTACCTTCAGACCAGGGGGTGCACTATAAGGATAAAGATTACCTAGACTCTTCTGCCCCTCTTGCCGCCCTTTTTCCGGGTGGTGTCGTGGGGAATCGGCGTGACGTCGTCTATCCTGCCGATTCTAAAGCCTCCCCTTGCAAGCGCCCTGATTGCCGCCTGCGCGCCGGGCCCGGGAACCCTAGAGCCGACGCCGCCTACTGCCCTCACCCTTATGTGAAAGCTGGTAAAGCCCTTTGTCCTTGCAGACTCGATTACGGCGTTTGCCGCCTTCATTGCCGCAAACGGAGATGACTCGTACCTGTCTGCGTTTACGTGTATGCCGCCGGAGCTTATCGCCACAGTCTCTGCACCGGTAAGATCCGTCATGTGGATTATCGTATTGTTGTAACTGCTGTAAATGTGCGTAATTCCCCATTTTTCAACCTCGGTTTTCTGGGGCTGGGACTCTGCCTGCGCATCGGCCCTGACTTGCGGCTCCTCCTTGGGCGCCTCTGTGGGTTCTGCGGCCTGCTCTGTGACCTGTACTGTAGCCTGCTCTGCTGTCTGTACTGTAGCCTGCTCTGCTACCTCTGGCTTGGCCTCTATCTGGATTTCCGTCTCGGACATTACCTAACCACGACCTAGGGGCTTAAAAAACATAGTTCCGGCATCCATTGCAGGCTAGCGTGACTTGGCGCCTGCGGTGGGTTTCGGGCCAAGATGGCGCCACCCGCCGTCTCTGATCTCAGATCCGTCTGCAAGTCTGACGCCGTCCCCGGATAGCACAGTTCCGATCTCGACTGCCGGAACGCCGAGTCTTTTTGCAATGCCGATTACCCTGCGCCTGTGTTTTTGCCGCACGGTAAAGACCAGCTCGTACTCCTCGCCCCCGTAAAACACCGGATCCATAAAGTCCATCTTGTTTTGCCTGGCAAAGTCCAGCACGTCCTTTTTGGCGGGGACGCACTCTACAATGATCGACTTGTTGCTCTGCCCTGCAATCTCGTGCAGCGTGCGGGACAGCCCGTCGCTTGAATCCATCGATGCCGTCATGACGTCCCTTGCGGCAATGCCGAATTCCAGCCTGCACGGGGGGCTAAAGACTGCCCTTTTTGCCCTGTCCCTGAGTGCCCTGCCGGCCTTTTTATTGTCCAGCATTATGGCCAGCCCCGCACCCGTGTATCCAAACGGCCCCGTAACGAACACTGCGTCGCCGTTTTTTGCAGTGCCCCTTTTTACTGCGGATTTTGCAGCCCCTACAAGGCACACGCTAATTGAGAGCTCCGCCCCCCCGTTGGTGTCCCCGCCCAGAATACGGAACCCGAGCTTTTTTGATGCGCCGGCAAGGCCGCGCGCCAGCTTTGCAATGTCGCCCCTTGAGAAGCTGTCTGGAATGACGACTGAGACAAAGCCGAACTCTGGCCTTATTCCCTTTGCGGCAAAATCACTTGCGCACGCAACGACGCTTTTTTCTGCAATCTTTGCCAGCTCAAAACCCGGCGGGACGTCCGTGCTTTGAACCAGCGTGTCGATGTTAAACGCGACAGGTGCGCCGCCAAGCGAAAAGAGCTCCACGTCCTCCGATGACCCGGAGCGCAGCTTGTCCTGGAATATCCTGATTACCTCTTTTTCATCTGGCCTCTTCATATGATTCGTCCACCAGCCGTCTGGCCCTCTCTAGTATGTTGTTTTTCTTTTTGACGCTGTCTGACTCGACGGATATCCTGATAATGTCTTCTGTGTTTGACTTTCTTACAAGCATCCACGTGTCGCCGTCAATTGCCGCCTTGAGGCCGTCTGTCGTGTCTATGCGTCCGAACTCCTGTCTCATCTTGCGCCCCAGCCCGTCTAGTATCGCGTCGTGCAGCCCGGAATCGGCGGGAACCTTTTCCCTTGCCTGGTAATAGCCGTCCATGAATGATGCTGCCTCATCAAGGCCGCCGCCAATCATCGATGCAATCAGGCCGCAGCTGAGGATTCCGTCCCTGCAATAGTTGAACTCTGGCAGGATAAAGCCCGCACTGCTTCCCTCCCCGCCTGCCTGTGCGCCGGTCTTTAGCATGAGGCCTACCACGTTTGCCTCGCCCACCTTTGATCTTTTTACGCTGCCTCCCTTTTTTATGATGAATTTTTCAATCGATGCGCTCGTGTCTGTACTGAGCACGAATTTTTTGTATCCCAGCTCAAGGGCTCTTGCAATGCCGAGCCCCAGTGTTGCATCGGGTGACTGCTTTTGTCCGTTATGCACGATTACCAGCCTGTCGCCGTCCAGGTCAAACGCAAACCCGACGTCGCGCCCGCAGCAGGCAATCAGGCCCTCTAGTGCGTCTGCGGTGGGATCAGGGCCCCTGGATGAGCTTGCCGGATCAGAGTTAATGGTCCGCACGCCGCATCCCAGTCCCTCCAGGAGCTTGACTGCAACTGCACTTGCGGCCCCGCCCCCAAAGTCGAGTGCGACCTTTGGCGGGACATCGATGCGGCCTATTAGCTTTTGGGCCTTTTGCACATAGTCGGTGTCTGCCTTTTTTTCATTCCCAATCTTTTTGATGCGCGTGGTGTTTTTTCCGGTCACCCTCTGCAGCTCATCGCAGTCTATGCCCCTGCCGTTTATGATGAACTTTAGCCCGTTCCATTCCAAGGGATTGTGCGATGCGCTAATTACCAGGCCCGCGCCGTGCCTTCGCGCCTCATAGTACGCCACCGGCGTGGGCGACACGCCAAGATCCAAGACGTCTATGCCGTTTTGCATCAGCGCCGCGCAGGCGGCTTCTTTGAGCATCTCGCCGCTAGGCCGAGTGTCCCGCGCAACCACGCATTTTCCGGATTCTGCCAGCGCGGCAAAGTTGTTGCAAAAAAAGGCCACATCCTTTGGCCCAAAATCCCTGCCAACTATTCCCCTGATGCCAGAGACGGATTTTTTCATGTAATCAAAACCGGAAAGGCTTTTTATTAACTCTGACTTTACATCCGAGTCGTGCCTCGGTAGCTCAGCCTGGTGGAGCGAACGCCTCGTAAGCGTTAGGTCGTGGGTTCGGATCCCACCCGAGGCTCCATTATTAGTGCCGGCCTGATCGGATCGGGGGTTACACAAGACTGGAAAATCCACATAAAAACCCTAAGAGTTCATTGCATCGTATGACTCGATGTCGGTTTCAAGCTCCTTTGCAAGGCCCTTCCACCACTGCGCTATCTGATCCGTCATCCGTATTGCGTCACAAATCATCCCTTATAGATCTGCCGATTGATCAAAAACTTATCAATTGTTGAAACTTTTTCCAACAATAAAGCTTGCCGGGACGGATCACCTTTCCTTTCTCAGCTTTTGCCGGTATATGATAATGACAAAGGCGCCGCCGGCACACGTCCAAAATACGGGCCATTTTAGATCGCTGCCCATCATGCCCAAAAACGCATACACGGTCCCGCCGATCAGTATAAAGCCGATTATCTCGAGAATCCTGATGTTTCCTGCGCCCATAGGGCAGATACAGAGTTAAAAGATATATTATTTTGCCGTTTTGCATATACATGGACAAATACATTCTAGTAGTGCTGATATTCCTGATCGCAGGTGCGATCATTGGGATTACGCAGAATCCGCCCAGGCTGGAGCTGTTCTACGGGGGAATAGGGGGCTCTATAATCCTCATCGGGTACATCACGGTAAAGAACCGGCGCGAACAGCAGGCGCTGCGCAGGGAAAGGCGCAAATCCAAGAAAAGATAGGCTACAGCTCTAGGCCAAAGGACTCTGCTATCGTGGAAAAGTTCTTGTACGAGTCGAGATACTGCCTGCCCTTTGGCGTGATTACAAACGTGTTTTTGCCGTCATACTCTATCCTGTTTATCAGGCCCGCACCAGTCAGGTTGGCGGTGAATTTTGAGAGCCTGGAATGCGACAGGTTGGCCTTTGTCAAAAGCGACGTGGTCTTGATTCCCTCCAAGCCGGACTCTTGCGTGGCGACAAGCAAATCGGCCACTATCTGCATGCTTGTCCTGTATGCTACCATGTATGGCAGTATGTGTCCTGTGATATAAGGGTTAACTGCCAATTACGATCAATTAAATATGATTTGGCCCGAATCTGCTTACTTGGCCGCCCCACCGATCTCATGGCACGACGATTTTCTTGGCGTTGCATACAGGTATTATGACCTGAGGATGAACGTGGTTCCGCTGTTTACCGACATGAAGGCTGCGACCGATCTGTGGCACGACGTCGTGAGCCGGTGGATAGATCCCCGCATAAGGCTCCGCTTTGTGGATACGGGCGACAAGTACTGGTTTATCATGGCATCCGAGTCGAAAAAACCAGAGTCCAACATGTCGTTTTACAAGGTCCTTGCAAAGTCCGAAAACTATGAGCGCTTTAAAAAAGGCCACGACGGGGAGGCGTACCTGAGGCTGGGGGTGTACTCCAAAAAGCACTTTGATGACGTCAAGGACGATGCGATCTGCAACTGCGGCCACGAAAAGGAGGATCACGAGGAGGCGACTACCCATTACTGCCTTTATGAGGACTGCTCGTGCACGTGGTTTGAGAGCTTTCAGGTAAACCTGGTAAAAAAGAAAAAGACCGTAACTGACATTGTGTTCATGGACGAGGAGTCAGTCCGTGATGACTCGCTTGCATGGAACTGTTTTAACGCAAACAAGTACGGCAGGCCATAACTCACATGTTCTCAGACGTGTCGACCCTTACGTGCTCGCCAGGATAGTGTTCTGCGATTTTCTTGGAATAGCACTCCCCGCACAGCGGCCCGTCAATCCCCCACTGCTTCATGGGGAGGAACCTTTGCGCTATTGTGCCGTTACACAGGGTGCACCTTACTGCCATGCCGTCGGTTTTTCCGGTCTATATAAAAATGATCTTGGCATACTATGGCCCAAGCTCGCCTATGGCGCCCTCTAGCGTGTCTTTGATGTCAGATGCGACATTGGCGTCCCTTATTGCGTCCATCACCGAGTCGCCGCCTATATCCGCAATATCTGCCACGAGCTCATCCTGTATGTGGCCGATGATCAGCGCGCCTGCGGCCAGCGAAACTGCCACTATGGCGATTCCTATGAGCAGTCTTTTGGCCAATACCTGGGCCCATATTGCGCGCAAATATAATCCAATTGCGCGAAAAAATCATGTTAAATATGACCTGTGTCTAGGAAATAGCGGTAGAATGTCTGGCCGATGTAAATCTCCTGCAATTTTTACATGTGTTGGACTTCTACCATTTTGATCCATATCGTTAAATATTTGGCAGGAAAAACCCCGTTTATTGATGAGTGTGGCGTGCCTTGCATTGCTTGCCGCAGGCCTGCTGCTTGCGGGGATATCCGGCGCGTACGGCCAGTCGGTATCTGTCAGTTTTGACAAGGATGTGTATCCGGTACCCTTGAATGATCCTTACAACAATGACGGACAAATGATCGTGCCGATAATGATCAATGATCCCGGCATAAATCAAAGGGATGGCCGTTATGATTATATCAAATCAAACGTCGGGGACAGCACGCACGGGCCACTAAAGGTCTTTGTATCTAGGGGGTCCGATACGATAATTCTTGGCACTGCCGGTGCGCCAAGCCAGAGGGGATCTATCCTTACCGTCGGCGCAGTACCAGGTGAGAACCAGTTCGAGTACGGCCCCATAGGTGAAACCGACGACGGGATATTCCAACACTGGTCTTATGTGCGGCATACTGATGGCCCCCAAAGTAGCATGTGCCCGGTCACACACGAGTACAAGCTTCCCGGCAGCTCTTCGACGGGTGATTCAAGCGCACGGTTTGCAGATGCCGACGGCGTCACTCCAGAAGGCAACTTTTGCATCCTTGTAGGCGACACTATAATCGCAGAGTACACCTATCTTGATGATGCGGGAAACACCGCCATCGTTAGGGATTCCTCGACGTTTGGTTTTAACGACGCCGTGCTGCGGACTGACAAGGAGACATACGACATTGGAGACAGCATGGTGCTGACGCTCACGGATCCTGATCTTGATGCAGACACATATCGCAACATCTACAGCATGGATGACGTCACGTGGGACACCGGTGCGGTCTCGATTACCATGGGGCGCGAAGGCGGCGCACTAGAAACATTCCGCGTCCTGAAATTTCTAGTTCTTCATGAAACGGGCAGCAGAACCGGCGTATTTGAGGCGACTGCCAGGATTCCAAGCGAGTTTGACGGCAATTTGCTGAATCAGGGCGATACGGTCACTTTGAGCTATGTTGACTCGAGCCCGTCCGGTGCAAGCTATGCCGGGCAGGCCAATAAAACCGTCAGTACGACCATCCTCATATCAGAGTCCAAGCGTGATGTCGTGATAGATTTGGACAAGGAAACCTACAACTGGATTGACAGGGTGCGTGTTTCTGCCACCGCGCACGACTTTAACACCGACGGCGGCGTGGTTGAAGAGATTGGGAACGGGGCGCAAAACTCGATACGAATAGCTACCAGGGCCGATTCTATTGACAACTATAAGCTAGTGGAGACGGGACCAGATACCGGAATATTCGCCGGCGAGGTGGTCCTCACCGGATTTCCGTACGATGCAGACGGTGACAGAGAGCCGGACATTGCAAATCCCGCGTCGTCCCCTGACGGCTCCGGACCGACTGACGGACTGTTAAAATCCGAAGGTAATGACGACGTTACTGTGACATTTACGCATTCTGATAACGAGACTTTTACTGCCTCCTCGCCCATAAGATGGGATCTGGGCTATGTAGAATGGCCTGAGCCAGAATATGCGGCTACCGAATCTGCAACGATTCGCATAACTGAGCTTGACTTGAATCTGGATCTGGATTCCGCTGACAGCTTTGAGGTGGAAATCCGGTCTATTGCCGACAGGAGGGGCCTTGATCTTACCGTGACTGAGACTGGCGCGTCTACTGGGATATTTGAAGGGGTGGTGACCTTTACGCTGGATAGCAAATCCGACGGCAACAGACTCTTGGTTGTACACGGTGATACCGTGACTGCCACGTACCGGGATCGCACGCTACCTGCACTGTTTGATTCATCCGGAGATCTGACGTTTGATCCGGACTTTACTGACTATCTCACCCTTACCGATACGGCAGTTATAAGCAAGGTTGCGTATGCGGAGGAGGAATCCACACCGGTTGTATCCGTTGAGCTAGACCGCAAGACGTACAGCTGGACTGACAGGGTGCGCATTAGCATTACCTCGCCTGATCACAATCTGGACGGCGATTCCGTCGATGCGATTGGCGGTCCTGCCCATCCGGTCATGGTTAAAACCGGAATAGGCGAGATTGACACGTACCGTCTAGTTGAGACCGGAAAAGACACCGGCGTCTTTGCAGGCGAGCTGGTACTTGCCGGATTTGCACACGATGCAGGCGGTAAAGCAAATACGGGCAACAAGGTCGCCTTTCGTGCAGCCGGGGGCAACGGCCCGGACGGGGGATTCCTGCCGGCAAAAAACCACGATACCATCACCGTATCATTTGAATATGCTACAGGTAGCGTCGAGTCTGATTCGTCGTCAATCAGATGGAACAGGGGACAGCTCAACTGGCTTGATGCGAATTACACCGTGGAGGGAACAGGCATGCTCCAGATAATTGATCTCGACATGAACCTGGATCCTGATTCGATCGACAGCTTTGGGGCAGACGTGCAATCCGACTCTGATCCAGGAGGTATCCGCGTGACTGTGACTGAGACAGGCAAGGCGACTGGAATCTTTGAGAGTAACGTGTTTTTTACGGCCAAAGATGATTCTGCTGACCACAGACTCTATGTCACGGCAGGCGATACGGTCAGCGGGGAATACGACGACAATACGCTGCCCGGTCAGCACACGCCAGCAGACTCTATGATTATTACCGCAGACGTATCAATAGAAATGTCGGCGGCGGATCCTATATTGACCATTCCTTCGGGGGATTCTGCCACGCCTACAGACAAGTCCGTGGCTAGTGCAACAAAGCCCACAGATGGCACAAAACCCGCAGACGCAGAGACTGCAGGTGACAAACCCGCAGACGCAGAGACTGCAGGTGACAAACCCGTAGACGCAGAGACTACAGGTGACAAACCCGTAGACGCAGAGACTACAGGTGACACAAAACCCAAAGTCAATACAAAACCTGTTGATAATATAGAGCCTCCAGATAACCCCATGCTTACAGTTAATCCCAAACCCGTAATTGATCCAGATCCGGCGAGCTGTGGATCAGGAACAGAACTAGTAGATGGGGTATGCCAAGTTGTTCCGGCACAGAATGGTTTTGATCTGTTCGGATGGCTGTTTTCGTGGTTTCGATGATTCTAGGGCTTACCGTCCTGAAATCCGGCATGGTGATGTGCCGTATAATTATTGAACCAAAAAACACCGTCAGGATTGTGCCGAATCGTGTGACAAGACACGTGCATTGAGGTGCAATTTGATCTACAACATTAAATAACAGACGGTGAAAATTCACAATATTGGATGGCAGATCGTACATTGCAATAATAGCTGTAGGCCTGATATTTGCCATGGGAGCCACCGATGCGTACGGCCAGTCGGTATCTGTCAGCCTTGACAGGGACAAGTATACGGTGCCCTCCTCGCCTGACACTACTGACACTGATGTGAAAATACTTGTAACAATCAATGATCTTGGCATGAATTTAGACAATGACGGCAGTGATAGCATCGAGCTGAATATTGGAAACAGCACAACAGGGCCACTGAAAATCTCCGTATCTAGGGGATCGGATACCGTAATTATTGCAACAGCCGGCGGTGCGGGATCCGGGGGCTCGATTCTTACTATAGGTACGGAACCAGGTGAAAACCAGTACGACTATGGTTCAATTGATGAAGAAAGTACTGAGGGGATCTTTGAATTTGTCTTGCGCGTACTATACACTGACGGCCCTACAAGCGATCAATGTCCTAGCATAGATAGTTACAAATCTCCATCTGGCCCTGCGGGCGATTCAAGCAAACGGTTTGCGGATATTAATGGCAATACCCCGGATGGTGATTTTTGCATCCTAAACGGCGATACAATTACGGCAGAGTATACCTATCTTGATGCAGACGTGCAAAAAACCGTAAGCGATTCGGCGAGATTTACCCTTACTGACGCCGAATTGAAAACCGACAAGGAGGTATACGACATTGGAGATGACATTGTACTGGAACTCACGGATTCTGATCATGATCTTGCAGATTATAATGAAGCATTCGGATTGGATAATATGATATGGGATTCCAGTGCAGCCACGCTTGAATTGCAGGACGGCAACTGGGTTTTTAATGCATTTGGTGCAGAGGGGATCAACTCTTATTTTTATGAAACCGGAGATAGCACCGGAATATTCGAGGCCACCATCAGGATTCCAAGTGAACTTAACGGCACTGCCCTGAGTCCGGGGGAGCTAGTTACCATAACACATACTGATTTGAACCCATCTAGCGCAAATTATGTCGGGGAATCCAACAAAACGTCTAGCGTAACTATCAGAATATCTGATACTGCGGTGGATTCCGGCGACAGCACTGTCACAAACGCCACCGGTACTATCACACCGGATCCTCCCGTCACAAACGCCACCGGTACTATCACACCGGATCCTCCCGTCACAAACGCCACCGGTACTATCACACCGGATCCCCCTGTCACTCGGACAGTCGATAGCTCCAATTGGGTCAACGGCAAGGTGGAATGGACTGAATCAAGATACAATGCAGAGACAGAGACTGCCACATTACAGGTGACTGATTCTGACCAGAACACCAATACAAACTCACCTGACAGCTTTGGCGTCAATGTGCGGTCTGACACGGATTCTGCCGGCATTGCCATTACGGTAACAGAGACCGGAGATGCGACCGGCATATTCAAAGGCGACGTGTCTTTTACACTCACCGACAGATCCACTGACGGCACGCTTTTGGTCTCATCAGGGGACACCATAACCGGCGAATACGTGGATCACACGCCGGAAGCACCAGATACTGCAAAAGACAGACCCAGCGTTACTAAGACGGCTGCCATAAACGTGATCAACGTCGAGGAACCCGATCCAAACATATCGATAAAACTAGACAAAGAGACATACACGTGGACTGACAGGGTGCGCGTCCAAATCACGTCATCTGAGCACAATACCGACGAGCGTAGTCGAGACGAGATTGGGGGTACAGAAAATCCGGTCAGAGTGGCCACGCGCGGGGGCCATATTGATCTGTACAAGCTAAAAGAGACTGACCTTAATACCGGCGTGTTCGCCGGCGAGCTCGTACTTGCCGGGTTTAAGCATGATGCAGACGGTAATTCCAGTACGGGCTCCGGCGGCAACGACGTACCTGACAGCGATGCCAGGGGTAGCGGCCCGGACAAAGGAGTACTGCCTGCGGACAATGAGGATGCGGTATCTGTAACTTTCGAGTATGCAGAAGGCAAGGTTATCACGGCCAACTCTGCGATACAATGGAACGAGGGAACAGTCAGCTGGATTGGTTCGAATTTCACCACGGCAGGCAACGGTACGTTCCAGGTCATTGATCCGGACATGAACCTGGATCCTAGCTCCGCTGACAGCTTTGAAGTGCGTGTAAGGCCAGAGTCAAAAAGTTGGACAAACCTGACCGTTACTGAGACAGGCGAGGAGACTGGAATTTTTGAGGTACTGGTATTCTTTATGACAGATGACTCGTCTGACAATACGCTTGAGGTGTCGCTAGGCGATAAAGTAACCGGACAATACATGGATCACACACTGCCTGAGCCTTATGTCATCACAAAAGGCATAGAAATCAGCGACACGATGGAAATAACGGCGCCAATAGACACAAACTCTACTGATAGCAATTCCACCAATACCGACTCTGCTACCACAAACTCTACCGGTACCAACTCTACCAATATTGTAGCAGACAAGGCCGAATCCTCCGCTGAAAAGCCCAAGGACGACACAAAACCCAAAACCAAACCAAGCGATGCAAAACCAAAGGACACAAAGCCTTCCGATGACGATAAACCCAAGGACGCAAGGCCTGCCGATGATGCAAAGCCCAAGGACAAAGAACCTGCGTCAGATTCAAAACTAAAAGCCGATTCCAAACCCACAGTAGATCCAAAGCCAAAGATGGATCCCAAACCAACGGACGGTCCGGACAAGCCGGGATGCGGGCCCGGAACAGAGCTGGTGGACGGGACGTGCCAGGCTGTCCGGTCACCTGTCAGCTTTGTCGATTGGCTGTTCTCGTGGTTTCGATGATTCTATATCCTGCCGTCCTGAAATCCGGCATGGTGATGTGCCGTATAATTGCTGAATTATAAAAAATACCAGTGTTATCTCAAAGTAATTCAAGAAATTCTTTTCTAGTCATCTGACAATCTGCAATTATTTGTAACAGTAATCCTTTACCTATTTCTTTTTTTCTAGGTATTGTGGTCCAGACTCCTTTGCCATTATCTACAATGATGTGACTTCCAGTCTGTCTTGTGGGGCAAAATTCTTTTTTGTGTAATGCTTTGAGTATCTCCAAATATCCGATAACGGGAAGGTTCAAATCGTCACTGTGGTTAATTCTGAAGCAAGATCTTTCTTTTTGTCATTGAGGTAGGATTTGCACAGTTTGATTGCATTTTTTGTATCCATAATTGCCTCTTGCTTCGTGTTTCCCTGGCCTCTGGCCTGGGGTATTTCTAGACAGTAACCTACATGGAATTTGCCATCTTTTTTGACAAGAATGCTATAGTTTTCCCTTTTGTCCATGCATTTTATGCTGGATTTTGATTATATAAAACAGATCTATAACTTGTACGGTACAAGGTCACATATACTGCCTAAAAGATACCCATTGATGCGAAATTCACGCCTAGTTGCAGTAGGACGTGACCTCATACCTTGTACGTGTATGATCGTGTCTAGGCAGTCACTGGCTCATATGTCAAATCGATTTTGTGGCGTATGGATTGGGTAATCACACCTAGCTGATTTAGGTGGTTATGTGACCCTGTACGGGCAATTTGATCTACAACATTAAATAACAGACGGCGAAAATTCACAATATTGAATGGCGGATCATACCTGACAATTGTGGTTGTGGGCCTGATACTGGCTCTGGGGACTATTGATGCGCACGGCCAGCAAGTCTCTGTCAGCCTTGACAGGGATGTGTATCCGGTACCCTTTTTGAATAGTGAGTTCATCCCAGATGGCACACTAACCATGTATGTTACGATTAACGATCCAAACTCTGTATCGACAAACAGCGGGGACAAGATTGCACGATATCTTGCAGACAGCACGCAGGGGCCGCTAAAAATCTCAGTGTCCAGGGAATCGGACACTGTAATTATTGCAACAGCCGGAGGTGAGGCACCCGGCGGCTCTATTCTCACTGTTGGGACAGAACCTGCCGGCGACCAGTACGAGCTTGGTCCCATATCAGAATCCAATCCCGGAGAGTTTGAACTGTCCCTGCCTGTCCTGTACACTGACGGTCCTGCAGACGGCCGGTGCCCCACTGCGGATAATTCAGGCACACGATTTGCAGACGCCGACGGCAATGCCCAGGACGGCAACTTTTGCATCCTAAAGGGCGACACCATTACAGTAGAGTATACCTATTCTGATGACGCAGGCATGCAACAAACCGCCAGTGATTCGGCAACATTTAATCTCAGGGACGCCGAACTGAGAATCGATGCAAACACCTACGTTATAGGACACGACATGCCGTTGTACATTGATGATCCGGATCTTGATCTTGACAGCAAAAAACAAGACACATACGATCTGGATCTGATCACATGGGCTTCTGAGGCCGGCACACTTACCATGGGCAATGCAGGTGGCCAGGAGCATGAATTTAGGCCTGTGCCTGACTACTTTGAGGAGACCGGCAGCAATACCGGAACCTTTAGGATCATTCTAGGGGTTCCCAAGGATTTGGCTGGTGTTAAATTGGATCGGGGGGAGCATATTGTCATGAGCCATACTGATACGGGCCCGTCTGACGCAGCTTTTGTGGGGGAGACTAGCAGCGTGACCACCGTAGACTTGTTTACATCCAATTTTGGTGCCAAAATAGAGCTTGATAAACCGACCTACACGTGGACCGACAGGGTATACATTACCATTAATGCGCAGGACTATAACTTTAATCCGGATCGGCCAGATGAAATCGGAGATCACGACGCGCAGGTAACCATCTCTACAAGTAAGGGTACGCTTGAACGCTACAGTCTTGTTGAGACCGGGGCCGATACGGGACATTTTGCAGGAGAGGTAACCCTTACCGGATTCACGTATGATGTCGATGGCCATTCGGTACTTGACAATCAAATTGATCGCGCATACGGTATGGGACCGGACGGAGGGCTCCTGCCTGCCATGCCAGAAGACGGCATTACGATAGCCGTCGCCGTCACGCAGGATGAAACGCTAGTAAAAACATGGAATATCCGGTGGAATGTGGGAACAGTGGAAATATTTCTTGACGGGCCACCAGAGATTCCCAGGACAGGCACACTGCGCGTGACTGATCCCGACATGAACCTGGATCCCACGATGGAAGAAGAATTGGAAATCACCTTTCATTCGGACAGCGATACTGATGGGGACGACGTTTTGCTGACTGAGATCAGCCCAGCAGCAGGAATATTTGAGGCCACAGTGAACTTCGTATCTGACTCTACAGGCAGGAATAATCTTCTGGTTGCAGCAAACGACACCGTTTATGCCACATATGTTGACTATACGCTGCCGGATTCTTATGGGACCTCCCGTGACATTAACGGCACGGCAAACATGGCCGATGCCGGCAGTGTTGCGACGCCCATTCCTGACGAGACGCCCGAGACGGTGCCTGACGAGACGCCTGGTACAACCGATGACACACCTGACACAAATTCGACCAGTACAAACACGCAGGATCCCCCTGAAACCCGGACAGTCGATAGATCCAATTGGGACATTGGCAAGGTGAAATGGACTGAATCAGGATACAACGCAGAAACAGAGACTGCCATATTCCAGGTGACCGATCCTGACCAGAACACCAATCCAAACTCACCTGACAGCTTTGGCGTCAATGTGCGGTCTGACACGGATTCTGCCGGCATTGCCATTATGGTAACAGAGACCGGAGTTGCGACCGGCATATTCAAAGGCGACGTGTCTTTTACACTTACCGGCAGATCCACTGACGGCACGCTTTTGGTCTCATCAGGGGACACCATAACCGGAGAATACGAGGATCACACGCCGTCTGCGGTATATATGGTAAAAGACAGACCCAGCGTTACTAAGACGGCTACCATAAACGTGATCGACGTCAAGGAACCCGATCCAAACATATCGATAAAATTAGACAAAGAGACATACACGTGGACTGACAGGGTGTACATCAATATCACGTCACCTGATCACAATACCGACGACCGAGGTCGCGACAAGATTGGAAATGCTGAAAACCCGATAAGAGTGGCCACGCGCGGGGGCCATATTGATCTGTACGAGCTAGAAGAGACCGAAATTAATACCGGCGTGTTCGTAGGCGAGCTCGTACTTGCCGGGTTTGCGCATGATGCAGACGGAGATGCAAGTACGGGTGCCGGCGGCAACGACGTAACTGACAGCGAAGCTCGGGGCAGTGGCTCGAAAGGCGGGATATTGCCTGCAGACAATGAGGATGCAGTATCTGTCTCTTTTGAATATGTAAACGGCAAGGTCATTGCGAACAGCTCCGCAATACAGTGGAACAAGGGCAATGCAAGCTGGATTGGTTTGAATTTCACCACGGCAGGCAACGGCACATTCCGGGTCATTGATCCAGACATGAATTTGGATCCGAGCTCCGCTGACAACTTTGACGTACATGTAAGACCCGCGAAAAAAAGTGGGATAGACCTGACCGTTACCGAGACAGGCAAGGCAACTGGAATATTTGAGGGAATAGTGTTCTTTACGACAGACAGTCCGTCTGATGGTGAGCTTGAGGTGGAGCTAGGCGACATAGTAACCGGAACATACAAGGATCACACACTGCCTTTACCAGACGAGATTACGACAAGCATGTCAATAGAGGTTATGGTGGAAATATTGGAGCCAATAGTCATCAACTCTACTAGCACAAACTCTACTGGCACCAATTCAACTGATACAAACTCGACTGATACGGCCAAGGACAAATCCACCACCGACAAGCCCCAGGATGCAAAACCAAAGACTGCCCAGAAATCAGACGACAAGCCCCAGGATGCAAAACCAAAGACTGCCCAGAAATCAGACGACAAGCCCCAGGACACAAAACCAAAGACCACCTCAAAGCCAGACGACGAGCCCAGAAACGACGCAGAACCGTCTGCGGATCCAAAACCCAAGGCGGATCCAAAACCCACAGCAGACAAGCCGACAGACCCCAAACCCGCGCCGGTCCAGTCCACAGTTGATCCGGATCTGGTGAGATGCGGGCCCGGAACGGAGCTGGTGGGAGGGGTGTGCCAGGCCAGCCAGACATCTGCCGACTTTGATATAGTAGGATGGCTGTTTTCGTGGTTCCGCTAGCCCCTACAGTACGGCATGACGCACCGGCAGAATGACCCCGGCTGTAACGGCTCTGTATTACCCGTTTTTTGACGGGGCGATTCGATTCTGACGAATCCCCGAAACTCATGCGATAAAATCGCAAAGGTAATAAAACCCCTAGATTGATGGCACCTATGGCAGACAAACCCCACCTGAATATGATCATTACGGGTCATATTGACAACGGAAAATCCACGACTATGGGCCATTTTCTGATGGATTTGGGGGTGGTAGACGAGAGGACCATTGCAGCACACGCCGAGGAATCCGAAAAGATAGGCAAGGGAGACAGCTTCAAGTATGCCTGGGTCATGGACAATATCAAGGACGAAAGGGAGCGCGGAATTACAATTGATCTTGCATTTCAAAAATTTGAGACGCCAAAGTACTTTTTTACGCTAATTGACGCACCGGGACACCGCGATTTCATCAAAAACATGATAACGGGGGCCTCAGAGGCCGACTGTGCGGTTCTTGTGCTTTCTGCCAAGGAAGGCGAGACTGACACTGCAATTGCGGCAGGCGGCCAGGCAAGGGAGCACGCATTTCTGCTAAAGACGCTCGGCGTAAGCCAGATAATCGTGGCAATAAACAAGATGGATGACGGCAACTATTCAGAGGACGCCTACAAAAAGGCAAAGGAAAAGGGAGAGTCCCTGGTAAAATCCGTCGGCTACAAGCTCGACAATGTGCCGTTTATTCCGGTCTCTGGATGGAAGGGCGACAATCTCGTTAAAAAATCAGAAAACATGCCGTGGTACAAGGGCAAGACGCTTTTGGAGGCATTTGACGACTTTACCTTGGCAGACAAGCCGATTGGAAAGCCGCTGCGCGTTCCGATTCAGGACGTATACTCCATAACCGGCGTCGGCACCGTTCCGGTGGGTCGCGTAGAGACAGGCAAGATGAAGCCTGGTGATAAAATCGTCGTAATGCCATCTGGCGCGGTAGGCGAGATAAAATCCATAGAGACGCACCACACAGAGATGCCGTCTGCAGAGGCAGGCGACAATATCGGCTTTAACCTCAGGGGCATTGAGAAAAAGGACATCAAGAGGGGTGATGTGCTCGGCAGTCCGGACGCACCGCCAAAGGTGGCCAACGAGTTTCAGGCTCAAATCATAGTCATACATCATCCGACAGCCATTGCCCCGGGATACACACCGGTAATGCACTGTCACACGGCACAGGTCGCAGCCACGGTCACGGAATTCGTCTCAAAAATCAACCCCGCCTCTGGCGCAGTTGAGGAAGAGAGTCCGAAATTCCTAAAGGTGGGCGACTCTGCCATTGTCAAAATCAAGCCGGTAAGACCGACTCCGATTGAGACCTTTAAAGAGTTTCCAGAGATGGGCAGGTTTGCACTCAGGGACATGGGCGCGACGATAGCCGCGGGAATTGTCAAAGAAATCACCGAAGAACACAAAGCATAAGGGAAGAGTAGATGACAAAATCTGCTCGAATCAAACTAACAAGCACCAGCCTTCCAAAGCTGGACAATGTCTGCGGCGAGATTATGGGCATCGGCCAAAAGACCGGAGTCAAGGTAAAGGGGCCGACCCCGCTGCCCGTCAAAAAACTGCACATTGCCACCAGAAAGTCCCCGTGCGGCAGCGGCACTGAGACCTATGAGAAATGGGAGATGAGGATGCACCGGAGGATAATCGACATTAACGCAGACGACAAGGCCATAAGGCAGCTCATGCGCCTAAAGATTCCCGACGACGTGTACATTGAGCTCTCGCTCACATAGGACTTATGCTTAAATTATGGAAAATACGACGTCCGGCATGGCCGAAGAAGCAGAACCTGTAGAGGCAGAACCAGTAGAGGAGCCAGTCGAAGAACCACTCGAAGAGGAGGAAAAGTTCGAGGTGGTCTATTCGTGCCTCCGGTGCGGCACCACGGTTAAAAACGTCGAGCTCAGCAGGCTTCCTGAGATAAAGTGCATCTGCGGATTCCGGGTGTTTACAAAGGTCAGGCCGCAGGTGGTAAAGACGATTTACGCCGTCTAGCTGAGCTTTGCCTTTTGCTCGTCCCAGCAGTTCCTGCACAGCTCGCCTGTTATCTTCCATTTCGGCTTTGGCCTGTACCTGATGAATCCCATCTTGCCCCCGCAGAGGCTGCAAAAGCTCTTTCTCTTCTCGAATGACTCTTCCTTTTCGTCAAAGCACCCCTTGCACAAAAGGCCCTCCAAATCCCACTGCCAGCGCGGCTCCCACAGGTCGGTAATCTTTTTTACGCTTCCGCACTTTATGCACGGCTGCCTTATCTTTCCCTCATAGTACTCTTTTGCCTTGTCCACGTGGCAGTCGCCGCAGAGCGGTCCTGCAATGTTCCACTCTTTTTTTGGCTTGTGCTTGTGCTTTAGCTCCTTTTTGCAGACGGCACAGTAGGACGGCTTGCGATCAAATAACCCCATTATTTGGCAGTGTTTGCAGTGATCACAAATATGTTACGCTTCGCGAGGGGGCTATTGCGACTCTAGCAGTCCTTCTAGGGCCTGGCTTGCGTTTAGCATTCCGTGCCTTGCTGCGTATCTCTCTATGATTTTGTACTGTTTGTCGGTAAAACAGACCGGCATTGAGCGTTTTTCCATGGCTTTGGTTTGCGGCTTTATTTAATATCCTTTGCGCTTTCCGGAGATCAGGCCATATTCGGGGAATGTCCGGACCCGCAGGCGCCATCCCAGGCGGGGAATAATTTAATAATATGCATGATTAAACAATATCATGCAGTTAATCTCATTTGTAGGATACCGACGTCCCGACGTAAATACCGCCCTCTCAAAAATCATGAAACAGTCCAAAAAGCACAATGTAGACATACACGGAGAGCCGACTAGCCGCAAACTCGAATCATTAAGTGCCCATCCAAAACTATGGGGTTGTGATAAAGACGATCTCATCGTAATGGTTCTCACGGTAGATGGTAAAAAAGAAGACATAAAGGATCTAATTCGGACAGATACGCCAATCGGCGTACAAATGGAACTTTTGCCACATGCAGAAGCAGCATGAAGAATTCAAACACACGATCGCCGTGTGCTCGTATCGGCGATTGCAAAAAAGAGATTGTTAAAGCTCAAAAATTTGTAAAGAAAATTGAAAGAAAGAGGTACACATCCGCCATTGCACATTTTGATTTACAAGGATCCACCAAAATGATGATCAAAAATCCCTATGAAACTATAACTAAAATGTTACTCCATAACAAAATGTGTTGCAATGTAATCGAACAAAACAACGGAACTGTCATAAAAGAGCTTGGCGATGCAGTGCTGGCTATGTTTAAGACTTCTGGAATGGCATGTTCGTGTGCAATTAAAGTAATTAGAAATCTGAAAAAATATGGGGATGGAATACATACAAAAGTAACTATTTCATCCGGAACCACATGGAAGATCCAGACACGACAGGATGAAGATGTGTATGGCATTCCGGTAAATCTTTGTGATAGAATGTCAAAACATGCCGTGCTGAATTGTGTCTTAATTGAAGATCACTCATATTCCACAATAAAAGAATGGATATTCAATGATAGAAAAATTCAATACAGAAGAATTAAAAAAAATGATCAAGGCACAGAATTACCAGATTTTGGCAAAATCTTATTAGGCAAAATTATTGTAAACTAGAGATCAAATAAAAATACAGTTATACTGATCATACGAATTTATCCCACATCATAACATAGATCATAAAATCAAACAATTTGACGAAAATCGATTTATTATTAAATTATAGATTAATACAGAGTTAAATTTTTTGATTTTAAAGCAGCAATGCCAACATATCTTCGGATAAATCCTACGCCAGAATTGGCACGGTATGCCGGACTAGCCATCTATTGTCAGATAATGATCATTAATAAAATTTTATGAATATCTAACGTATGAGGTCACGTCCTACTGCAATTAGGCGTGAATTTCACATCATGACTGTCTTTTAGGCAGGACAGGTGACCTCGTACTATCTAACATATAACAGGCATGGATTCAGAAATGCGTGAATCTGCAAACCTAACAGATATCATGACCGGGAGAACGGCCCGTCTCGGGTTCGCAGGCCGGGGCTTTGCATATTAGAGTCTAATGCACAAAAACCCAGAGAACAGACCGTGCGCAAGATGCCGCCGGAATGGGCAGTACCTTGATCCCGCAGATCAGCCGTACGGGAGGACTGCAAAAGGGCAGGAATGAAAGCGCCGGCAGCACGTACGTGACAACGTGATAAAACTAATTACACGGATAAAGAAACGCCATACAATCATGATAAAGACAGAGCTGGGGAGCATGCGCCGAACCCACTATTCGAGCGAGCTAAACCCTGGCATGGACGGGCAGAGTGCGACCGTAATGGGCTGGGTCCTTGCGGTAAGGGGGCACGGCAACATCTCGTTTCTTACCATACGGGACAAAAAGGGGGAGATACAGCTGGTGGCAAAGGCAGGCGCCTGTCCGGATGAGATTCGGGAAAAGATCTCACAGCTAAAACCGCACTCTACAATAGGTGTCACCGGCGTGATAAAAACATCCGAAAAGGCCCCCGCAGGATACGAGATGGTTCCCGCAGAGCTTGCAGTGTTTTCAGACGTGCAAAAGATACCGCCCTTTGAGCCGCAGGCAAAGACGGTAAAGAACATCGACACCCGCCTCGAGGTAAGGCCGATTGACCTGAGAAGGCAGGTATTACAGGACATCTTTAATGCACGCAACCAGGTCTTAAAATCAGTCAGAAGATACTTTGAGGAGTGCGAGTTTGTAGAGATTAACACGCCAAAGATAATTGCCAGTGCCACAGAGGGCGGCGCGGCCCTGTTTCCAATATTCTATTACGACAAGCAGGCGTTTCTGGCCCAGAGCCCGCAGCTGTACAAGGAGCAGCTGACGCTCGGCTTTGAAAAGGTCTTTGAGATTGCGCCCATATTCAGGGCGGAATCGTCCAGGACAAACAGGCACCTGTCCGAGGCCATATCCGTCGACATTGAGGAGGCCTTTGTGGATTATAACGATATAATGGACCGGACAGAGAACATCATACGGCGCGCCGCAAAGACCGTGGCCGAGTTTGCGCAAAACAACCCGGACGTCGAGTTTGCCGTACCCGACATGCCGGAAAAGATTCCGCGCCACACATACGCCGAGCTGGTAAAAAAAATGCAGGATGCCGGAGCAAAGACGGAATGGGGAGACGACCTGTACCCGTCCAACCTCAAAAAGATAGGGCTGGCGGGGTTTTACTTTGTCACGGACTGGCCGATGGGCCCCAAGCCGTTTTACGTAAAGACAAGCAGCGACGATCCCAGAATCTCCGAGTCCTTTGATCTCATGTTCGGGGACTTGGAGATATCCTCCGGAAGCACCAGGATAGAAAAGCGCGCCGAGCTGACAGAAAAGATGAAAAACAAGGGCATGAAGATAAGCGACTTTGGGCACCACCTGGAGGCATTCGAGTACGGCATGCCGCCGCACGCAGGATGCGGCATCGGACTTGAGAGGCTGATGATGGCCCTCACCGGGACAGAAAACATACGGGACGTAACGTTTTATCCTAGGGACGTCGACAGGCTTACACCATAGGAGAAAAGATTGGTTACCAAACAAGAGATCCAGCGCGTTGCAAAACTGATGAGAATCGAGCTTGACGATCACACGGTACACATGGAGAGAATACAGCAAATGATGGACTATTTTGACATACTGGACAGGGCCGGCGTGCAAGACGAGCCGCTGGACGCAGCAGAGATGGCGATAACCGATCTGCGCGAGGACAGGCACGTCCCGTTTGGCGGCAACCTGATAGGACAGCTGAAAAACTACAAGGGAAGGCACGTGCGTGCCCCAAAGATGGTCTGAATTGGCCGCCGGAACATCAATCATACAGTACGTCGAGGATGTGCGGGGGGGAAACACCACCTGCGAGGAGTTTATGGCCAAGACCCTCGAGCGCATTGCAAATAAAGACGGCGAGCTGCACGCGTACCTGTCGCTGAACCCGGATGCCATGGTGCAGGCAAGGGAGGCCGACAAAAAGATCAAGTCCGGCAAGGCAGGCAGGTGCTGCGGGCTGCCGATTGCAGTCAAGGACAACATTTGCGTAAAGGGGACAAAAACCACGTGCGCCTCGAGGATGCTTGAGGACTTTGTTGCGCCGTACGATGCGACGGCAGTCTCGCGGCTGCTTGCAGACGGCGCGATAGTCACCGGCAAGACAAACCTGGACGAGTTTGCAATGGGGATTACCACGGAATTCAGCGCGTACGGCCCGAGCAAAAACCCGTGGAACACAGACTATGTCCCGGGGGGATCATCAGGCGGCAGTGCAGTGGCAGTCAGCAGCATGGAGTGCGTCGCCGCCCTGGGATCCGACACCGGAGGCTCGGTCCGGAATCCTGCCAGCTTTTGCGGGGTGGTCGGCTACAAGCCGACATACGGCCTGGTCAGCAGGTACGGCCTGGTCTCGTACGCCAACAGCATAGAGCAGATAGGCCCGATTACAAGGACCGTCGAGGACGCCGCATTCATGCTGGATATAATTACGGGCATTGACGGCAACGACAATACCACCATACGCGGAGGCGATTACCTGTCTGGAATTTCCGCGGGAATCGAGGGAAAAAAGATCGGCATAGTAAGGCAGATGATGGGGGAGGGAACCTCGCCGGAGGTGCTTGCCGCCACAAAGGACGCCGTATCCAAGCTCGAGGGCCTCGGGGCCGCATGCGAGCAGGTCTCACTTGACACGGTGGACTATTCGGTGGCATCGTACTATACCATCACCTCAACTGAGGCCGGAAGCAACCTTGCCAGGTATGACAATATACGGTACGGCTATGACCTTGATGCCGGCGGATACGAGTTCAACTCGTACATCTCGCAGGCGCGCAAAAAATTCGGCCCAGAGGTGACCAGAAGGATAATCCTCGGCGGCTTTGTGCCCTCGGCGGGATATTCCGGCAAGTACTATCTCAAGGCGCTAAAGGTGAAAGACAAGCTTGCCAGGGAGGTGGCAGACGTCTTTACAAGGGTGGACTATTTGATCTCGCCCACCGTTCCGGTCCTTCCGTTCAGGCTGGGCGAAAAGATTGACGATCCGGTGTCGCTTTTTCTTATCGACTTTAACACTGTAACTGCAAACCTTACGGGCAGGCCGGCAGTATCGGTGCCCTTTGCAGTCTCCGGCGGGCTGCCCATAGGAATGCAGCTGATGGCCGACTCGATGAAGGATGCAGAGCTGCTGCAGGCGGCGCACGCGCTGCAGGGAACGGTAAGGCTGCCGGAGGTCCCGCAGTGACGCTAATCGGCCTGGAGGTTCACTGCCAGCTGACAAAGCTCAACAGCAAGCTGTTCTGCCCGTGCAAGGCAGACTATCGGGGCTTTGAGGCAAACGCCAACATTTGTCCAATATGCATGGGGCTGCCCGGCTCGCTTCCGCGCCTCAACCAGTCGGCGGTAAAAAAGGCGGCCATGATGGCAATCGCGCTGAACTGTACCGTTCCGGAAAGACTCGCGTTTTTCAGAAAAAACTATTTTTATCCGGATCTTCCAAAGAACTTTCAGATAACGCAGCTTGACGCGTACGGCGAGACCAGCATAGGGGGAAGGGGCCGCGTAACTGTCGACGGAAAAGACATCCGCATCAGAAGAATACAGCTCGAAGAGGATCCCGGGCGGCTGGTATACGAGGGGAGCTCAGAAAAGACGCAGGTCGCACTAGTCGACTATAACAGGGCCGGCGTGCCGCTCGTCGAGATTGTCACAGAGCCCGACTTTGAGGGGCCGCGGCAGGCGAGGCTGTTTTTGAACATGCTCTCAGACCTGATAGAGAACCTGGGAATCTCCGACCCGTCCCTTGACGGGGCGATGCGCACTGACGGAAACGTCTCAATTGAGGGACACGCCAAAGTCGAGCTCAAAAACATCGGATCATCGCACGACCTGGAAAAGGCGCTTCATTTCGAGATTACAAGGCAGAAAAGCCTTGCAGAACAGGGCGCCAGGATAATACAGGAGACGAAACACTGGGACGACAAGAGAAAGATAACAGTCTCTGCCAGAAAAAAAGAGGAGGACATGGACTATCGGTACTTTCTTGAAAACGACATACCGTGGATAGCTGTCAGTCCCGGCATCCTGGCAGGGCTGCGCCGGGACATGCCTGAGAGCATTATCTCCAAAAAAGAGAGGTACGTGGCCTCGTTTGGCATCGCCCCGCAGGTGGCAGACGTGCTCTCCTCTGACAAGTTTTACTCTGATCTGTTCGAGTCGGCGCACACAGAATCCAACGCAAGGGAGGTGGCAAACATAATCACCACCGACCTGATGGGCCTGACAGACACGAGAGAAAAGCGCGACTGCTCAAAGCTTGCCCCCGGGCACCTGCGCGAGATTGCATCAATGATACTCTCAAAGAGGATTACCCGCGCCTCTGCAAAGACCATACTGCGCCACGCGGTAAACTCGGGCAGGCAGCCCGCAGATCTGGCATCGGAGCTTGGACTGGCCGACGTGTCGGGTATGGCAGAGCTGGACTCTGTGATAGACGCCGTAATATCTGAGAACGGCGACGCAGTGCAAAGCGCAAGGGCAAACCCGCAGGCGGTAAACTATCTGGTGGGAATGGTGATGAAAAAAACCGGCGGCAGGGCAGATCCCGGGACGGTTCTCGGCCTGCTGAGAAAAAAGACCGGCCTCTAGGCGCCAGAATCGGCACTAGCAGTTGAGCAGCTCTACGTTGGAGTTTTTGCAAAACGTGTTGTACAGCCCGAATCCGAATATTATCGCGGCAAATATCGCAAGCGGAATTATGACGAATATCTTTGTCTTTAGGCCCATGGACTGCGGTTTTTTTTTTGGTATAAAATCCCTTCACTTTGCATGCTATTTCAGCATCTTGTTGAACTCCCTGATGAACGTCTTTATCTTTGGCTTTGGAATCACGGCGCCGCACGCCCTGCCGTGGCCCCCGCCAGAACCCCCCAGCGAGGAGGCAAGCGAGTTGACTATCCTGCCCAGGTGCGTCTTGCACGACTGCGAGCCGCGCACCGAGACGGCGTATATGCCGTGATCAACGCGCTCCTTGTAGGCGATTCCGACGTCCTTTCCGGAGAGGCCCAGCACAAAGTTGACTGCGCCGCTTGCGCCGGCGTCCTTGATCTCCATATACCCGAGGTTCTTCATTGTTTTCATGTCCTTTTTGACCTTGGATATTATCTGGGCCAGCTTTCCCACCTGGATCTGGGCAAACTCGAAAGAATTGGGAATCTCAAAGGGGTACTTGGCGTTTGCCAGCTCCTCTACCAGATAAAGCAGGTAATCGGGATCCTTTTGGTGTCCCACAATGTTGTATGTGAGGACAGTCGCGTTTATCAGCGCAAACTGCCTGTCATAGATTTGCAGCAGCTTTGCGCCGGCTGGCCTGTCCTCCATATAGTCGGTGACTGCCGCGCATGCTGCGACAAAGGCGGCGTGCTCGGAGAGCTTTGACTTGAACTTGTCATAAATTTGAACCGTGGTGCATTCGCCCACATCGTGAACCATCTTTACCTTGATCTTTTCCAGCTTTTTGTGGATTCCGGGATCTAAATCGTGGTGGTCAATGTAAGTCACTGCCACCTTTTTTTTCCGCAGTCCGGCGAGAATCTCGACAAAGTCGTCCTGGTTTTTCTTGCTGAGGCCGAGATCGCATATGAACAGGGTCTTTAGCTTTTCGTCTGCGGCCACGTCCTCGAGTGCCCCCATCTGGCCGGGATAGTCGACAAGCACAGAGTCGCCGCCAAAGGCCTCCCTGATGAGTGCCGCAGAGCTGATGCCGTCGGCGTCCTCCTTGTGCGAGATGCAGACCGTCCTGGTCTTGGCGGGCTTTTTTGCTGTCTTTTTGGCGGCCATACCGTCGAACCTGCGGGGCCCTCATTTAAACCAAATATGGTTCTACCTTTTCTTTGGGGCGCCGGCGCGCGATGCCAGCTTTACGTCGGGGCCGTCAGAGTAAGAGTCGTAAAACGAGCCCCCGGAGAGCTGCGTGGCGACATCCATCTCTTGCAGTTTCGCTAGCTCCTCGCCGGTGGCCCTGAGGACCAGCTCGTCTATGCGCCTCTGCTGCTCCCTCTCTATCCTTGACATTTCCGTATGGTCGAATAATCCGGTAATATGGCGCAGCGTTGGGAGTTTAGACAAAATACTAAACTTCCAAGGCCCCGCACGGTTCTGGGACAGGCACGAATCGCCACTGAAACATGATATATGGCAGATTCAAAAGCCACGCATGGACACCAAGAACATCGGGCTGAGGGGGATTCCAGTGGCCGACACGCGGATATCCAACATCGACGGGGAAAAGGGCAAGCTCATCTATCGCGGCTATGACATACTGGACCTGACGAAAAAGTCCAACTTTGAGGAGGTGGCATACCTGCTGTTACACGACGACCTGCCCACCAAGGATCAGATGCGCGACTTTACCTCAAAGCTTCTCGAGGCCAGATGGATTCCAAAGCAGATGCAGATAAACATGGGCAACTGGAGGCGCGATGCGGATCCCATGGACATGCTGCAGGCCTTTGTCGCGGCGCTGGCCGGATACTATGACGAGGAGTTTGCCACAAAGGAGGCAAGCTATGACCGGGCGATAAACCTCATAGCAAAGGTCCCCACCATAGTGGCAAGCTGGAACAGAATACGAAACGGCGAGGAGATAATCGATCCGCGCGAGGATCTGGGACATGCTGCGAATTTTCTCTACATGCTTACGGGACGCGAGCCGGATTCCGACGTGGAGAAAATATTTGACGTCTGTTTGATGCTGCACGCAGACCACACGTTTAACGCATCCACCTTTGCCGCAAGGCAGGTGGCATCCACCAGGGCGCACATGTATTCTGCCGCAAGCGCGGCAATCGGCGCGCTAAGCGGCGAGCTGCACGGGGGGGCAAACTATGAGGTCATGAAGATGCTGCTAGACGTGGGAGCTGAGGACCGCGTGGATGGCTGGATTGGGCGCAGGATGGACGCAGGGGAGCGCATAATGGGAATGGGCCACGCCGTATACAAGACCTATGATCCCAGGGCGCAGGTGCTCAAGGAGCTCTCGCGCAAGCTTGCACAAAAGACGCGCGATCCGTGGTTTGGCATAACCCAAAAAATAGAGCAGACCACCGCTGCTGAGATGAAAAAAAGAAAGAACGTCGACATTTACCCGAACGTGGACCTGTACAGCGCGTCAGTCTATTACATGCTGAAAATCCCGATGGATCTCAACACGCCGATCTTTGCGATATCGCGGGTTGCGGGATGGGCGGCGCACGTAATCGAGGAAAAGTTCGCAGAGGCCGCTCCAAAGCCCGCACTGTACAGGCCAAAGGCAGTCTATGTCGGCAAGTACTGCGGGCCGGAGGGATGCGAGTACAAGTCCCTTGATCTGAGGGCCGGCTAGTTTCTGGCGTCAAGCCAGTTCTTGGCCTTTGAGCTAATGTCGTGCCTGTAGAGCACCTCAAAGACCATGTCGTAAAACGTGATTCCCTTTTTCTGCGCCTGGGCGTCAAGCCATTTTATCCCGTCGGAGAGCTCGGGATCGTACTCTGAGAACTCGACTAGATCGTCGACCATCCTCGTAAAAAAGGCGCGCGATTCAAGCATGTTGGATTCTTTGAAACTTTGATCATAAATGATGAATTCAAATTATATAGACAAAATGGACACAAATAACCACTCTACGGGGCATTCGACCCTTTGCGGTCCCCGGGGCAGGCGCGCTCACTTTCTGTCCAGCACGGAGCGTATCTCGGACACTGCCGTCGCATCCTCAAGCGTGCTGGTGTCACCTGCACCCCTGTTGCCTGCCATGGTCTTTAGCAGCCTGCGCATGATCTTGCCGCTGCGGGTCTTTGGGAGCTTTGATACGAAATAGACGTCCTTGGGCGTGGCAATGGGGCCTATCCTGCCCCTGATCTCGGCGATTATCTCTGATTTGAGAGTCGCGTGATCCCTGGTGACGCCCCCGCGCAGCACTACAAACGCAATTATGCTCTGCCCCTTGATGTCGTCTGGCATTCCGCACACGGCGGATTCTGCAACATCGCCGTGCGCCACTATGCTGCTTTCCAGCTCGGCGGTGCCTATCCTGTGTCCGGCCACCTTGAGGACGTCATCTGCCCGCCCGAGCACCCAAAAGTATCCGTCAGAATCCCTCATTGCATAGTCGCCCGTATGGTACCTGCCGGGATACCTTGACCAGTACGCCTCTTTGTACTTTTCATCATCGCCCCACAGTGTGAGCAGCATTCCCGGCCACGGCCTTTGTATTACCAGGTGCCCCTTGGCGCCGGCCTTTGCGTCCATGCCGTCCTCGCCTACCACTGTCATGTCGACGCCGGGAATCTGCCTTGTGCCAGAGCCGGGCTTTAGCGGTACGGTCTCGAGGCCCGGCAGCGCAGATATCATCATGCCGCCAGTCTCTGTCTGCCACCACGTGTCAATGACGGGACACCTGTTCTTGCCGATTACGGTATAGTACCACTTCCAGACGTGCGGATTGATGGGCTCGCCTACTGATCCGAGCAGCCTCAGTGACGAGAGATCAAAGGAGCCCGGTATGTCGTCGCCGAGCTTCATGAGCATCCTTAGCGCAGTCGGCGTGGTGTAAAATATGCTCACCTTGTACTTTTGTATAATCTCCCACATCCTTGAGGCCTCCGGATAGTCCGGCGATCCCTCGTACATAACCTGGGTGGCGCCGTGCAGCAGCGGGCCGTACACCACATAGCTGTGCCCCGTCACCCATCCAATGTCTGCCGTGCAAAAAAACACGTCCGAATCCATAATGTCAAAGGCCCACTTGAAGGTAGAGTTGACATGCGTCAGGTATCCGCCCGTGCCGTGCAGCACCCCCTTTGGCTTGCCGGTGGTGCCTGACGTGTACAGTATGTACAGCGGATGGCTGCTTGGCAGCGATTCTGCGGGACACTCGTCTTTTGCATCCCGCATCTCCTTACTCCACATGCTGTCCCTTGGCGTCATCTCTATTGGCGCGCCGGTCCTTTCCAGCACCAGCACGTTTTTGACAAAATCCCTGCCGGCGACTGCCTTGTCCACCGTGCCCTTTAGCTCAATTACTGCTCCCCTCCTGTACCCGCCGTCTGCCGTGATTACCAGCCCTGGTTCAGAGTCATCCATCCTCTCGCGCAGCGAGTCCGCAGAGAATCCAGAAAACACGACTGTGTGCACCGCGCCGATTCTTGCGCATGCCAGCATTGATACTGGCAGCTCTGGCACCATGGGGAGATAAATCATTACCCTGTCGCCTTTTTTTACGCCCATCGACTTTATGACGCAGGCGAGCTTTTTGACCTGCCTGCATAGCTCGCCGTACGTAACGGTCCTGGAGCTGCCGTCCTCGCCCTCCCACAGGATTGCGGGCTTTTCTGCCCTTGACTCGAGGTGGACATCCAGCGTATTGTATGAGGCGTTTAGCCGCCCGCCTGCAAACCACCTGGCAAAGGGGGGCGTCCATTCGAGTGTCCTGTCCCACGGCTCAAACCATGCCAGCCGCCTTGCCTGCCCGTCCCAGAAGGAAATATAATCGGCTGCCGCATCTGCCCTGGTGCGCGTATCGCAGTTTCCAAGTCCGATATCGTAGGTCTCGTCCATGGCCAAGTAACATGGCGGGCCAATTTCTAAATGTTGACATGCGCGCTATCTTGAAAACAGCACTCTTGCCCTCTGCAGCCCCCTCAGTCCGAGCCTGATAAAGTTGTCATCAAAGCCGAGCCTTTCAAATACCCTTCGCAGAAAATAAATCCTCACAAAGGACGCCACGGCGTATGCCAGCGTAATGAACGCATTGGCCATCAGCGGATCCTCGCTTATCCAGCCTACAGACAGGGGCAGTATTATGATTCCCAGCGCGTACCCTATCGGATAGCCGCCAAACGAGTTTATGAGCGCCTCTGTGGCGCTCTTTTTTCTAGTGTCCGTACTAGTACTGCCGCACACTTTCCTACTGTCAGTAGCGCCTGCCCGACCGTTCCGTGAATCAAAAGTCCCGTCCATGATCATCTGCCCCCCGGCGACTGCCTTACGGTGCGGCAGCTGATCGGGGGAAAACCGCCTGTCATTTTATAGGCCGCCCATCCTGCCGGGCCTGAATCCTGCAACGCCGACGAACTCGCAGGCCTTTAGCAGTGCCCTGTCAAGGGTCACAAGTACAAACGTCCGAATCTTGCACAGGCCTAAAATGAGATTGTCGCCATTATGGCATATCGCATACTGGCCGCTGATCTGCCTGGCGGCCAGTCTCTGCTGGCCCGTGGTGCGCACAGTCTCGATTCTTTTCTTCAAGAGCCGCGAGATGCTCCTGATTACGGCGCCTGGCTCGAATCCGCACACGCGCCTCACCTCGCCTAGCACGGTATCGCACAGAATAATTGTGACAGGCCTGCCGCAGAGATCCGACTTTAGCCTGCGCACGGCTGATGGCTTTTTCAATAAATCAATCACCACGCACGAATCCAGCACTATTCTTTGGGTTGTCCTTTGGTCCATGAGTGATCTTTTCTGCCGTCATTTATTATATGGGAGTGGCATAGTATACATACTGTACATACCAAATATTCACTAAACTGACCTATTCGCCCTTCATCTCTATGCGGGTCTTGAACTCTGGCTTTATGCCAAGGGACTCGTAATTTCCAGTAGAGCACGTAAAGCACATAGAGTCACTTGGAATGCCTACTGCCTCTGCCAGGTTTTCTGCGTCATTGTATCCCAGAAAATCAGCGCCGATATCGGAGCGGACCTTTTCTATTATTGCGTCCTCGCCTAGCTGCCTCTTGTCCCACGTGGCAAGCTCCTCTCTTGACGGAAAGTCGATTCCGGCATAGCAGGGAAACCGTATGGGGGGATAGGTTATCAGCATGCTGATCTTTTTTGCCCCGGCGCGCTTTAGCGCCTTGATTATGGCCCGGGAGCTCGTGCCCCTCACCAGGCTGTCGTCTATCACTATGACGTGCCTTGACTCGATTATCTCCC
This sequence comes from Cenarchaeum sp., assembly GCA_965212015.1. Lineage (GTDB taxonomy): Archaea > Thermoproteota > Nitrososphaeria > Nitrososphaerales > Nitrosopumilaceae > Cenarchaeum. The sequence continues at coordinate 1,763,775 of OZ243037.1, forward strand.
TTATCGGGATTATCCACCGGTTGATCTCTATCCTGTCGCTCTGGTGCGGCTCGATGAAGCTCCGGAGCGGCCCCTTTTTGCTGTACCTGTCCTTGAGCAGCCCCTCGTCAAATGGAATCCCGCGCTCCTCTGCAAACCCCAGCGCCGCCGGGCGCGCCGAATCCGGGACCGGAATCACCAGGTCTGCGTCTATCGGGAATTTTTTTGCAAGGAACCTGCCGATGTTTTTCCGGGCCAGGTAAATGTTGGTGCCCTCCATCTTGCTTGAGGGATGCGCAAAGTATGTGAATTCAAACGAGCAGTGGGCGCGGCTCTGATCCTCTGAGAACATTTCGTTTTCCATCCCGTCCTTGCTTATCTGTATGATCTCGCCGGGCCTTACGTCGCGCTCGAGCCTTGCGCCTATTGCAGAGAGGGCAGAGGACTCTGAGGCCACAATGTACGTG